>JAIOPU010000238.1 GCA_021413725.1 Armatimonadota bacterium | reverse complement strand
GTAGACGCCGAGCGAGCTGACGGCGAGGACGTAGAGTACGCCGATATCGACATTGGCAATCGGAGTCAGCAGTCCATAGACTCCATAACTCGGTCCCCAAGGCAAAGTTCCGCCGAGAGCAAAAGCGGGGAAGAGCGCAATCGCGGGAGCGACAAAATAGATCGCACGGTCAACGGCCACGGGGGTGACGTCTTCTTTAAGAAAGAGTTTGACGCCGTCGGCGATCGGCTGTAGCAACCCAAAGCTCTTGATTTTCTTACCGTTCTTAAAAGTAAATGTGGCGACTCGGTTGGGACCAATGCGGTCTTGCATCCAACTGAGGAGCCTTCTTTCAAGCCAAATGAACCCAGGAACGATGGTGAGAATCGGGACGACTAAGAGCAGAACGCGGATGAGTCCCAAGATCGCCGGGTGTAAGTTCGATAGCCATTGCTCCACACCCCAAGTTTTACCCGTTTGGCGGGTGTGGATGCCGCGCTATTTCCCCTTCGTAGTAAACAACATCCACGCCGCGACACAAAGCAGGAACACCGCAAACCCTCGCTTCATCGCGACCTCATCCAGTCCGAGCGCAATCTTGCTCCCGAAAAATGCTCCCCCGAAGAACCCGGCAGCGACGACTCCGCCAATCCGCAGGTCCACGTTTTCCGCTTTGTAATAGTTCATCACGCTCAGCACACCCACCGGAGCCAATAGTGCCACCAAAGAAGTCCCTTGAGCCTTGTGCTGGGTGAAGCCGAGGGCGGCGACGAGGCAGGGGACGATGATAATCCCCCCGCCAATTCCAAAAAGCCCGCCGCCGACGCCCGCCACCATCCCGATAATCGCCGCAAAAATCAAGTCCATGGGAATCAGTATAGCGAGTACCATAGGCGGGTGGCAAAGACGGTCGTGGTAGTGGGGGCAGGTGCTGCAGGGATAATCGCCGCTTGGCGAGCCGCCAATCTTGGCGCGAAAGTCATTCTTCTGGAGAAAACGGCAAGAATCGGCACCAAAATCTTGATCTCCGGCGGCGGCAAGTGCAATATCGCTCACGACGGCCCCATCGAAGGTGTTCTCAAGGCGTTCCGCCCCAACGAGGCCCGCTTTATTCGCCCCGCCTGCTACCGCTGGACCAATCAGCAGATCATCGAAATGTTCACGGCCAAGGGGCTTGAGGTTTACACCCGCCCGAACGGTCGGGTATTTCCCCTCACTGGGACCGCGAAGGACGTGGTGGAAATCCTTCGCCAGTATCTCGTCGAGGCGGGAGTCGAAGTGCGACTTGAGACTCCGGTGACAGAAATCCTAACGAAAGACGGTGCGATCACCGGCGTCAGAACCGAGGCCGGAGAGATCAAAACCGACACAGTAATACTGTGCGTAGGGGGCTCCTCTTATCCCGGAACGGGGACGACCGGGGATGGCTATCCTTGGCTCAAGACATTGGGACACAAAACAGTCCCCATCAAAGCCGCCCTCGCGCCCATGCGAACCCACCCGGCTCCGACCGAGTGGTCAGGCGTCGCTCTTCGGGACTGCATCCTCAAAGCTAGACAAAATGGCAAGGAATTCGTACGCTGGCGCGACGATCTGCTTTTCACCCACCATGGAGTGAGCGGCCCAACTGTGCTTGGAATCAGTCGCGAGTGTGCGGAGAAGATGCCGACCGGCGAAGTCTGGATCGAAGCCGACGTGACTCCCGATACGAGTTTCGAAGACCTTTCCGCGCAGATTCAAGCCTGGGTTAAGAAGTTCCCCAAGCGATACGTTCGCGGGTTCGTAGACCAATACGTCGCAGAACGCCTTGCGCTCGCGATGCTCGCCCTCGCCGGAATTCCGGATGAAACCATTTGTACCAACCTCGGCAAAAAAGAGCGCAACCGGCTGATCGAGATTATGAAAGGCTGGTCGCTCGGGCGGGTTACCAACGTCGTCCTCAATAAGGGCGAAGTCGTCGCCGGGGGAGTTCCCCTGGACGAAGTCGATCCGCAGACTATGCGGTCGCTTCGTACTCAGGGCCTCTATCTATGCGGTGAAATTCTCGATATCGCGGGGCCGGTCGGCGGCTACAACTTGCAAGCCGCCTTCAGCACCGGGTATATAGCGGCGGAATCCGCCGCGACTGCTTAAACGCTATTTTCTGATTCGCCGAGAGAGAGCGACGAATCCTAGCCCGAGCACCAGCAAACTGCCCGGCTCTGGGACCACTCCGGTGATCTTCATATTGTTAAGGTAGGAGTTGTTGCTTGAGCCGTTCCCGGTATTGATGCTCGTCGCCCCAATCAAAACCGGGACATTTGCACCGCTGAGGCTGGCGGCGGCCCAGACACTCGAGGAGCTGTAAGGAGAAGCCGAGAAATGGAAGCCTCCCGTCCCGTTCAAGACTAATTTCAGGTGAAGACCGTCGGTGGTGAACGGGAGCCCTGAGTCAACTTGTCCAGCTCCGATATCGTAATAGTAGTTGGCCTGACCGCCAATAAAGCCGAACTGGTAACTCCCGATCTGGGCGTACGCCCGCATTCCTTGATCAATATAGCCGTTGTCCCAATCCATCGAAATGGTTCGCGCGCCCACCATAGAAACATTGAAGGATCTAAAAATCTGCGAGAAGTCATTCGAATTAGAGTAGAGACCAAAGCTCTTCCCCGAACTGTCAATGTTTCCGCTACTCCCGTTCCCATTTTGCGAAGACGTAAACTGGAAATTTCCGGCGGTTCCAGTGTTCGAAGGTGGGTTGGCGACCCAAGCATTAAAGCCATATCCACCGTTGAGACCGTTTATGTTGCCTCCTGTGTAGACCGCGTCCGCGGCGTTGTCATAGGCGAGCTGTGCGTTTGCAGACGTTGCCATCACAGCTACGAGAAAGATTAAGGTGTTTCGATTCATTACGGTTAATTCCCAACCTTAATCGGGGAAAAACCGCTGAATTGTGACGGCTTGCGCCACAATTCAGCAAATTTGCGACTTAAAGCGTCGTTTCGAGCTCTGCAATCGTATCTTCGCAAAGCTTGACCGCCGCTCCGACGGTTCCGGCATCGAAGGCGAATTTCGCCCCCGCTGTGCGGAAAAAGTCGGGAATCGAGGCCGTCCCGCCCAGAGCCAAAGCATCCCGGTATTGCCGAGTAGCCTTTGCGGGGTCAGTGAGCGAGTTGCTCCAAACCTGGATCGCGCCGAGTTGGGCGAGGCCGTATTCGACGTAGTAGAGCGGCACTTGGAATATGTGCAATTTCCGATGCCAGCCGGTAGCGGCGATGTCTTCGAGGCCCGACCAGTCCACGCCCTTCATAAAGCGGTTCCACTCTTTGGTCCAAGCGGCGTCGCAGTTTGCGGCGTCGGCGGCGAGCGACGGGTTCTCGTAAACCCAGTGCTGGAACGCGTCCACGACCGCCATGTAGGGCCAGAAAAGGATGAGCTTTTCGAGGTGCTCGATTCTTGCCCGGGCGGCGTCGCGGGTCGAATAATAGCCCCCTTTGGATTCCTCAAAGTAGGGGGCAGAGAGCAGTTCCATGGACATCGAAGCGACCTCGGCGACTTCGCTGCCGTAGTTGCCCTGGATTAGATAGGGCAGGTGCGCGGACTCGAAAACGTGGAACGCGTGACCCGCTTCGTGGAGCAGAGTCTGGACGTCGCGGTGGGAGCCGACCGCGTTCATGAAGATGAACGGCCGCTGGACGACGGCGAACTCGGTGCAGTATCCGCCGGGAGCTTTGTTCTTGCGGTTGTCGAGGTCGAGTAAGCCCTCGCGGTCCATCGTCAAATACATCTCGCCCAGCTCGGGGTCTACGTTGTGCAGAATCCTCTTTGCGCGCTCGTTCATCACGGCGACATCGTCAAAAGGCTTGAGCGGGGTGTCGCCCGGGAAGGAGGCGTCAAGGTCCCAAGGACGCAACGTGTCGAGGCCCAGGCGCTTGCGGCGCTTTTCGTAAATTCGCTCGGCGGCGGGGACGACGACTTGTTCGATCGCGGCGTGGAAGGACTTGCAATCGTTGGCGTCGTAGTCGAATCGGTGCTTTTGCTTCCAGAGCATCGCGCGGTAGTCTTGCTCCAATCCGAGGTTGTCGGCTTGCTGGAGTCGGTTCGCCAGGAAGCGGCCCCAAAGCTCATTCATCGCGGCGCGATCCTGATGGCGGCGAGCCATGTCAAGCCGCCAAGCCTTCTCGCGGATGGCGCGGTCGTCGTTTTGGTATTGCTGCGCAAGTCGCGAAAGCGTAATCTCGTCGCCTTCCCAATTCACGGTCTGCGAACCCATGATCTTGTCGAACTCCATCCCCAGCTTGGCTTCCTCGCCCGCAAGGTCCACGTTCAGCGGAGTGAAAACCTCCGCCTCGGCCCTGATCTTCTTCAGCGAAACCTCAATCTCGGGCAGACTCAAACCCGAGTCGATGAGCTTGTTCTTGACCTTATTGTCGGCCACCGTCTGATGCGGAAAAATCTCATCCAGAT
>JAIOPU010000237.1 GCA_021413725.1 Armatimonadota bacterium | reverse complement strand
CGGTTTTGGGCTTCGCAAAACTTGAGTCTTTAGACACAAAAAGGGGCTGGCCCGATTGAGCCAGCCCCGTTTCCATTCACAAAACTCTACGCCGTCACTTGCGCAATCTTTCCGAACGCCTCGACCAGCGCCTTGCAGTCTTCTGCAGAAAACTCGCCGCTAGACACAAAGGGAGCGAGATCGTCGTCCATTGCGACAAAATCGTCCGTCGTCCAAGTCCCGAGAGGTGGCCCTTGGCAATCCAGTTTGAACAAACTGAGCCGAGTTCGGCACCTCGTGTTAGTCAGGCCTTTGTCAATCAAATCCACGAAACTCGTGAACACGCCGTTGACTCGGGACTCTTGGTCACAGACTTCTTCTGTCACCCAATACAATTTGCGAAACTTCATTGTCACCGCTTTTTATTTCTCCACATCGAACCAATCAATTTTGTTCCATTCTTGGACGACGTTCCACCACAATCCGTTCAAAACCTGGGTATAATGGCGGGAAGCGAGACGACGCGTCAGCCGTTGTATGGAGTTTCTCAAGGGAGATTCCCTAGAGCGGCTCGCAAAGTTTCGTCCCAGGCCATTGAAGGCCTGAAACTACTATTGAGGCTAGAACTTTCGAAAATGCCATTGGATACTACTGTTAAAAAAGATGTGATCACGAAGTACGCAAAGACAGAAGGCGATACGGGATCCCCTGAGGTTCAAATCGCTGTGATGCAATCGCGTATCGCACAGATCACCGGACACCTAAAAACTCACAAGAAAGACTTTCATAGTCGACGTGGGCTTATGGTGCTCGTCGGCAAACGACGTCGGCTCGAAGGTTACCTTCGCAGAACCGACATCGCTCGCTACCGTACGTTAATCCAGGAGCTAGGAATTCGCGAAGTCAAGCCTCGATAGATTCACGGAGGCAAAAATGATTCACACACATACGTTCGAAGTTGGTGGCAAGACCATCAGCGTCGAGACCGGTCGCGTCGCCAAGCAAGCTGGCGGCGCAGTTTTATTAGGCTGCGGCGAAACTGTGGTTCTCGCAACAGCAACTATGTCGAAAGCGGCACGACCCGGCATCGACTTTCTACCCCTTACTTGTGACTATGAAGAGCGCAAGTATTCCGTAGGCAAAATCCCCGGCGGCTTCATCAAGCGCGGCGGACGACCTTCGGACCGAGCGGTTCTCACGAGCCGGCTCATCGACCGACCCCTACGCCCACTTTTCCCGAAAGGCCTGCGCAATGACGTTCAAGTCATCTGTCTTCCTTTCGCCGTGGACCAGAATTTCCCACCCGACGTCCTTGCCATCACGGCAGCCGGCGCGGCTCTCACCGTTTCTGACGTTCCGTTCGCAGGCCCAGTTGCCGGCGTTCGCGTCGGTCGTGGTGCGGACGGAAAATTCATCCTGTTCCCGAGTATTGAAGAAATCGCCGCTTCCGACCTCGACCTCTGCGTCGCCGGTCACAAGAACGCGATCTCGATGGTTGAGGCAGGCGCAACCGAAGTCACCGAAGAGGACATGATCAAAGCCCTCAAATTCGCCCACGATGGTATCAAAGTCATCTGCGCCGAGCTTGAGAAGTTTGGAAAAATGGTCAACACTCCGAAGCGTGAAGGCATTTACAGCCTGACCGACGAAGACTTGATCAAGTCCATCGAAAAGGGTTCGAGCAAAGCTCTCGCCGCCGCTATCTGCAACCCAGATAAGGCAAATCGCGAGTCTGCGCTTGACGACTTGACGAAGTCAATCATCGCTGAGTACACAACCAAGAATGCCGACAAGCCAGAGCTCATCGCTCAGATCGCCGGTGCCGTGGATTACGTCATGAAGAAGACGGTCCGAAAATTGGTCATGGAAGAGGACAAGCGATCCGACGGACGAAAGCTCGACGAAATTCGGATGCTCGAAGCCATCCCCGGCATCTTGCCGAAGGTTCATGGTTCCGGTCTGTTCACTCGTGGCCAAACCCAGGTTCTGACCGTGCTCACGCTCGGAATGCCAGGCGATGCGCAAACGATGGACGGCATCGAGGACGAGCCTTCCAAGCGCTATATGCACTTCTACAACTTCCCGCCCTACTCGGTCGGTGAGTGTCGCCCACTCCGAGGAGCTGGTCGCCGAGAAGTCGGCCACGGTGCTCTCGCCGAGCGTGCGCTGAAGTCGATGGTGCCCCTCGACGATCCTGATTTCCCATACACTTGTTTGCTGATGAGCGAATGTCTCGAATCCAACGGCTCCACCTCCATGGCCTCCGTTTGCGGTTCGACTCTGGCTCTGATGGACGCCGGTGTTCCTCTGAAGGCACCTGTCGCGGGAATCGCGATGGGACTCATGTCCGACGGTAAGAACTTCAAGGTTCTCACCGACATCCAAGGCATGGAAGACTTCTGTGGAGACATGGACTTCAAGGTCGCCGGAACCAAGGACGGTATCACTGCCCTTCAACTCGATACCAAACTCGACGGAATTCCAGACAAGGTTCTTGCCGACGCTCTTGCGCAAGCAAAGCGAGCACGACTCCAAGTCCTGCAATGCATCACCGACGCCATTTCTGAGCCGCGAAGCGAGATCAGCACGAACGCACCACGCGTTACGACGATCCAAATCAACCCAGAGAAGATTGGAGCTCTCATCGGCCCTGGAGGCGCGACGATTCGTCGTATTGTTGCCGAAACCGGTGCCCAAATCGACGTCCAACAGGACGGCCGAGTCTTGGTCGCCGCAACAGAAGGCCACGCCGCTCTTGCTGCTATCGAGCAGATCAAGGCGGTCACGATGAGTGCCGAAGTCGGCGCAGAATTCACCGGAACTGTAACCCGACTGATGGGTCGCGGCGCGATGGTGGAATACATGGCTGGTAAGGAAGGTCTTGTGCCAACTGAGCACCTCACCACTGCCGAAATTCGACGCCCTGACGATGTCGTCAGTGCTGGCGACCGAATCAACGTCAAGGTCTTTGAAGTGGATTCGCAAGGTCGAGTCAACCTCACTGCCCTCGGCCTTGAGCAGTCGTTGCCCGCACTCGCAGGCAACATCAACGCTGATCCGAGCAAGGTTCAACGACCGCAACGCGAAGAGCGTGGTGGATTCGGAGGACGAGGCGGCGGTGATCGTGGTGGACGCGGAGGCGGAGACCGAGATCGAGGCGGCCGTAGCGGCGGCGGAGATCGAGGTGGTTACCGAGATCGAGATCGCGGACCACGAGAGGACGCTCCACGCGAGGCAGTCACTGAAGTCCAGGACACACGTTCCGACAACGGCGGCGCCCCGTCAGCTCCCGATTCCTTCCCAGGAAGAGGCGGCAACGACGACGTGAACTCAAAGTTCCGACCTCGACGCTAGATTAGCCGAAGGTAGGTACAAAGTCCGCACCGGAATCCGGTGCGGACTTTTTTTTTATATTTTTCTCGATGTTGGAACTTGATACCCATGCACTCATGTTATATCTACTGTAAGCACTCAAATGGAGGCTACTTAAAAAGATGAAAACCATAATCCGAAACTGCAACCCGCTTTCTGAGTACGACCGAATGAATTCGATGATTGACCAAATTCTCGCCCGAGGCGAGCAAGTCCAGTCGGCCCAAAGCCACATCCTCCCAGTGGACGTTAGCCAGACCGAAACCGCTTTAATTATCCGAGCATCAGTGCCGGGGATAAGTCCCACGGAACTTTTTGTGGAAATTGAAGATCAGACACTGACGATACGCGGAGAAACGAAAAAAGAGACATTAGAAGATGAGAAGATTTACCGGAACGAAATTTCTTACGGCAGTTTCACGAGGTCAATACGGCTTCCTGATCAACTCGAAGTCGACAAAACGACAGCGAAGTTCGACAACGGAATGGTCAAAATTTCGATCCCGAAAATCCCAATCGTAAAGCCGGTCGCGATTAAGGTCGAAGTTCAGACGAATTCGTCGGAATCGAACAACTAATCACTTCAAAAAGACCCTCGAACCCTCGGTTCGAGGGTCTTTTTCGCCACAATTATAGGTATGAGTCTAAAAATTCCAGTCGCGCACGATTTCATCTGCGGATGGTGCTGGCTCATGGTCTCCCAAATTAGGAAATTGACCCTCGAGTTTGACCTGGAATTTGATTTTCTCGGCTACGAGTTATTCCCGGAAGACATGGCCTGGCCCGAAGACTCGCCGGCTCTGGTCAAGACGAATCGACCCAAAACCCCATCTCGGTTCCAACTGGCAGCGGATGCCGAAGGTGTCCACTATCCAAAGATTGACCGCCCCCACCAAATGCGCACCCACAACGCGCACGAAGCAGTCTCTTACGCGAAAAGACAAGGTGTGGGCTGGGAAATGGTGTCGCGTCTGTACGAAGCCTATTGGCTGCGGGGACAAGATATCAACTCGGTCGAGGTGATCCTAAGGCTCGCCGACGGTTTGATCGCGGAACCCGAGAAGCTTCGAAAAGCGATCGAGGGGCGGAGTTTTGCCTTTGAGATCGTCGGGTTCGACGATGCCGCCTATGCAAGCGGGGTCTACAACGTCCCGACCTACTGGATCGGGGGCGAACGATACGCCGAGCAAACTCTGCGCACTCTGCGCCTCGCAATCCAAGACTCGCTGCAACCCAATGTCGCAGTCCCCTACGCTGATCTCCACTTCCCAACCTCGGAGGCCAATCGCCCCTACACCGTGATCAACATGGTCACGACGATTGACGGGAAGATCATTTCCGGCGATCGGGACGAACACGTGATGGACCTTGGCTCAAAAACAGATCACGCCGCAATGCGCAACATCGAACGGGCATGCGACGGCGTTATCGTCGGCGCAACCACCCTTCGCGGAACTCCCGGCTTGCACTACCCCGAACACCTCGCCCGGTTCGTGCTCACAGAATCCGGAAAACTCGACTTCAACTCTCGGTTCTTCACGGACTTTCCCGAAAAGGCCTACGTCATTACCGCCAAGAACTCCGAGTTCTCAGTTCCCAACGGTATCAAAGTCCTGAGATTTGGAAAGAAGGAAATTAATCTAGTGGACTGCCTAGACTACATTCGCAACGTCCTTGGCGTTAAGAATCTTTTGATTGAGGGGGGCAGCGAGGTGAACGCCGCCTTCCTCAGCGAAGACCTCGTCGACGAACTTTTCCTTACTCTAGCACCGAAAGTAAAGCTCGGCAAGAAAACCCCCACGTACGCCGGCGGAGAAGCTCTCCCGAGGGACAAGGTGCAGGACTACAACTTAGTCTCAGCCCTCCCGGTGGGTGACGAGGTCTTTCTTCGCTATCGACGCAAGTTAGGGAGCGAAGTTCATTGAGCCGATCCTTCAACTTTGCGGCTATCTCAGGACGAAATAGAGTAGAACTTAGGTAGTGGCAGTCTCAATCCGAAAATCCAAACACCGTGGCCCCCTTTCGGCGACGGTGTTTTTGCGAAGAAATGTCGCAAAAACTGCCCCCCTCACCTTGGTTATCATTCTAGCGGTCATGCTCATCGCGGGGATCGTGGCGATGATGAACTCGATTCCGCTTTCGATTCGCACGATTTACGGTTACATGAAACTGCACACCGGCATTACCGGGCGGAGCAATCCGCTGTTGATTCCGCTGATTAAAGAGCAAGTTCTCAAGGAATCACCGGTCCCCCTTGAACGTCTGATCACCTGCCGAGTGGCCGACGGCCGAGTTCAGAGTATCGTCGGAAAGTGGCCCTTCGCGGTCCTGGCCCTCAACCCTGAGGACACGACTTACTACCTGGAACGGATGGAGATGACCTCGCTGACCGGGCGGCTTCCTGAAGGCGATAAGGCCGAAGCAATTATCAGCGAACCAGTTGCCAGGAGTCTGGAAAAGGGCATTGGGGATTCCCTTCTCTCGCCGAGCAGCGATGACATGTACTCAGCGAACGAGGTCAAAATCGTCGGAATTGCCAAGACCTCGAACTATGTTATGCTGATTCCGCTGGCTTACCATCAGAAATGGCATTTTCCGCCAATCGACGTCTATCTTGCCTTCGCCAAGACCCCAGCCGACCAAGAAACACTGGACAAATGGGCGTTGAAGAAGTTTACAAAGCAGGGCGGCAGGGTCTTCTCCTATGCCGATGTGAGTTCGGATTCGGAGGAAATGTTCAAGATCCTCTACAAAGTTCTCAACATCGTAATCGGGGTGCTGGTAGTAGTAATAACGATCATGATGGCGATGCTCATGAACATCTACCAATCGCAGAGAGTTCAGGAGTTTGGTCTTCTTCA
>JAIOPU010000242.1 GCA_021413725.1 Armatimonadota bacterium | reverse complement strand
CGTTAATCGGTTGCAGATAAGACTGCAGGGCCGTTGTTCCACCTGGGCTAAAGAAGTCCACTTGAACCTGACGTCCCACCGAACTCGCGATGTTTTGAAGGTTCACGGGACCCTGAATCGCTTGCAAGCCAGCGGCGCTTGTCACGGTGTTGTCAATCATTACGCCGATCATATTGCCAACCACGGGGTCTTGATCCGTGCCAGCGTTATCGTAGATTTTGTACCAGAAGATTTGACTGGTGTTGTCGCCACTTTCCACCACATCGTCGTTGCCCCAGACGTTGCCCGGATCGAGCTGCTCGGGAGTCAGTCCATCAGGACCGTCGCCCATCGGAGTCGCTCCAAGGACCGTGGAGTTGTTAGACATCAAATCGTTGAGGCTGAAGACTCCCGGCACATCAATGCGATAAGGCAAGAAGAAGAAGATTTGGCCATCGTTTGGCTCGGTGTTCACGATCACATCGCGAACCGCTTGGCTTCCATCGTCAAGAGTAATGAGCTGCACATCGTGCTTGGGCATCTTCTTCGTCATGGTGTAGGTACCGGTGCCAAAACTATTGTTAAACACCCATCGATACTTCAGGCTTGCCGCAGGCATGACCTTGTTGGAATGAACACCGAAGTGAGTCATAGCACCGTGTGGGAGGTGGACGTTCGAATTGTAGTACCGCACGATCATGCTGTGACCGGTGTACCGCAAAGTCGGACCTCCGAATGCGCTACCGCCATAAGTGCCCTGGATGTCCTCGGGGCGGAAATCTTCAATTTCAATTTCGAAGCCTTCGGCATCGTCGTTTTCGTCGTTCCAGCAGTCGAAGTTGCTCATTCCGCCAGAAATGCGGATAGTTCCAAATGAATTCGCGGCCAAAAGGGTTAGGCCAGCCAGCAAGTAGTTTCGTAATGTCATGATTTTTTCACGCTTTTGAGCATGCCGATTTGTTTTGAGGGGAGGGGGTCTAAAAAAAATACTAGGCCAGTACGTTATGAAAAAATGGCCGCGCAAAGCGCGGCCCATGGGGGAAAGGAGACCGGAGACTATTGTTCCCCGATCTTATTGAAGTTCAGGACAAGAATCGTGTAGTCAGTCAGATCGACAACGCCGTCTTTATTCAGGTCGGCAAAACGGGAGAAGTTGAAGTCTCCAGTTATCGTGTTGAACGCCGCGAGCAGCCTGGTGTAGTCTGTGAGGTCCACAACGTTGTCGCCGTTGACATCACCGTTTGTTAGGTTAGTTGGTGGAATACCAACGCCTTCGGCGGTCACTGCGATGCTGGAATGGCGTTGCTTGAGCCAAGTTTCACCGAAGATGCGCACGTCGTAGTTGCCGGGCGTAAGGATCGCGCCGAGGTCAAAGCTGATGTTTCCGTCCGCGTTGATCGGTTGCAGATAGGACTGAAGGACAGTCTGGCTTCCGGGGTTCAGGAAGTCAATTTGAACCGGGCGACCCACTTGCGTGTTGACATCCTGGAGGTTCACAGAACCGATAACGCTCTGGATGTTGCTCCGAACCGTGTTGTCGATCATCACCCCAAGCAATGCACCGGGTTCCGCATTGTGGCCTGAGCCAACGCTGGCGTAGATTTTGTACCAGTACACGTCGCTGGAGAGCTGTCCAGGATCCAACGCATCGTCGTCAGAGATAACGTCGCCCGGTTTGAGGTGCTTGGGTCTCAGGTGGTCGGAACCACTTCCCCTTGGTGAAGCTCCGGTGACCGTCGGGTTGTTGCTCATCAGGTCCGCGAGACTGAATTCTCCCGGAACGTCAACTCGATAGGGCAAGACGAAGAACCAAGCACCGCCCTGAGGTTCGGTGTTGACAATGGCGTCTCGCAGCGCAGTCGTTCCGTCGTCAAGTGTGACAAGCCGCACGTCGTGCTTGGGCATTTTCTTCGTCATGGTGTACGTTCCGGTGCCGAAGGAGTTTTCAAAGATCCAGCGGTAGCTGATGCTGGCGGCTGGCATCGATCGATTCGTGTGAACGCCAAAGTGCGTCATTGCTCCAGGAGCGAGATGGACGGCAGGGTTGAAGTAGCGGACGATGCAGCTGTGCCCCGTGTCGTGCAGGGTTGCCTGACCGAAGCACGATCCGCCATAAGTGCTGTAGATATCTGAGCTGTGGAAGTCCTCGATTTCTATTTCGAAGCCTTCGCAGTCTTCAGATTCGTCGTTGTAGCAATCGAAGTTGCTCATGCCGCCGACAATCCGCATCTCGCTAAAAGCAAAAGCCGACAGCAGCGCAAGTCCTGTAATAAAATAGGTTTTTAGATTCATGGTTTATTCATGCCCATCGGCATGCCTGATCTAAAGTGAATTGAAAACCCGTAAAAATACATCGCAACGCGGAAAACTTCCGTGGTAGCCGTCTCATGGCATAATTCATAATGCAAAGATATGGAGTTGACCCCCGCCGATTGGAACGTATTGCTTCTCCGGTGCCGCCACAAAGATGGGCGCGCATGGGCGCGACTCGTCGAAATTTTGCAGAAACGGGTGTACTGGGCGATTCGCCGGACTGGACTTGCCGAGTCTGAAGTGGAGGATGTTTTTCAGACCACCTTTGTTGCCCTTCATCGGGGAATTGACTCCATTACTAACGGCGCAGGTCTGCCGAGCTGGGTCATCACCACTGCCACCCGGTGCGCGATTGAGCGAAAGTTACAACTCCTGAAGAGAAGTTCAGAGGTCCTTGATCCAGACGACAACACTCTCCTGAGCCAAGAGAAGTCAGCGGAAACGGTTGTCGAGGAAACCGCTCAAAGTCTGACTTTGCATCGTGCGATGGCTTCTCTGACCGGGCGTTGTGCGAAACTATTGGAGGCTCTGTTCGGAGCGAAGGAGGCATCGTACGAGGAAGCGAGCAGGATGCTCGCCATTCCGCTCGGTTCGATTGGTCCTACCAAGGCCCGCTGCATCGAAAAGCTCCGCTCGAAACTCGCAGAATTGAATTTTTTCGCCTGATGTATTCTGGAATGGGTGAGCACACTCTAACCTTCTGACCATGCCGAATAAAGCCGCGACGCCACGATTTGACTTGCTGTGGGCAACTGCCTCCAAGGGGGGTGTTCCCTCGGCAGATTGGACCCCAGCGGAGCTTGTGGTTTTTGAACAATACCGACTGATGGCCTCAACCGAAGTACCGAACCTTACGGGAGCCCCAATTGCTTGGCTTGACCGAGCTCGGAGTCTGATGCCAGTGCTTGGTCTGCGCGTGGTGATCGCAGAGTTGCTCCAGGGACGACCTTCTCTTGGCTTTGCTCGGGGCGCAGTTAGACAAGTCAGCTACCAGGCAGATGAAGTCACGGTTCGGTTGCAACACCAGCCCGATCCCGCCGGGACGCTCATTTGGGGGAGAGTGAGCGACCCGGCATTCGAGATCGTTTTGGGCGGTACGAGCACCCTGTGTTCCGAAGACGGGGACTTTGAATTGCTCGTCCCAACAACAGACAGGCTCCGTTCGCTCGAACTCCGGCGGGCGGACCTGATTGTGATTGTTCCCATGCCCGACGAGACGGAATAGCCATGACCGCAAGCGAACTCCTGACCCAATTTGAAGCAGCTCCTCGATTGGAGCGGTTATCTTTGGGCGAGTCGTTGAAGTCCTACTCTGGGATTGGACGTGAGTTTTTCGTGCGCGTCGCAACGCTTCTCGGCGAGAATCCAACCCAGGCACTGGCCCTTTCGACTGGCTGGGATATTGTCGCCAACAATAGCGACGATCCGAGTTGGGCGTGGCGAGCACGGGGAGTTAAGGAGAGAATTGAAGGCAAGTGGGCGGCAAGCGCAAAGTCTTTTGCTCGAGCCGGTGCCCTCTGCGCAAATCCTGTTGACCAGTGGAGTTTTCAGGTTGGTGCGATCGACAGTCTTGCCCGTGCAGGAAAGGTGAGTGAAGCGGTCGCGCTTGGTGAGCGAATCATTCGTGCCCTGAACCGACTCGGTGCGCAGGATCTTGCGGGGCGCGCGGCCCTGAATACGGGTAACGCCCTGCTCTGGGCGGATGAACACCACCGCGCGCGGCGGTATTTTGACAAGGCCTCCAAACTGCTGGCGGGTTCTTCGTTTGCCTTGGAATACGCATCCGCAACCCTCGGTCTTTCCACGGTTGCGCTGTTTATTAACACTCCCAGCAGAGCGAAATCCCTTGCCGAAATGGCCATTGCGGAGTTTGTTGCACTTGGTGCAGAGGCGTATGCAGATCATGCCAAGGTCAATCTTGCCCATTGCGAAATGCTCCAGGGTCGCCCCGATTCAGCCCTCAGGCTATATCTGGAATTGCGCACGGAATGTGAAAGCGACTCGACTGAGTACGCCCGGTTATGCCAATTTATGGGCGATGCGTACCAGGAACTGCAGGTTCCGAGTCTTGCAATTGAGGCCTATGAGACCGCCCTTGAGATTCCCGCGATGGCGGGAGAAAAGGTAAATCAAGCGAATTGCTGGCTTGGAATCGGCGAGGCAAAACTAAAACACAAGCGATTTGAAGAAGCGATGACCGCCCTAAAAAAAGCGAGAGCGATCTTCAAGAAAAGAGAGAATCTGGCCTGGGTGGCAGACACGGACTACTTGTTGGCCCTCTCCACCCTCGGGCAAGGAAACAAGGTTGTCGGGTTGCGCAAACTACGTCTTGCAGTCAATAACCTTCAAGAACGCAACATGCTCGCGCAACTAGCAAAAGCACTGCTAGATTTAGCGGAGTTCTCACCAGACCCCGCGGAATCTGCGGCAGCCCTCGTAAACGCGGACAAACTCATCCGGGCGGGCAACTATATCGGCCTCGAATGGAGAGTCCATGCGCTCCTCGCAACAAAATCCACCGGCGAAGCAACCCTTGCCCGGTATCGTGCGATGATTCGCTCAATCATCCTGCACCGGTCCACATTAACTTCGCTCACCGCCCGCAATTCTTTGCTCGAAAATCGGCAGGAGTCGATTCGCGAGTACCTTGCCATTCTGATTCGCGCCCGCACCGCACAAGCCCGCGAAGAAGCGATGCGAACCGTCATTGCGCTCCGCTCGGCAACCCTGATCGACGAGATGCTCCTCGCCGCAGATACTCTGCTCTCTGCGCAGCAACGCGGCGTTCTGGCGGAATTGAGGGCAAGCTTTGCCGACACCGAGGAAGACCGTCTGCCCGGACAGCCTTTCCGTCGCTCGGCGGCGAGCACTAGTCGAGCCTCGGAAAAGGTCATCATGTTTGTCGAATCGCTCGGCCTGATCCCGCTTAAAGCCGCCACGCAGGAAGCCAACGAATCAAATTCAAACCTGCTGGTTTTCTTTGAGGAGCAGGGGGCGTGGCTCACCGCGAACCGTCAAATCGATTTGCCGCTCGGAGTTTCTGACTTGGCTCGAAAACTCCGCTTTGTGCAATTGGAAATTCTGAGCGAAATCAGTAGCGGCTTCTCCGACCACACCAGACTAAACCGCGATATCGCTGGACTTTCCCGGGAACTTCGGCTCTCTGAACTTCAATATTCACGAGGACTCTGCTACATTGCCCCCGAAACCGCCGGATTCACCTTGCCTTGGTCTGCCATGATGGACGCCGAGCCTGTGCTCCAACTACGCCCCGGCTCCACGGCTGATCCCCATCAAGTTCTGGGGCAAGATGCAAAAGTTGCTGTTTGGTATTTTTCTCGACCCGACCTCCCTCAAATCCAAGCAGAGGTTGAATATCTGTTGAAGTTGTATCCAAACGCGCGCGTTTTTGAGACGGCCGAGGAGGTTCTTCGCTCTGCGAGCGAGGGGCCTTATGACCTTGTTCACGTTGCCGCGCACGGCCAGCATAACAGCGAGAATCCGATGTTTTCGCACATCCAACTCCGAGGCGGACATTTGCTGGCCTGCGACTTAGCCTACTCCGGACTCAAAACCCGCATAGCGGTTCTCTCTTCGTGCGACTCTGCCGTCGTGACGGAGTTTGCTGGTTGGGAGAGTCAGGGACTCGCCAGCGCGTTTCTGGCATGCCAGGCTAAGGTCGTCGTAGGCTCACTCTGGCCTTTGCACGATCATGCGGCAGCGATCGGATCGAAGGTCTTTTACAACGAACTCAAAGCGGGCTCAACCGTCCCGACGGCACTCAAAGCCTGTCGACGGAAAAAACAAGCAAAATTTGCACACCCAGCGTACTGGGCATCGGCTACAATGATACAAGGGTACTTCTTATGAACAACCACTTACGCTTTGCGCTTGTCGCTTTTTCAGCGGCGATGTCCCTCTCGTGCTGGGCTCAGCAAGAAGCGGTTGTCATGGAGCTGATGAATCCAGCAGACGCCCCACAAGTCGCAACCGACTATGGCGTTCCTCAGTTTGAAGTAGCCGGGTCGTCGCCATTTGCTCGCATGGTCGCGCCATTTCC
>JAIOPU010000201.1 GCA_021413725.1 Armatimonadota bacterium | reverse complement strand
CGTGTAGAGCAGTACGTATCCATCCAGTTTAGATCAGTGAAGTAGCCAGTAACGAGTTTATCTTTCACATAGTTCCACTGATTGAGCTGATTGGGTTGACCGCAAATTGCTCCGGTCGTGGCTCTCTTGGCATGACCGTCTATGTATACATTAATCATAGCCTTCTCATCCCACTTTTTGCCGCCCCATGGGTAACCCAATTTGCCGATTTGCCCCCCTAAAATTGGATCGGATTGGGTTGTACTCCAGTTCAACCAAGGCCCACCATCGACCCATGGCATTTTTTGCTCCATGATCGCGATAACGTTGGAGGGTTCTTCGATTTGGCCGGGTGAGAAGCTAAGCGAGCCAAAACTCCCGTTGACAAAGAAGGCTTGATCGTACATGGTGTACCCACGAACCATTTTGGGACCGATTACCACCTGACCTAGACTCGCGCGATATCCGACATCAGAAGTGTCATCGGCATACTTTGAAGCTGGATTGATCGGATCCTTGAAGATATCGGTGCTCTTGATGTACGGGTGCAAAAGCTGCTTCCAGGAGAGTTCTCCTTGATTTGCTCCGGTTCCAACCAAGATTCTTCGGGGTGAGAACATATCATCGTTGTCACTTTGATACATCCACCACGAAGTTCCGATCTGCTTCATGTTCGAAAGGGCGACCGTGATCTTTGCCGATTCTTTCGCTCTCGTGAATACCGGGAATAGGATGGCCGCCAAGATTGCGATGATTGCAATGACGACGAGAAGTTCGATGAGCGTGAAAGCTCTTTTTGTATTATTCATATGATTTCCTCTTTGAAATATTTTGCGGGCGGGCACGTTGACGCCCGAACATCGATGTTGGGTGGGAATACGAGTTGAGTCGAAATATCTGATCCCCCGCGAGTGATAGACGATAAAATTTTGGTTGCCGCCCGGGCCATTTCTTCCACTGGCTGGCGAACGCTGGTCAAATTCGGTTGCACCATGTTGCAGGCCGGAGTGCTGTCGAACCCGACGAGAGAAATATCCTCGGGAATCCTAAGTCCCATTTCTTGAATGATTCTCATGCACTGAAAGGCGACGTCATCCGACCAGATAAACAGCCCAGTTGGCCGGTTCGGCCCTTGGAGCATGGCGATCACTTCCGACGCGGAAGAAGTCGGCGACTCAAAGTGAGTGATGTTTCGAGGATCGAGATCCAACTTTGCGGTTTCAAGGACAGAGCGAAAACCTTGGAATCGGTCCGAAGAGTCTACTGACTTTTCTTTGCCCAAGACGATGCCCAAATTTTTGTGCCCGAGCCCGACGAGGTGTTGGGCGGCAATCTTGCCACCCGTGAAGTTATCGCAATCCACGTAGGCAATTCCGGGATCGGTCGCTCGGGAAAAGAACAAAACGAGCGGAAATTTGCGACTGATCAAAGCGCGAAGGGTCTCATCATCCTCATCGCGCAGAATCAAAACCCCGTCAATCCGACCATCAGAGAGGGCATCTGCCTCCAGATGCAAATTGTCGGAGCGACGCGTGTGGAGCATCAAGTCCAAATCCTGTTCCACGCACTCCGCAGCAACGCCCCGTAAGACTTCGTTCAGAAAAGTGGAACCGAGGGAAAAGTAGTTGGGTTCTTGAAAGACCACGGCGATCATGTCCGTTTTCTTTCCTGCGAGCATTCGCGCGAGACGATTAGGGCGGTAGTCTAGTTCTTTCGCGACGGCAACAATACGTTCGGCAGTCTCAGTTGAGATTCCTACCTCCTTGGCACGACCGTTGAGTACGTAGCTCACCGTCACCTTTCCTACCGACGCCATCCGGGCGACGTCTGCGATTGTTGCTCTTTGCATTTTGTTGAACCGGTTCAGATTATTGTATCCCATTTCATCTGAAAATCCAAATCAAGCCCAAAACCTTACTTTCTTGGGCCACCTGGAGGGTTTTTCATGATGTCCCAGTAGGCTCGTGCGTCCGCCTCATTTTGGAAGAATCCGACGTACGTCTTCTTATCTTCGGCAGACATCCCTTCATATTCAGAGTTTGACCTCAGGAAAATTGCTCGTTTTTGCTTGCCAATGTTTTCAGCCTGCTTCTCTGCACCGGCATCGGTCATTGGGTCTTTTGAACCTGCAGAACAACCAATGACTCCCAGACTCACGGCGATAATTGCAAAAAGGGACCATAATTTCATCTTCATTATTTTAGACGACCGCTTTACTGAAACGGTTCAGATGGTGTATCATACCATCAGTCGTTGGGCGATTTCCAACCGAATGCACGATTGAAAGGCGATCTTTATGAGTATCAAGACCACCGATAAGACATACTTAGCCCTAGTGACTCCACGACCTGAAATTGAGGCGCAGGCATTATCCGGCGAATACGGTAGCTTTGATCCTAAGTCATTTGAGTTCACACTAACAAATGTTCTTACGCCAAGACCCTGGGTAAACGTGCTTTCCAACGGCAGCTACGGAGCGGTCATCAGCAACTTCGGTGGCGGTTTCTCCTGGGTCGGCAACTCTCAACTCCAACGTCTCACCCGCTGGGAGCAAGATCTTGCTCTCGATCAATACGGCCGCTATCTGTACGTCTATGACATCGACGAAGACCAGGTCTTCTCGACCACCTTTGCGCCGGTGCGGGAACCTGCCATCACCGAGTCTGTCGTCTACGGTCTCGGCTACACAATCTACCAACGCAACTTCAAGGACTTCTCTACGAAGCAAACCGTCTTCGTCCCCGCCGGCGGCAACTGCGAGCACTGGATCGTTGAGATTTCCAATCATTCATCGAAGGCGAAGTCGCTACGTTTGGGTGGTTACCTGGAATGGCAACTTGGGTCTCAGGGCGAATGGCACCGCGAATTCCACCGACTGTTTGTCAGCCTCGCCGCCAAAAAGAACACGCTCCTTGCTTGGAAACGACGTGGCCTCGACGAGGGGACTCGTGAGGCTCCAGAAGCCCCGAACGTTGCCTACTATGGTATTCAGGGCCTTGAAAACATCAAATGGTTTTCGGATAAGGCACAATTTGTCGGCCGATCAGGACGCCTCGATCGCCCTGAGGCACTGACCGAGGCCACCGAGCCCATCGTCACCGAGCGCTGGGATGATCCTGTGGCAGCATTTCACTCTGAATTGAAATTGCAGCCCGGCGAATCCAAATCATTTATTGTCACTATCGGCCTGGAAGCAAACCAAGAACTTGCAAATGAGATGTCAGACTCTGCGACTCTCGCCGATGTCGTGGCTAAATTCATTGAAGTCAAGGATAGTGTGCACGAACGATGCGCTTCGCTGAACATTAAAACCTCGAGCCCAGAATTTGACCTCTTTACCAACGGCTGGCTACCGCATCAAGCAGAAACCGGCCGAATTCTTGCCCGAAGTGCCTACTTCCAGCAGGGCGGAGCTTATGGTTATCGCGACCAACTTCAGGATAGCCTGATGCTCCTGCCCACCGACCCCGACGCGACCCTCCGCCAACTTATTCTGCACGCAGAGGCGATGTATGAGGACGGCGGCGTTCGCCACTGGTGGCATCCGGGAACGAAGATTTTTGCAGAAAGTCATCACTGCGACACTTGCCTTTGGCTTGCCTTCGGAGTCTTGGAATATCTCGACGAGACGGCCAACCTTAGCGCGCTCAACCAAACTCACCGATTCCTGAACCGGCAAACCCAACAATTTGGAACCTCGGGATCGCTCCTAGATCACTGTTTGCGCGGCATCAATCGAAGCCTAAATAAGCAATCCGAGCGCGGCCTTCCTCTCATTGGAGGAGGCGACTGGAACGACGGCCTCAGCCACGCTGGCATTGAAGGCAAGGGCGAGTCCGTTTGGCTTGCCATGTTCCTGTTCCAAATCCTGACCCGGTTTGCGAAGGTTCTACGCAAACTCGACAAGGAAGACCAAGCCCAGGAATTCACCGCTCGTGCCGAACAACTTCGCGAGGCAGTAGAAAAATTTGGCTGGGATGGCAAATGGTATATCGCGGGCACTTCGGACAATGGCAATCCCTTTGGCGCATCCAAATGCCCCGAAGGAAGCATTTTCCTCAACCCCCAAACATGGTCAATCATCACTGGAATCGGAGGCAAGGAACGAACGGCGGCCGCAATGAAGGAAGTCAAGTCGCAACTCGTAAAGCCCTATGGTGCCTTGCTTTTGACTCCGGCTTTCCGCAGTGTTGATCCCTACGTCGGCTACATCACGCGCTACGCCCCCGGCCTTCGGGAAAATGGCGGAGTTTACAGCCACGCTTCGGCATGGGCAGTGCAGGCTTTCGCCCAAATTGGCGACGCAGAAACCGCCTACCAGCTCTTCACAGGCATGCTTCCGATCCGATGTCTCCAAGAAGTGGATTCCTACGAAGCCGAACCTTTTGTCATGCCAGGGAATGTGGATGGGCCAGACTCGCCCTACGAAGGCCGGGCTGGATGGACCTGGTACACCGGGTCTGCAGCATGGATGCGCCGCACTGCCATTGACTATATTCTCGGTGTTCGTGCAACATTCGAGGGTCTGGAGATTAACCCCAATCTCCCAACTGAACTTGGTTCTGTGAGCCTGACGCGCCAGTTCCGCGGAGACACCTTTGCAATCACGATTGAACAGGGCCAAAACCTCAAAGTCTGGGTTGATGGCGTCGAATCCACGAGCCGAGTCATCGCCGCCTCAGGTAAAAATCAAACCAGAACCATTCGAGTTGCTCCCTAATTTAGTTCGAGTTTCAATGCGGAATCTCATCAGACTGTTTGCGATCACAATTTGGGCACTATGTTGCGCGTTGGGCTCTGCCGTTGAGCCGGTAACGCTGCGATTTGTTGTCTGGGACGGCGACGAAGGTCTTCGCGTCATTCGCAAAGTCATCGACAGTTTCGAGGCTTCGCACCCCGGCATCAAGGTCAAATTGGAAAATGTGCCCTACGGCATGTTCACGCAAAAGCTCTTAGCCCAATACGCCGCCAACGTCGCCCCCGATGTGGTGATGATGGAGCCCCCGTTTTTCCAGAGGTTTGCCAAACGCAACTTGTTACTGCCCTTAGAGCAGTTTTACGGAGACGTTCCTGGTTTCAAAATCGAGGATTATTACAAACCCATTCGCAAAACTCTATCCTACGAGAACAAACTCTACGTTCTCCCTCGCGACATCGCCCCGATAGGACTGATCTACTACAATAAGCGCCTTTTCGATGAGGCTGGAATTCCGCACCCGGACGGGACCTGGAGTTGGAGTTTCGAGCCACGCCCCAAGCTCCGTGAGAAAGACTTCACCTGGTGCATGGAGCAGCTCACAAAGAAGAACTCCAAAGGAAAAGTCACGCAGTGGGGGTTTGTTCCAGGCTGGATGATGGCCTGGACCGATGTCGCGGTTTTCTCGCAAGGTCTGCGATACGTGGATAATGACGAGAATCCGACAAAGCTCAATTTCACTGACCCACAGATGGTCAAAACATTTCAATGGGTTGCAGATATCACTAACCAAAAGCACTGGATTCCCAGTCCGCAGGAGGTCACTTCGGTGTTGCAGTCGTCCAGTTCCATGCTGTTTTTGCAGCAAAAAGCTGCGATGTTTCAGAGTGGAATTTGGGAAGTGCCAAACTTCCGAAAGGCACTTGTTCCTGGTGCAAAAGACTTCTTTGAATGGGATATCACTCTCGCTCCGGGATTCGCCGACCCCGTAACTGGGACAACAAAACGCGCCGCGCCAACAGGCGGCTCCGGCTACGGGATCGTAAGCACCACCCCCCACCCCAAGGAATCTTGGCTCCTCCTTCAATACATGGCGGGCGAACCCGGGATGCAAGAAATGGCACGAGCTGGACTTGCACAACCCGCAATTCAACGCTTAGCCGTTAGTCAGCCTTGGATTCCACCCTCCGATGCTCCCCGCGTCGAGCGGTATCCCGCCTCGCGAATCCTCACGGATAAGGCGGTAGAATCCGTCGTTTTCGCCCCTACCGCCGATTATTGGCCCGAAGTAAAGGGGCTCGTCGAGTCGAAATTCGACATCATATTCAACGGTTCAGTTTCAGCTAAAGATGGATTGACCGAAGGGCAAAAGAATGCCGAACAACGACTCGTCCAGATCCTAAAGCAACAGGATCTGCCTGCCGTAAACTGGACCGCCGGTGCTATCGGCGGAACTCTGCTGATCGCCGGAATCGTTGCTCTCGTCTATTGGCCCGACCGCAAGTGGAAAATGACCCGGCGGGAACGCCAAGAAAACCGAGCCGCGTACTGGTTCCTCACCCCTTGGCTTATCGGTATCGTCGTCTTCACCCTCGGCCCGATGGTTCTCTCCCTCATCATGAGCCTCGCGGATTGGGACATCATCACTCCCGCAAAATGGCGCGGAGCCGGAAATTTTTCTGAGGCAGTCAGCGGCGACCCTCGCTTCTGGAAGTCCATTTCGGTGACCGGGATCTACAGCGCAATTTCAGTCCCCCTCGGGATCCTGGTTTCGCTAGGCCTCGCGCTTCTGTTGAATACTAAAGTCAAGGGAATTGCTCTGTTCCGAACCTGTTTTTACCTCCCTTCACTCGCCAGCGCAGTCGCCTCGGCCCTTATCTGGCGCAAGATTTTCCAGGGCGAAGGGGGAATGCTCAACTATGTACTGTACGGCTCCAATGGTCAAGGGAATTTTCTCGGGATTCCTCATTTGTTGAGTAACATCACTGGATCCACCGAACCCGCGAACTGGCTCGGACACGAAAAACTCGCCCTCCCCGCCTTCACGATCATGTCGATTTGGGGAGCGGGAGGCGGAATGATTATCCTTTTGGCTGGTTTGCAGGGCATTCCTCAGCACTACTACGAAGCGGCAAAACTTGATGGTGCCGGACCCTGGCGAGTCTTCCGTAATGTCACTTTTCCGTTGCTGACCCCTTCCCTCTTTTTCACCCTCATCACCGGCGTGATCGGTAGCTTCCAGACCTTCACCTCCGCCTTCGTGATGACCTCCGGTGGCCCCAATGACGCGACGAGGTTCTATATTTTGCACCTCTATGACCAGGCATTCGGAAACCTCAGAATGGGCTATGCGTCCGCCCTCGCATGGATCTTGTTCCTCATAACACTGGGTTTCACCTTTGCCCAATGGCGACTGAACAAGTACGTATTTTACGAATCGGAGGCTAAATGAAAAACGCTAAGACATTCGACATCGGCAAGTTTTTCGTGGTCTTCATGCTCATCGCGGGGAGTCTGATCTTCCTCGCGCCGTTCTTCATGTCCATTCTCCTGTCGCTCAAGACTACAGGGGAGATCGCTAAGGATCCTCTCTTCTCACTTCCGAAGAATCCTTCCCTAGACAACTACAAGGAAGTTCTCTCCAACCCCAACATGAGCTTTTCGGGGTTCTTCAAGAACACTCTATTCATCGCCACAGTTTCGACGATTGGAACAGTATTGAGCGCGTCCTTGATCGCTTATCCGTTTGCACGGCTCAAATTCAAGGGGCGTGATCGGCTTTTCATTCTCCTCCTCAGCACGATGATGCTTCCTGGAGTGGTGACAATGATCCCTACTTTTGTACTGTT
>JAIOPU010000200.1 GCA_021413725.1 Armatimonadota bacterium | reverse complement strand
TGGACCACACCGCCCTTTTCGATCGTGACCGCCGCTTTTAAAGCGGTAGAGACACCGTCCATAAATGCGCCCTGAACTTGAGCCTCGACACCTCGGGGGTTAACCGAAGTGCCGACGTCAACAACCGCCACCATTCGCGTCACCTTGATTTCCTTATCGACAATCGTAACTTCGACGACATGGGCGATGCAGGAGCCGTAGCCCTCGAAGCAGGCGATTCCTCGACCGCTTCCCTTGGCCATGGGAGTTCCCCACTTCGCTTTCTTTGCCGCGCTTTCCAGAACTTTTTTCAGTCGATCATTCTTAGCGAGCTTCTTGCGGAATTCATAGGGGTCTTGTCCGGCGGCGTGAGCGAGTTCATCGACAAAGCACTCGTTCGCCACGATAATCTGGCTGTGTTCAACCGATCTCCACGGTCCCGTCGGCACCGGAGAGCCGAATCCCCCGCTCTTCATACCTGCGTTCGGAATGTCGTACGGCAAATAAGTTCCGTTGGAATAATCGCCTCCCCCTCGGCCCGGTGCCTGCAGATACTGATGGCTCCAGCCCGTGGGATTCCCGGAGGCATCGACGCCTGCTCGCATAGCGTGCTCACTCATCGGTCGGTAAATATCGTGCTGAATATCACATTCTCGGGTCCAAAGGAGCTTGACCGGCTTTTTCATCCTTTTCGAGAGTTCGACGGCTTCGCCGACCCATTCGTTGGAGAATTTTCGTCCAAACCCACCGCCCAGCAACATGTTGTGGACCACAACTTTTTCCTTAGCCATTCCCAAGTTTCTCGCAATCTGGTTTTGGGCACCATCCGGGGACTGAGATCCAGTCCAAACCTCGCACGAATCAGCGCGGACATCTGCGACCGCGTTCACTGCCTCCATCGTGGCATGCGCGAGGTAAGGAAGCTCGTAGTTTGCCTCAATAGTCTTGCCACCAGAGATTTCCTTGTGCGCGGAAACTGCCTTCTTGAGCCCCGCCCGCAGACTCGCGGTAGAAACCGATGCGTTCCCACCCGTCCAGGTGACTTGCAAAGCCTCTCTACCCTTCAAAGCCGCCCAAGTGTTCTTCGCGATAACCGCGATTCCGCTTGGTATGGGAATGACGTCCACTACTCCGACCACTTTCCTTGCCGCCTTGTCGTCGATGACCGTTTGAGAGGCCCCGAAGGTTGGTGGCCGAAGACAAACAGCGTACAGCATTCCATCTACATGGACATCGTATCCGTACATCGCTTTGCCCGTCACAACGTCAGTATTGTCAACCCGATTCTTCGCCTTGCCGATTATTTTGAAGGCTGATTTGTCCTTCAGTGGAACGCCTTCGGGCACGGGCATGAGTTTCGCTACCGCAGTCAAGCCGCCATAGCCTACGGACTTGCCATCTGAACTCAAAACCTTTCCGTTTTCTGTTCGGCAGGTGGCAACATCGACGCCCCATTGTTTCGCCGCCGCAGAAACCAGCATTGCCCGGGCGGTTGCGCCAATGTTTCGAAGGCGAGCATTCATGCCTCGGGTACTGCCCGAGCCACCCGTGCCTTGGCTACCATAGGTGGTGCTATCACCCGGTGATTGGAGTACTTTGACCTTCTTCCAGTCCGCGTCAAGTTCTTCAGCAACGAGCATCGCAAAAGTCGTGCGAATACCCTGCCCCATATCCGAGCGGGTAACGGTAACTGTGCAGGAGCCATCGGGATCGATACTCAAAAATGCGTTGGGAGCAAAAGTTTCACCTTTAGTAGAGTTGTCTGCCGCGCAAGCAACCGAAGAGAAACTGCCGAGAGCCAGAGTTGCGCCCGTCCCGGCGACGACTTGCATGAAGGATCGGCGCGTAAGTTGGTCGTTCATTTCGCCCCCTTGGCGACTGCGGTAACTGCTTCGAGGATGCGGACATAAGTTCCGCAGCGGCAAAGGTTTCCGTCCATCGACTCGATGATTTGTGCTTGCGTAGGTTTAGGGTTCTTAGCCAGCAGGCTCGCGGCGCGCATGATCTGCCCAGTCTGGCAATATCCGCACTGAGGAACGTCGTGCTCAATCCACGCCTTCTGAAGCGGGTGAAGCCCGCTCTTGCTTAATCCCTCAATGGTGATGACTTTCGCTGTGCCAACCTCAGAGACCAGAGTTCGGCAACTAAATTTTGCGGCGCTGTCCACGAGAACCGTGCACGCCCCGCAACTCCCGATTCCGCATCCATACTTTGTCCCGGTGAGCCCAATAAGGTCTCGGATCGCCCAGAGCAACGGCATATCCGGCTCCGCCTCGATCGTGTGTAATTTTCCGTTAAGATTAATTTTATAGACTGCCATTTCAGGGCCTCCGCACTACAATCCTATCCTACTCGGAAAGCGCATCAAAAAGTGGCAGGTGTAAAGGGGAGGTCTCGGCAGATTCGCGTACGGGCGACCGTTAACAACAAGAAAAATGGAGCCGATGAACGGAATCGAACCGGCGACCTGCTGTTTACGAAACAGCTGCTCTACCACTGAGCTACATCGGCATTCAGTTCCCTAATTATGGCTCAAAATCATCATTTCCGCAGTTTCCGAGAATTATTTATGAAAATTCTGCGTCTGACCCTTTGAAAGTCCTAGGACTTGGCGTATCATAGACGGGTAAGGTGAAGGAAATGGCTGAATTACATGCAATGTCGTATGGAATTGAAAGACCACAAGATGACTTGGTCTGGATCGAGCGTTGTCGTGCCGGCGATGAAACCGCACTCAATTATCTCATCACTCGCCATCGCGCCCGACTGATTCGCGTTGCCGCTAATATCCTTCGGGACGCCCACGAGGCTGAAGATGTTGCGCAAGAAGCATTCATCCGCGGATTCCGCGAACTTAAGAATCTGCGCGACGATCGTGCGTTCGCCGGGTACCTGTATCGAATCGCCGTGCGAATTTGCATGGATCGGCTGCGATCGCGCAAGCCGAGCCAAGCCGAATTCGACGCTGGCACTTCCGACAAAGGGAATCAAGTCGAAAATCGAGTGGTGATCCAAAAGCTCCTCGCCGAACTCACCCCCGAACTTAGAGCGACCCTAGTCCTGCGTGAAATCGAGCAATTCAGCTACGAAGAGGTCGCCGAAGCGATGAAAGTCCCGGTCGGAACGGTTCGGTCCCGACTTCACACGGCCCGCGAGAGATTCCGCGAACTCTGGCTCAGCGCCATGTCGGAGCCACAATGAGAAAGTTTCGGGAAAAGCAACTTAAGTTTCTCGCGCGAGAATCTGACGCAAGAAATCTGACACTAAGGGAGTCAACCAGACTTGAAAAGTTGACCAGCGAAATGCCAGACTTGGGGGAACTCATGAACTTCGAAGCAATGTCCCTTAACTTGCTTCGTGAAACCGCAGTGGAACCGCAGTTGGACTCTTCCTTTAACGCACGGGTCATTCGGCTTTGGCGAGTGGATCAACAAAAGAATGGCCTGAAATACTGGATGCCTGCCGCGTGTGGCGCGTTCGTTGCAATTCTCGCCCTCCTTTCAATCATGCGCCTCATGACTACATCGACGCCTGAGACTTGGAAGAACCACAAATCGGAAGCGCGTCGGGTTGACACCAGCAACCTAATTCTCATTGACCAAGATAGCGCACTTCGCGCTAAATGAGTCCTCTCCGAAGGGCTTTGCTAGGAGCGCTTTTGGGTTCCCTAGCTTTTTCCTTGATTCACCCCAGTTTGCGTCCATTTATCTGGCCTCGCCTATCCAACATTGCCGCTTCGCAATTTCTGGAAAGGACCCCTCTTCGGTTGACCGTCGTTCGCAAGGCACCTGCGCCCAAGACTGCGGCTTTGGCAGCGTATGTGATGCTTCTCGCATCAGAAAAGGGTCCTGAAAATCTCTCCGCTGCTGAACGCGGTGAACTACTTGAACTTTCGAGGAAATGGGCCGAAAAGGAACCTGAGAATTCGTTTTGGAGGCAATACGCGGCGGTGCTGGAGTTTGCCGACGGTAATTTTGCCCACGCGCGCAGAGATTGGGTGCGCGCATCCAAGTCACTGCAATGGAATGACTACCAATCGGCCCGACTCGACGAAATTCACCAGGGAATGGTCAAAGAATGGAGACACGAATTCGCTTGGCTGGACGCGTCGACTTCTGTAGAGCGTTCAATTTTTAACGCCCAACTCATCGCCACACTCTCCCGAGAGCTTCTCACAACCGTTCCACCCGAAGAGGATTTAGAATTTCGAGTCGCTTCGGTGTCCAACGGGCTTTTAATCCGGGAGAATTCCAAGAGCCTTGCGTCTGCGGCTTTTGGGAGGCAGATCATCGAGAATTCCTACAAAAAGAACCCTGGGACAGATACTTCCATCCACCGATTGATCACTGCGCGGTACGAGTTTATTGCTGAGCTGAGGAAAGTCGGACTCGTCAAGGAGGCGACAGAAGTTGAAAAGACATTCAGTAGCAACGACACTTGGCTAGGAATTACCGAACCGGATCAGGCCGAGGAAATTTGGCGCATGAACTCAGGTGCGGCCATCCTGTCCGCAAACATTTCTTCAGGCATCTTCCTCTCTGGAATTTGCGGGATCGCGCTCTTTTGGGGCAATCGCTTTCTCTCAAAGGTCGCCCCCTTCAAGTTCATTACAGAGCCATGGCATATTGTCAGCGCGGCAGCGATAGCAGGATCTCTCGCGTACGCTTATAGTCGGCTGATTGAAGTTGCGCTGTTCACCTCCAGCGTCATTGCCATTCAGGCGTTTCGCGTAGAGCGAACTCGAAAGGTCGAGCCGGAAGAAATCGGGTTACTCTTTCCTTTTATCGCGAGCGTAATCGGCCTCGGTGTCACCGCAACCACGGTAATGGCGTGGTTGCAAGCCAGCCAAGCCTTTCGATACCTTGGTCCAGTCACGTTCGAGCCGAATTCGGTAATCAATGTCACAGACTGGGGGCTCATCTCGTTCGTGGCGCTTCTACTTCCTTTGCTGTTTGCCAGAATTTGGCACTGGGTCCTCCGAGTTCCCGCGGAGTTATTGGCTGCGAGGTTCGTTGCCAGAACCGCGCTCACTCTTGCATGGACGGGATTCGTCGGGGCTGCGATCAGTACACCAATCTGCGCTGTGATCGATCATCATTATCAGGCGGATATCCTAAAGATGAGACAGAATGAGCCGAAAGTTTATTGGGATGCAACGGGCCACTGAGGGAACACAACATGAATAATTCCCCCCTTACCAACACAAAGGCACGTCGAGCAAACCTGCTGGAACAGCTGTGGAAGAGCCCATCTGGCTCTCACTACAATCACGCCCAGACCCAATTCGTGGATGGTATCGTAGCCAAGGTCGCAACATCTTGTCTTGAGCAGTTTCCAAGCTTGCCTCCTCTCAGCATCGTTGCCACTGGCGGATACGGACGACAAGACCTCGCCCCCTGGTCTGACGTTGACCTCATGCTGATCCCGCTTCAAGAATCGGGCCGTGAATTCGACAAAGCCATCCGAATGGTGTACTCGGGTTTGGAACAGGAACTGAGGGAGAACCTCAGACTTCAAATAGGCTATTCCTACCAATTGATACACGATGCGCCCGGGTTAGAACACACGATGCGCTCAGCACTGCTTGATGCGCGTCTTGTCGCCGGCTCTAGCCTGCCCCTAGAGAGGTTTCTCGAGTCGCTCTGGGAGTCATTCCCCACCGGCGAGTTCGTGCTCGCGAAGATACAAGAGCGCGAAGTTCAAATGAGAAAGAGCCACACGACCCCACTCGTTGTCGAGCCAGATCTGAAGATCGGCGCGGGGGGACTGCGAAGCTATCATTTCGCCAATTGGATTCGAGTCGTAATCGGGGAAAAGGAAACAAAGCCCAACCGCGCCGTTGAGCGAGTGATGATGATGCGGAATTTGCTCCAAGCAACTGCAGAATCGCCTGCGAATCTGCTCACTCGTTCCAAACAAGGGGAAATCGCCGAGAGACTGGGCATCGACATGTTTGAAATGATGTCCGACCTTGCGTCTGCAATGGAAGAACTCCACGAAATGGAGTTCGATGCCCTGCGGCGTCTGCGCGAGGCCAGGTACTCACTCACCGAGAGTGTCGTTGCAATTCGGGGAGAAGTGCGGATCAGTGGCGCGCCACCTTTGAGTGAAGCTGCCCTCGGTGTGGCTCTTGCCGCCCAACTTGGACTCAGTGTCGAGGCGCTTGAGGCAACAACGAGTGGTGAAATTGATTCCGGCCAAGCAATGTTCGCCCTCTCATTTGGTGCCCCAACGCTAAGAACCCTTGATCGTTGCAAGATTCTCGGTCAGCTTCTGCCGGAACTCCAAGCTTGCCGGACTTTGATGCCGAGAGATTCGTCTCACACGTACACTGTTTACGAGCACACTCTGCGCCTCATCGAAATCCTGGACACCTTCCCGTCGCAATCCAGCTTCTTTGCCGAACTCCATGACAGGGTGAGAAACAAGTCCGACTTGTACATGGCGGCCCTTCTGCATGATGTGGGAAAAGCTGATCTATCCCAACCGCACTCGATAACCGGGGCAGAAATGGCAAAAACCGTGTGTGCACGATGGGGATTATCGATGCATGCAACCGAGACCATTGTGTGGCTCGTACGAGAACACTTGACAATGGCGCAATTTGTCCGTGTGCGGGACCTCCAAAATCCCGATACTATCCGAGAATTCGCGGCGATTGTTGAGTCTCCGGAAAGGCTTGACCTCCTGACCCTGCTCACCGCGGCCGATATTCAGGCAGTTTCCGTCAACGCATGGACGCCGTCACAGCAATCTGGACTGCGCGAGTTGCACTCGATGACATGGGCGTTGCTTGAAGAGGGTGAAGTGGCTCCCTTGGAACCGGCCGTCTTCCGCCAGCGTGTGCTCCGCGCGGCGAAGTCCACGGACATTGACCCCGAGTCACTGAAAAGCTTCCTCGCGACGCTTCCCGCTCACTATGTGTTTGCGGCAACCCCTGAACAGGTTCATGCCCACTACGCCTTCGCGCAAAACGCAAAGAACGGCAACGAAAGCATCGAGTTCTATCATGATCATGAGCACCAAAGCACGGAAATCACCGTTTGTTGCAAAGATCGGCCCGGCCTCCTCAGCACTCTGCTCGGAACTCTCTATGCGCACGATATGAGTCTCGCTGCGGTTCGCGCCGCAACGACGAACGAAGAAGACCAGCCCATTGCAATCGACGTCTTCAGTGTGAGTTTGAGCGGGCGAACGCTACCTCCGAACGTCTGCGCGCAAGTGGCCGACAGCCTACGCAGGGTACTCAGAGGAGAACTCAGCATAGAAATCCTGCTCGCCTCGCGGGGCAAAGACTCCGCTCAACATCAGCAGGTGCTGACGTATGAGTTCATTGAGGGCGATCCGGCGATTCTCGAAGTCCGCGTGCCTCGCGGAAGAGGCATGGCGTACCGGCTTTCACGTTTTATTTCGGCAAGCGGGTGGAATATTCAAACCGCCAGACTTGGGCAATGGGCAGGTCATGGTGTGGCGGCATTCTATATTACAAGGCCAGATGCCCGACCCATCCGTACAAATGAGGTCACTGAGGCGATGCGTCACACTGGTATAGTCTCTAACGGCTTATGAATGTCGTCATATTTGGATGCGGAAGGACCGGCGCGACTCTCGCGCTCCAACTTTCCAAGACGCACAGCGTCACCGTTATTGAGCAAAACCCCGAAGCTATAAGGCGGCTTGGCTACAAACACACCTGCAAAGTCGTCATCGGGAGCGGACTCGACGAAGAAACACTCCTGCGTGCGGGAGTAGAAACCGCCGATGTGTTTTTCGCCCTCACCCGTGGTGATAACACCAACCTGATGGCCGCGCAAGTCGCAAAACTCACCTATAACATCGCAAAAGTCTGCATTCGCGTCGCCGATGTGAACCGCGCCGAGGCCTATCGCAACATCGGTTACTTCTGCATTACGCCAAGCGTGATGATCGCCGGGATGCTTGCCGACTGGTTCAACGGAAACGAATTCGGGACGATCGATACCTACAACATCCTGCCCACGGAGATGCAAATTTAATGTACTTGATCATTATCGGAGGCGGAAATGTCGGCCTCCACCTCGCCAAAAAGCTCCAAAAGTCAGGCAACGAAGTCCTGATCATGGAAAAAGACCCGCGCCAAGCCCAGCGGCTCTCCACCATGCTCGGCGATGACGCAGTTTTCCTCGGCGACGGCTGCGAAATTTCCATCCAAAAGACCGCCGGCTTCGCCCGTGCTGATGTCGTTGTCGCCGTAACCGGCGAAGACGAGGACAATATGGTCGTCTGCCAAATGGCAAAGAATCTCTGGAACGTCAAACGTGTCATCGCCCGCGTCAACGACCCGAGCCATGAGAGCCTTTTCCGCAAAATCGGCATCGACGACACCGTCAGCGCCACCGCAATCATCTTCCAACTCCTCGATCAGCAGATTTCCATGGACGAAATCATCCCGGTCGGTGCGCTCAATAAAGGCAACATCGAAGTCGTAGAGGCCCACCTCAGCCACCGGTCACCGTTGGTCGGCAAACGCATTCGCGAAGTCACCCTTCCGCCGCACA
>JAIOPU010000215.1 GCA_021413725.1 Armatimonadota bacterium | reverse complement strand
CAGCAGGGACAGACTCCGAGAGCCAGACCGTGCCCCCCACCTTTGCCAAGCCCAAGACACGGATACGCCCGTGCTGATCCTCAGGCTCCCAGATGACGCGGCAATGCTGATCGGCAACCGAGGTCTCAGCATCATCTAGCGTAGCTCGATAGTCAGACGCGGACCAAAGCCTCTCCTGGATCAGGTCATAGACGACCGTCCCGTCTCCGATGTCGGCATAGGCGTCGGCAAGGTGGCTCAGGAACGTCAGGTGCCGATCATCTAGCAGGGTGTGCTTGCTCACATATTGAATTTTGATCAGAGCTTGGCTGCTTGCCAATCCGCCAAGAATCTCCGGGGTCACCTCCATGGGAACTTCAGCCAAGAGGTCGGGTCGAAACGCATGCGGATTCTTTGATTTCAAGACCAGAGCGACATGGAGACGAATATCCGTAAAAACCATGCCCTCCTTGGCTCCAATGGGTGCGTGTCCTTTCCTGTGGTGAGGGTTATCCTTGACCATTCGATCCATCACCTGCGCCTGTAGCGGCAGCACGGTCCCGGGGACGTACACCCAATACTCATTCACGGCAAGATAGCTGTCGTCACGGGTCAGTTTAGCAATCAAGCCTCGAAGAGTGGTCATTGGAGTTATAGCCGAGTTTAGCGTTTCTCAAGGAGTCCTTGCGTCTGGGAACGGGAACTGCGAAATGGCCGTCCTGGCAAAAATACAAGGGGCCTCTGCAAAAGAATTTCGAAAAAGATTCAGGGGGAAAACGGGACGGTCGTGTTAAGGTTTGAGTCTGAACTTGGCGAGAGAGACGGAATTCCCCCCAAAAAGTTTCAAAAAAATCATCCGACCCCCTTGACGCGGCGATTCCCCTCTGGTATAACTTCTCTTTGCCAGCGACGAGTTATCGACGCTGGAGAAAAAAGCGAAAGCACCTTGACAGTTGCATATCTAATAGTGGAACACGCATCGAACGTATTATTATAGAAGAAGCTACAAATTATTAAGCTACGAAGGGTATGCGACGAATGCCTAGGGATGAAGTGCCGATGAAGGACGCGTAAGCGGCGAAACGTTCCGGGGAGCTGCACAAGAGCGATGATCCGGAAATATCCGAATGGGGAAACCCGGCTGGAGTAATGTCCAGTCACGTTAATCTGAATACATAGGGTTATCGAGGGCACCTGGTGAACTGAAACATCTAAGTAACCAGAGGAAAAGAAATCGAAGAGATTCCGTAAGTAGCGGCGAGCGAAAGCGGAAGAGCCTAAACCGATGGGTTTACCTGTCGGGGTTGTGGGGCATCCACTTAGTCTCCCAAACTGAGGACGATTCAATTAAGATTCAAGATTCAAATTTATTTGGAAAATGATTCTGGAGCGTTTTCAGTTTGTGAGATTAAGAAAAAAAGACTGAAGTTTGATTAGTAGAACAGGACTGGAAAGTCCGGCCGTAGAGGGTGATAGCCCCGTATCCCAAAATCAAACCAAATTTAGGATGTACCCGAGTAGCGCGGTACACGAGGAATTCCGCGTGAATCTGTCCAGACCACTGGATAAGGCTAAATACATTTCATCACCGATAGTGCATCCAGTACCGTGAGGGAAAGGTGAAAAGAACCCCGGGAGGGGAGTGAAATAGAACCTGAAATCGCATTACCTACAAACAGTCAGAGCCCTATGGCATTTATGCCCAGGGTGATGGCGTACCTTTTGCAGAATGAGTCTGCGAGTTATTAGGACGGGCAAGGTTAAGGCTTTTAGAGCCGGAGCCGGAGGGAAACCGAGTCTGAATAGGGCATCAAGTCCGTTCTAGTAGACCCGAAACTGTGTGATCTAGCCATGGCCAGGTTGAAGTGTTGGTAACACAACATGGAGGACCGAACCCGCTGATGTTGAAAAATCTTGGGATGAGTTGTGGTTAGTACGGTGAAATGCCAATCGAACACAGAGATAGCTGGTTCTCCCCGAAATGTATTGAGGTACAGCGTTACGTGTTTCGTTCAGGGGGTAGAGCACTGAAAAGGCTAGGGGGCTTACCCGCTTACCGAACCTTATCAAACTCCGAATACCTGAACGTGAAGCGTAGCAGTGAGACTGCGAGGGATAAGCCCCGTGGTCAAAAGGGAAATAGCCCAGATCGACAGCTAAGGGCCCTAATTATAAACTAAGTGTGAAACGATGTGAGATCGCATAAACAGCCAGGAGGTTGGCTTGGAAGCAGCCATCCTTTAAAAAGTGCGTAATAGCTTACTGGCCGAATGTGATCTTGCGCGGATAATGTAAGGGGGCTAAAGTTTATACCCGAAGCTTCGGGATCCCACAAGAGTGGTGATCGGTAGGGGAGCGTTGTCTGGACAGTGAAGCTGGAGCGGAAGCACCGGTGGAGTCCAGTCAAGTGAGAATGCAGACATGAGTAGCGATCACAGGGGTGAGAATCCCCTGCGCCAAAAACCTAAGGTTTCTCCGGCTATGTTCGTCAGACGGAGGTTAGGCGGTCCCTAAGGCGAGGCCAGAAGGCGTAGCCGATGGACATCTGGTAGATATTCCAGACCCTGGTATATGAGTGAAGGAGGGACGTTTCCATGAATCCCATCCCGCACCGTTGGTTGTTGCGGGCTAGGCCGATATCCTATTGATTTAATAGATCATAACGTGGACGGGGCCGGGGAACGGCGGTCTTCGGACCAAAGGAACTGGGAGGAATGGGGGCCGAGAAAAGCTTCTAAACTTATCATATATCAGACCGTACTGCAAACCGACACAGGTAGGTGAGTCGAGGAGACTAAGGCGTTCGGAAGAAATCTCGTTAAGGAACTAGGCAAAACGACCCCGTAACTTTGGAAGAAGGGGTGCCTCGAAAGAGGCCGCAGCGAAGCAGCCCAGGCGACTGTTTACCAAAAACACAGGTCTCTGCTAACACGAAAGTGGATGTATAGGGGCTGACGCCTGCCCAATGCTGGTAGATTAACAGGAGATGTTAGGAGCAATCCAAAGCATTGAATCGAAGTCCCAGTGAATGGCGGCCGTAACTCTAACGGTCCTAAGGTAGCGAAATTCCTTGTCGGCTAAATACCGACCCGCATGAAAGGCGTAACGACTTGGGCACTGTCTCAACGAGATATCCGGTGAAATTGTAGCACCCGTGAAGATGCGGGTTCCGCGCAGTAGGACGGAAAGACCCCGTGGAGCTTTACTACAGCTTCAGATTGGGAGCTGGATGTACATGTAGAGCGTAGGTGGGAGCGTAAGCACCAATGGAACACCACCCTTGTACATCTGGTTTCCTAACCCGACCCGTAATCCGGGTTGGAGACAGTCTGTGGCAGGTAGTTTGACTGGGGCGGTCGCCTCCCAAAATGTAACGGAGGCGTACAAAGCTACACTCAGCCTGGTTGGAAATCAGGCGTCGAGCGTATAGGTATATAGTGTGGTTGACAGTGAGACCTACAAGTCGAGCTGGGACGAAAGTCGGTCTAAGTGACCCTCTGGTGGTGCGTGGGCACGCCAGGGTTCAACGGATAAAAGCTACCCCGGGGATAACAGGCTGATCTTGCCCGAGCGCTCACAGCGACGGCATGGTTTGGCACCTCGATGTCGGCTCGTCTCATCCTGGGGCTGTACAAGGTCCCAAGGGTTCCGGAGTTCACGGATTAAAGAGGCACGCGAGCTGGGTTCAGAACGGCGTGAGCCAGTTCGGTCCCTATCCACTGCGCGCGTAGGAAATTTGAGGGGACACGCTCTTAGTACGAGAGGACCGGAGTGTACCGACCTCTGGTGTACCAATTGTTCCGCCAGGAGCACACGTTGGGTAGCCACGTCGGGCAGCGATAAGCGCTGAAAGCATCTAAGCGCCAAGCGCACCCCAAGATTAGATTTCCCATTTCGAAGTAAGGGCCCTGGAAGACTACCAGGTGATAGGTCGCGTGTGTAAGCACAGTAATGTGTTCAGCTGAGCGATACTAATGGCCCGAGGGCTTAAACATAAGTTTCTTCGATAGTACGTTTGATGTGTATTCACTATTAGGTATGTAACTGTGAGGGCGTTTCTCGCTCTATATAGTTTGTATTCGCGTGATCATTGCGAGGAGGTCACACCCGTTCCCATCCCGAACACGGCAGTTAAGCTCCTCAGCGGCGGAAGTACTTGGTGGGTGACTGCCTGGGAGATAAGCGCGTTGCGCGGATACGAAATTTTGAGGACTCTACTTCGGTAGAGTCCTTTTTTCGTGTCCGACCTAACGGAGCGCAGGTCATTGACCTGCATTTGAGCCAGATCATTGATCTGGTTCAGCTTTGTTTGCGGACATTTTCACTGTGGCATCCCGTAGCTGCCTGGCATCAATGATGCCGGGCAAATGCAGGTCAATGACCTGCGTTCCACAAGTTCCACCATGCTGATTGACAAAACACCCGCCCAACGCCTACCAACAAAACTCCGCTCCCGACATCCCCGACGCTCCCGACAATAAGAACCGCTCCCGGAGGAGGAGCGTGCTTTGGGAACTCCATAGTAGTAGTAATTTCAGAAAAGCGGTAAGGTTAGAGCATGCAACGAACGCTCAAACCTCAGGATTTGCTTCAGATCAAGTCCGTTTCCGATGTCCAACTTTCGCCCGATGGCAAGCAGATCATCGTTGCCGTCAAATCGGTTCGATCTCCTTCGCAATACCAAATTCACCTCTACGACTGGGCGGGGAAGAAGCCGAAGAAGCTCACAAAGGGCCCATTTTCGGATACGAGGCCAAGATTCACGAAGAATGGGGAGCTGTATTACCTCTCCAACCGTAAGAAAGATCAACCCGGAATCTACCGGCTAGGTGAGGGTGCCGTAGTGTTGATGCCGGAAGGCGCGATTGGGAATTATGCTTTGTCGCCAGATGGTGACAAAATCGCTTTTCTCTACAGATCCGTGGCCGAAAGCAACACGAAGCAAGCGAAGAGCGATCGAAAGAAGAATAAGGAAAGTGAGCCACCGCTCGAAGTAACACGACTCCCCTGGAAACTGGATGGCGACGGCGAACACAACAATCAGGTCTTCGCGCTCTACCTGCACGACCAGAAGAAGAACTCAACGGAAAAGATCCTTGAGTGCGACTCGGGGGAGATTCTATTTGTTTGGAGCGAGGACTCGAAGAGCATAATCTGTGCCTACGACGAGCGCACACAACCATTCATGCTGCCCGGCGAGTCGATTCTTTCGCAGATCGACCTCAAGGGCAACGAAACCAAAAGACTCCCCTCTCCCAATGGCGAAATCTACGCCCTCAGCCTGAGCCCGAGCGGAAAGAATCTTGCCCTGGTCTATCAGGCCAACGCGCCCCACAAGTGGGGAGTGCGGAGGCAGAAGTTTGGCATCGTTGAACTCGAACACAATAAGTTCAAAGAGTTCTTTGACGATAAGGACATGATGTTCGACGGCCACGCCCTTGGGGATGCCCGCGACGCGGCGGAGTTGACCCTGCTCTGGACCTCAGAATCCAGCCTCATCGCACCCTGGTCGGAGCGGGGAGCGCATCGACTCGTGGCGCTTGACCTTTACAAAGAAGAACTCCTGCCGCTCACCACGAACGAGGGGGATATCTACGCCACGGCATACCGCGACGGGGTCGCCTACGGCTGGCAGTGCTCGCCCTCTTCGCCCACCGAAGTCGTAGAAATTACCGACACAGAAATCAAAGAACGACACGTCCTCAATCGCGACTGGCTCGCGGAAATAGAACTCTCAACCCCAGTTGAGCTACCCAAAGAATTCAACGGCTGGACTTTGCCCGCCGTCGGAAGGGCCAAAAAGGGCCCCGCAATCATCTCGGTCCACGGCGGTCCCGCCGGCTTTTACACGGCAGGGTTCTTCTTGGAAATGCAACTCTACGCCGCGCAGGGCTGGTCGGTCTATTTCTGCAATCCGCGCGGCTCGACCAGCTACGGCGAAGACCACGCCCGCAGCATCCTTGGCGAGTGGGGCAAGAAAGATTGGGCGGATATCGAAGCTCTCACCCAATACGCTAAAGCCCAACCTTCAACCGACCCGAAAAGAATCAGTATTGTCGGCGGCAGCTATGGCGGCTTCATGGTAAATTGGGCGATCAGCCATTCCACCGAGTATTACCGCGCGGTTTCAGATCGATGCGTCAGCAATTTCCTCTCGAAATGGGGCAATTCCGACTACGTCATGGTCCCGGATGGCTGGTGGCCGGGCACGGTCTACGGCGACATCACCGCCCTCTGGGAGTCCAGCCCGATCAAGCACTTTGCCAACGTGAAAACTCCGACTTTGGTGGTTCATAGCGTCGGTGATTTGCGTTGCCACGTCGAGCAGGGCGAGCAGGTTTACAGCGCGCTGAAGCATCTGGGCGTCGAAACCAAGATGATCCGATACCCCGCAACCACCTCCCACGGAATGTCCCGCAACGGCCCCCCCGATCTGCGGATTCACCGGTTGAAAGCCTATTTGGACTGGTTGAAATAGAAAAAGGCGACCCCCGAAAGTGTCGCCTCTCCCTGTTCACCCAAGAAAGACTAAGCCGCGATTTGCAATTCGCCGCTTCCGCCGTTGGAGTAAATCACAACAACGTTGGAAGGACTCGAATTCTCGTCGCCCTTGGTCGCATAAACTCGGAACGAGACTTCGGTGCCCGGCGCGAAACCGCTCAGCTCGACCTTGGAGCGCGTTCCGGACCAGATGAGGTTCCAAGCGCCGTCCTCGATCTTGGCCTCAATGATGAAAACCGTCGAACTGGTGTTCCCGTTTCGCTTCCATCTAAACTTCGCGTATCCGTTGCTGAATACGTCCACAAAGAAGTCGAGCGGAGTCGTGGGGCTGATAAATGGCCCACGGACAGTCTTCGGATCGAGGCCGATCGAAGCGAGAGTCGCGTTCGTAACCGACGGCATTCCGTAGCTTTGTGTCAAGTATTGCGAGAAAACATTACCAAAGGCCTCCTTCATCGCGTCCTTTGCCTCAATCGCGCTGCGATATGCCGACTCCGCGGCAATCAAATCCTTATAAGCCCCCTCGTAGTTCGATGCGGCGGCGGTGATTTGGCCGGCTATAGTCGCGGTCAAACCAAAACTCGTGGGATTACTCCCAATTATATTGGCGAAAAAGGGGCCCTGGACTGCTAAAACCGGGTCTGGAAGTTGGACAACTCTGCATAGCTTCATGAAATTTTTGCCTTCATATCAGATTATCGGCGTCTGTTTCAAAAAACCTCATGGCATTTGTGGAGTCGCCGACCATGAATCCGCGGTTTCGGTATTTTTATGCAGGTTTAATGTGAATAAATTAATTTTTCTCAAAAACTCCTCCGTGCAGAAGCCTCTCTTCACCGCGCATACTTCAATCTTCACGGTGCAGAAGCCTGTCTTCACCGTGCATACCTCGATTTTCACGGTGCAGAAGCCACTCTTCACGGTGCATACTGCGATCTTCACGGTGCAGAAGCCAGTCTTCTCCGTGCAGACTTCAATCTTTTCGGTGAAGAACGGGTTCTATTACAAGAAGAAAGGCTAAATTTCCCCCCTAAATTTCCTCCGCTCATTGTCCTCCCCGAGGGAGGGGAAGATTTGGTTCCGAGTTGACCTAGCCCCTTGGGGGAGGTCGGTGAGGTACGAACCGAGAGGGGAAAATTGGTTCTCGGGGGCGGATTCTGTTGCAGTAGTTTAGCTGGGAAGGAATGGCATGTGGGCGCGCAACTCGGCTCCAACGTCTTCGGCTCCGTGCTTTGCCTCTTCTACCTTCAGGTCACCTAAAGTAGTGGTCGCGCTGGCGCGTACCCACTTGTTGGCGAATGTGCCGCTTTCGATATCGGCGAGGATTTCTCGCATAGTTTCGCGGGATTTGGTGTCGATTAGTTTGGAGCCCGAAATAAGTCCGCCGTAAGCCGCCGTGTCGCTGATCGCTTTGCGCATGCCGGCGACCCCGCTTTCGTAGATAAGGTCGGTGATGAGTTTGGCCTCGTGGATGCACTCGAAAAAGGCGGTTTCAGGGGAGTATCCGGCCTCGACGAGGGTGTCGTAACCGGCTTTGAGCAGCTCTGGGATCCCGCCGCACAAAACGACTTGCTCGCCGAAAAGGTCGGTGACCGTTTCTTCTCTAAAGGTGGTTTCCAAGCATCGACCGGCGGCGCAGCCGATTGCTTTCGCATAGGCGAGCGCTTTGTCGAGGGCGGTTCCGGTGACGTCTTGGTGAACGGCGACGAGGGAGGCGAGGCCCCTTTTGAGGAGAAATTCGTTGCGGAGAGTGCGGCCCGAGCCCTTAGGTCCGACAAGAATGATGTCGATCGCGGGGAGGTCTTGGATTTGGTTGAAAACGACCGCGAATCCGTGGGCGAAGAGGAGAGTTTTGTCTTCCGTGAGCTCGTGGCGGATGTCTTCGAAGACGGTCGCCATCGTTTGATCGGGGACGCAAAGCATGATCCAATCCGCTTCTTTTGCAGCTAGCGCGGGGGTGTTTACTTTTAGGCCTGCTTCTGTTGCTAATTGCTCGCGAGGGCTATTGTTTCTTAATCCGACGACCACATCATAGCCGCCGTCGCGGAGGTTCAGCGCATGGGCATGGCCCTGATTGCCATAGCCGATGATCGCGACCTTCCTGCCTTCGATGGGGTCGAGGGAGATTTCGCCTTCGGTGTGGAAGCGGGCCATTTACGCGACGACGGAATTTTCAGCCGCCAGATAAGCTGCGATAGTTTTTGGATATCGCTTCAACACGCTCTCGATACACGATCGGGCGGAGGCTTCGTGGTGATCGTGGTCTCGGAGAGTGAGAGTTTCGAGTTCGTCGCGAGCGGCAACGAGGTCGGTGCTTAGCGCGTCCAACTTGGCTTTGCTATCCGTGTCCTTGCCTTTGAAAGAGCGTCCGTTGAACTCAAGAAATGCAACGAGGCCAACGAAGGCGGTCGCGGCGTTGCCCTCGGTGAACGCCCCACTTTTGGCAAATCCTTCGTAGAAGCGGGCGGCTTGCTGGAACAGGTCTGTGCTCTTTCCGTAGCCGTATTGGTAATAACTGGCGTCTTCGAGTGCGTCGAACTTGTAGGTGCAAACTTTCTTCGTCACCTGCAGATTGATGAAGATAATGTCCTGAACGCTCAAGTAATTGAGCTGAAGCTTACTCACGGTTTGAGTCTACCGCTTTGGACTCGTAGTACACCAAGGACTCATCATAGTAGTCGGTGGTGACGCCCATAAAGGTCATGCCGATCTTCTCCATGATTCGGGTGCTGGGGCGATTTTCAACGAAGGCGCAGGCTCGGGCGATGCCTTCTCGTTTGTGTGAGATTTCTTGAAGTTTGCGCGCGAACTCGGTTCCATAGCCCATCCCCCAGCGACTGCGGACGATGTGCCAGCCGATTTCGGTGAGTTCGGGTTCGTTTTCGCGTCCGGTGGAGTTTCTAAAGTGCTTGTAGAGGGCGGTTCCGATGGGGATTTCTGATTCTTTTTCTATTACAGCCCAGATTCCTAGACCATGTTCGAGGAGGTTGTTGTAGCGCTCTTGGTCCTCAATAAACTTCTGGCGTTGGGCTTCGATCGACTCGACGGGTGGTGGGTTTCCGATCCAGCGGAGGACTTCGGGATCCGAGTACATTTGGAATCCCGCCTCGGCGTCGTCGGGCGTCCAAAGCCGGAAGTAGAGTCGCTCGGTCTCGTGTCGCATGGGTTTAATCGTACCGCGTTTGGTAGTTTTTGGCTAGGTGTGTGAGACGAGCAGAACGTCCAGTCGACGGGGGCCGTGGACGCCTTCGACGCGGACGAGTTCGATGTCGCTGGTCGCGCTGGGCCCACTAATGAAAGTTAGGGGGCGAGTGGGCGTGATTCTTTGGATTGCTTCCTCAATGCTCGCGACGACTTGGCTCTCTCGGACGATGCAGATGTGATGGTCGGGGATGAGGGAGAGCGCGCGGCGCCCTTGGCCTTCGCTGCCATCGAGGATTATGGTGCCGGTCTCTTCGATGCCGACTGCGCAGAGGGTGACGGTCACGTCGAACTCGGCGAGTTCGCGGTGGGAGAAGGGTTTGTCCTCTTGCGCACCTTGGATTGTGAATCCTAGTCCGAGTGGAACGAGGCAGCGACGTCCATTGACGAGTGACTGGATGGTAGGGAGGAGTTGGTCTTCGGTGACGCTATGGAGTTTGGCGCGGTAGTCCGCGACCCTTTCACAGAAGGCATCTAGCGACGCGGGAAGTTCTTTCCGTTGAGGGCGATTGGCACGGAAATGGGGAACTTGCGCCGCCTGGATTTTGGCCAGAATCGCCTCTTTACTGTTCACGATTCCTCCACCATTCTCGGAATGATTCCTTTGGGATATCGGGAAGCTCGCGCGAATTAGTCCAAGGCTTTAGTAGTCCAAAGGTACTCGCAACGCTCGCTCCCAATCGGGTGTTTTTCAGGACCAGTCCGAACAGACGTGGATTGCTCATGACCCGATAAACAGTTTGGAAACCGAATGATTCGGCAGTTGACTTTTCTGTCTTCTCGCGAAGGTAGATGAGTATTTCAGGAATGTTGATTTTGACGGGGCACGCCTCGTAGCAGGCTCCGCAGAGTGTGCTTGCAAAGGGAAGTGTGTTGGCATTTACATCGGCCATTTGAAGCAGCTGGGGAGTTAGGATTGCCCCAATTGGGCCTGGATAAACGCTTCCGTAAGCGTGGCCGCCGACACGCTGATAGACCGGGCACACATTTAGGCACGCGGAACACCGAATGCAGCGGAGGGTCTGGCGCCCCGTTGCATCGGCGAGAATGTCCGAGCGACCGTTGTCAAGTAGGATGAGGTGGAACTCTTGCGGGCCGTCGCCGGGAGTTACGCCGGTCCACATAGAGGTGTAGGGATTCATTCGTTCCGCCGTGCTGGAGCGGGGAAGGAGCCTGAGAAAGGCCGAAACATCCTCCCAAAGGGGCAAAACTTTCTCGATTCCCATGATCGAGACAAGGACCTCGGGCAGGGTAAGGCACATGCGTCCGTTACCCTCGGACTCGACGATACAGACGGTTCCGGTTTCCGCGACGGCGTAATTCGCGCCGCTCACCGCCATCTTTGAGGTTAAGAACTTTTCTCGAAGATAGATCCGGGCGGCTTCTGCCAATAGTTTAGGTTCCGAAGAATCGAACGTCGAGCCCAGTTTTCTCTCGAAGAGTTCTCGGATTTCGTCGCGGTTCTTGTGGATCGCGGGGACGAGAATGTGACTTGGGGAGTCATCGGCGAGTTGGCAGATGAGTTCGGCGAGGTCGGTTTCGATCGCGATTATATTGTCATGGGTAAGACCTTGGTTGAGTTCAATTTCATCACTAGTGATGCTCTTGACCTTGATGACTTCTTGAACCTCGTGTCGCTTGGCGATGCTCGCGACGATCTCAACAGCCTCCTCCGCAGTTCGTGCCCAGTGCACGGTCCCACCGGCTTCCGTGATTTTTTGTTCAAGTTGGACGAGGAGTTCGTTGAGATTGGAGAGGGCTTCGTCTTTTATTCCAGCACCAAGCGTTCGCAACTCCTGCCAATTTGGAATTTCCGCTACCGCACTTTCTCTTTTGGCGCAGATTGTTCGCGTGGCGAAACCGAGATTTTGACGCAAGGTGCTGTTTTGCAGAGCGAGACGTGCCGCCTTCGTGAAGGTCGTTGCCGGTCGAATCCCACCCCCACTCATCGTTCCTCCCTGCTCGCCAACACCTCGGCGAGATGGATGACTTTGGGTTCCTTGCTAGACTTTTTGAGGCCCCCGCCAATGTGCATGAGACAACTGTTGTCGAGTGCGACGCAGTATTCGACATCCAATGCGTTGACGGCATCGCACTTGTCGGCGAGCATCGCTGAACTTGTGTCGGCATTCTTGACGCTGAATGTCCCCCCAAATCCGCAACATTGGGAACTGTCTGGGAGTTCGACGTAGTCAATGCCTTTGACGGCTTTGAGGAGTTTGAGAGGAGAATCTGAGAGCCCTAGGCCGCGCGTTGCGTGGCAGGTTGGGTGGTAGGTAACCCGGTGAGGGAAGTAGGCACCCACATCCTCGATTTTCTCGACAGTGAGGAGAAATTCAGACAGCTCGAATACGCGTTCTCGAAGTTGTTCGGCATCCGAAACAAGTGCCTCGTCCTCGGTCCACTTTCCTAAGTTGATGAACATTTCGCGGACATTGGCGACACACGATCCGCTGGGGGAGACGATGCACTCCGCGTCTTTGAAGACCTCAATGAATTGCTTCGCAAGCACTGCCGCCTCTTTGCGGTAGCCTGAATTCAAGTGCATTTGACCGCAGCAAGTTTGTCGTGGGTCGAATTCTACCGTGTGCCCTAATCGTTCTAAAATCTGAGTGGTCGCTATCCCGGTTTTCGGAAACAGAGCGTCGTTGAGGCAGGTGATAAAGAGATGAACTTTCATTGGCCTGGCTCGAACGTTTCAGTTTGTATGCTTCGCCGGACCACGTCGCGAATTGAATCGGCTCCGAGTTCGCCTGCGGCTTTGAACTGCACCAGCAGATTACCCATGAGGGTCGCCTCCACGGGGCCGGCAACCACGGGAAGGCCGCTTTCGTTAGCGATCAGTTGATTAAGCAGCGCATTTTGCGATCCACCCCCAACAACGTAGATTTTGCGAATCTCGGTCATCGCCACCTCTCCTGCGAGTTTGACAAGTTTGGCGGTCTTTTGGGCGAGGCTGACCAAGATTGATGCTGTAATCTCTGGTTTGGTCGTGAGTCCTGTCAGGTCAGTGACGCGGTCGGGCATGTCTTTGCCGGGCGCAAGAAACTGCGGCAAATCGGGGTCGAAGGAGTCAACGGTCGTGAGAAAAGGCTTGGCCGAGTTTATTAAACTATCCCAATTCTTCGTTCCCCAGGAGCGACTACATTCTTGTAGAATCCACAATCCCATCATATTTTTGAGCAATCGTGTGGTCCCAAATGCCCCGCCTTCGTTCGAGAATCCTGCATCCCGCGATGAGTCCGTGAGGACAGGGTGAGGGGTTTCTACTCCTACGAGGGACCACGTCCCACTGCTTACATAAGCGCTTGACGTTGGAGATTCCATGGGGACGGCAAGAACTGCGGAACCAGTGTCGTGGGTTGCGGGGAGAATTACTTCGGTTTTTGAAAGGCCGGGTAGAGTCTGAAACTCCGGCTTGAGTTTCCCCACTCGAGTACCTGCTTCGTAAACTTTGGGAAGGCATTGGATGGGGATGGGTATCCAGGCGGCCAATTCAGGAATCCAAGAATTCGAGCTCGGATCAAGGAGTTGGGTCGTGCTTGCATTGGTGAATTCGGTTCCGGCGATGCCGGTCAGGTGGTAGTGGACGAGGTCTGGCACCATGAGTATTTGATTGCCGACCTTCAATTCATTTTTTGAGTGAGCTTTGAGTTGGAAAACAGTATTGAACGGGAGGAACTGCAGCCCGGTTTTGCTCGCAAAAGTCTCCTTAGTGGCATCGTTAAGAGATTCGAGAATGCCTTCGGTTCGCTTGTCGCGATAGCAAAATGGGGTACAGATCAAATGGCCCTCGGCATCGATAACGCCGTAATCTACCGCCCAAGAATCTACTCCGATGCTTGCGACTTCTCCCTGCTCGCCTGCTCGTTTGATGCCAATTAGGATTTCGCGCAAAAGGCTTTCGAATTCCCATTTGATTCCTGCAGCGGTCGCAACGGGTTGATTCGGGAACCGATGAATTACTTCAAACTCGAGTCGCCCGGCGACGATTTCTCCGACCGCAACCCGGCCGGAACTTGCTCCGAGATCAATTGCAACTCGCCTAGCGCACATAAGCGGACGGCACACCTCCGTCCACAGTCAGAATACCGCCGGTGGTCTTGGCGCTGGCGGGACTGGCGAAAAAGAACGCTGCCTCTGCGATATCTTCGGGGAGAATATTGACTTTCAGAGTCGTCCGTGCGCGGTAGAAGTCTTCTAGCTTGTCAGGGGCGATGCCGTAAGTTGCGGCCCGCTCTGCTCGCCAACTGCCATCCCAAATGCTCGAACCGGCTAAAACTCCATCGGGGAGAACGCTGTTTACGCGGATGCCAAAGGCGCCACCCTCTTCGGCAAGGCATCGAGCCATATGAATCTCGGCGGCTTTTGCTGTGCTGTAAGCCACGGCGTTTTTCCCAGCGGCGAGGCTGTTTTTGGAGCCGATGAAGACGATATTGCCACCAACGCCTTGCTGCTTAAAGGTTTTAAACGCTTCGCGGGCGACCAAGAAATAGCCTGTGGACAGAGTGTTCTGGTTCAGATTCCACATTTCGAGGGTGGTTTCCTCGATCGGTGCGCTGGAGGCGATGCCCGCGTTGTTGACCACGATGTCTACGCCGCCGTAGGCCAGCATCGCATCCTTGAACGCGTTTTCGACCAAGCTTTCTTCGGTGACATCGACTCGCGAAGCGTTTGCTTTTCGATATCCGAATTTCTTCTCGATCTCGGTTGCAACTTGTTTGGCTCCCTCATCATTTCGGTCGGCAATGACGACGTGCGCGCCTTCGCTTGCGTACTTGAGCGCGATTGCCTTTCCGATTCCGCTTGCGGCTCCGGTCACGAGTGCGACTTTTCCGGCGAGGGATTTTGGCGCGGGCTTCAGACTTAACTTGTAGAGTTCTAACGGCCAGTACTCAATTCCGAATGATTCTGCGGGGGAGAGCGAGACGAAGCCGCCCATTCGGGCGGAATTGAACATCGTTACAATGGCTCGATGATAGAGCTGGTTGGCCACATCCGCACCGGTCGCATCCGCTCCGCAAGTAACCATCCCGAGCCCTGGAATGAGTACAACTCGTGGTGATGCGGCGAACATCTTCTGCCCTTCGGCCCTGTGGTCATCGAAATACTTCTCGTAGGCAACTCGGTAATTCTCGCAACCTACAACGATGAGTGCTTTGAGCGATTCCACGCCTGATGCTGGGTTCCAGTCAATGAACAGAGGCACCATTTTCGTATGCACCAGGTGGTCTGGGCAAGCCGCGCCAACCTGGGATAACTCTTTCGCATGGTGCGAATTGACAAACGCCATTACTTCGGGTGACGTGTCAATTTGAGTAATGGCGGGGCCGCACTTGGCAAGTCCACCGCGAAGCGTGGGAAGCACTTGGGCAATAACTTCCATTGGATTGGACACGGTCGCGACCTTTGGTTTCTCGCTCTCCAAAGGACTCAGGCTATTCAGGTAATTCTGGGCTTCGCCGATGATGCGAATGGTGTTGTGATAGCACTCTTTCGAGGTCTGCCCCCATGTCACCAGCCCATGCTTGCCCATGAAAACGCATTCGATTTTTGGATTATTGCGGACTGCCTCTCCGATTTGTTGACTAAGGGTAAAGCCAGGGCGAATATAGTCGACCCAAGCCGCTCGCTCCCCGAAAATTTCGCTCATGATTTCCCGGCCTTTCGGTGTACAAGCAATGGAGATAACGGCGTCGGGATGCGTGTGATCAACGTGGGGTGCCGGAACGAAAGCATGGAGAAGCGTTTCAATGCTCTGTCGAGGGCGACCTCGCTCGAAAGTCGTCATGTCGAGATAAGCGATCATTTCCTCGTCGCTCATCTCAGCTCTCGGGAAGAGCGGCTCAATCTCCTCCAGTCTGAGCCCGGCAAACCCGGCACCGGTGATCGTTGCAATATCTGAACCTGAACCCTTGACCCAAAGCACGGTGCAATCCTCGCCCAGGTGATTTTTCTCGGCGGATTTTGTGCTGGTGTTTCCGCCGTACAGATTCACAAGCGATCGGTCGGATCCGAGCAGGCGCGAGCGGTAGGCGAGCGATTCTAGCCCTTCGCCGTCGGGGGCTTCAGAGTCGTTCCAGAGGTTTTTGATTTCAATGTTCATTTTCTTATTCGGTTGGGTAGCCCCCAGAGGCATCGGCAACGCCGCGTGTGCGGACGATTGTTTCAACGTATTCCGAGCACTTAAGCTCAGCGATCGGATCCACGGGCAGGCCTTGCTGTTCCCGGAAAGTTTTGAGAAGCGGGCGCACATCGGTGTGGAAGGCAGAATTGAGAATTCGATGAGCTCCTAGGACATCGCCGTTTCGTTGTGCCTCCGTTAGCGCGTTTCGATCTACCAGGAGAGCCCTAGCAAACGCTTCTTGGCAATTCAAGACGCTTTGCAACATAGCCTCAAGTTTTGGCTCAATGTTGTGGCTTTGGTCGATCATGTAGGCAACGTTTGCGGCTGTTTCGGCGACCAAACGATCCTCGGCGGATTGCGCAGAGACTAGCTCGTGGTAGATGCAGAAAAGCTCATACGGGTTAGTGCTTCCTACGATGAGGTCGTCGTCAGCGTAGCGGCGCGCGTTAAAGTGGAACCCACCCAGCTTGCCTTCGTCGAGCAGGAATGCGACGATTGCTTCAATGTTTGTACTTTGGGGGTGGTGGCCGAGGTCAACAAGAACTTGCGCCTTTGGACCAATAGCTGAGCAATGACTGAGGGCGCAGCCCCAGTCGAACGAGTCTGTGTAGTAAAAGGAAGGCTCAAAGAACTTATATTCAAGCAGTAGTCTCTTTCCTGCAGGGAGGGCATCGTGGATGGTTGTCAGTGCAGTTCGAAAATTCCGCTTGCGCCTCCTCAGATCGTCTTGTCCCGCGTAGTTCGTCCCGTCTGCGAACCACAGGCTCAGATCACGCGAGCCGGTCTGATCCATGATCGCCACGCACTCTAAGATGTGCGCGATCGCCGTTTCTCGCGTCGCGGAATCAGGACTAGCAATTGAGCCGAGTTTGTATTCGTCCCGCTGGAACAGGTTCGGATTGATCGCGCCGATGGATATCCCCTTATCCCGCCCATAGGAAGCTAACTCCCCAAAGTCCGAAACCTTATCCCACGGAATGTGCAGAGCAATCGAGGGGGCGATCCCGGTGAGACGGTGGATTTCGGCGGCATCGTCGACCTTTTCCCAGATTGTTCGGGCTGCGCCGGGTGCGGCAAAGGTCTTGAACCGAGTTCCAGAATTGCCATAGCCCCAACTCGGAGTTTCGATCTTTTGACTCTGAAGTGCGGCGAAAATCTCTGATTGATCCATGGTTATCTCTTTCGGCTGGGAGCGATGATGAGGCGGACGTCTTCGGCTTCCAGTGCTTTTCGAATTTCGGTGGATGGTTCTTTGTCGGTGATGAGAATGTCGACTTCGTCAATATTCGCGGTACTCGCAAGGGCGCGGCGGCCAAATTTGGTGTGATCAATGAGGGCGATTTTGAGGGCACCGCCTTTGAGAAGGGCACGCTTGGTGTCGGCCTCTTGCGGATTCGGGTCCGTGAACCCATCGATAGGAGTCAGGCCGCCGCTGGAAAAAAAGACTTTATCGGGGTGCATTCGGCTCAGAGCGGCGACCGCGCTACCGCCAACGAAGGAACGGGCTTTGGCGTGAAAATGACCCCCACACACAAAGAACTCGAGGGAAGAATTCATGATCGCTTCTACGGAGTCAAGCCCGGTGAGGATAAGTTGTACGTTTCGCGCAGGGAGAATTCTAGCGAGGGCAAGGGCAGTGGTACTCGCGTCCAATCCTACCGAATCCCCCTCCTGAATGAGTTCGAGCGCGGCGAGAGCGATACGCTCTTTGGCTTCGGCTTGGATTTGGGAACGCTGATGATAGGAAATTTCTTCGGTGGCATGCTGCCGCAGTCGAGCGCCGCCGTGGATGCGCTCCACTTGGCCCAATTCGTCAAGCTGATCGAGCTCTCGACGAATAGTCATTTCCGAAACGCCGATATCGGCCGCGAGATCCTTGATGCGAACCACGCGCTGAGCTAAGACTCGGACCATGATTTCGTCCTGTCGCCCAAGTCCCCCGGCTGGCTGCTTTGTTAGCATTAGGCTCCATTATAACATAATCTCACAAGAATTTCGGGAATTTTGAAGTTTGAGTTGTTCGATTGTGTTTCTATGCTATATTTATCGTTACAAAAAAGTAGGTGCCCTTGCAGGAGAACAGAGCTGTTTTTACCCAGGAAACTACCGGGCTTCAGGCCTCGGGGGTGAATTTGTCGTTTGGCGAATTCAGGGTGCTGGATAGCGTTAGCCTGACCTTGACTCCGGGAAGCATTCACGCGATAACGGGCGAAAATGGGGCAGGGAAGTCTTCGTTGGCAAAGGTCATTGCGGGACTCTACGAACCCGACTCTGCCTCAATTTTGTTGAATGGCGAGGAATTGCACATCAGAAGCCCTCGGGAGGGACTGGCGCTCGGCATCGCCTTGATCCATCAGGAGCCTTTGACTTTTCCCGATCTAACCATCTTTGAAAACATCCTTGCAGGGAATTTGCCGACACGGAGAGGCATCGTGGATTGGGCAAGTGCGAAGGAACGCAGCCGCGAACTCTTGCAACAACTGGGCTCAAGTCTTGATGTTGAGCGAGTCGCAGGCGATCTTTCCATTGCCGACCAGCAGATGTTGGAACTCGCGGCGGCACTTTCACATGACGCGAAGGTGTGGATATTCGACGAAACGACCGCGCCGCTGACCCCCAAAGAGATTCAGCGGATTTTCAAAATCATGCGCGAACTTCGCGACAAGGGGCGTTGCATCGCCATCGTGACGCATCATCTCGACGAGGTCTTTGATATCTCGGACGAGATTTCGGTTCTGCGCGGAGGGGTGAATGTCGCGCACTTGCGCACTGCGGAAACGACGCAGGCGGAGGTCGTCCGTCACATGGTGGGGCGAGACATCGCGAATGGAGCGCATTCGGGACGGCATGTTGACGGTGAGGTTGCGCTTCGAGTTGAGAACTTGACGGGAGCGGATTTTCATGACGTGAACTTTGAGGTTCGTCGCGGCGAGGTTTTTGGTATTGCGGGGCTCGTGGGGGCGGGCAGAACCGAGCTTGCGCAAGCGATTTTTGGAGTTACGCCTTGGGTTTCCGGCAAAGTGGAACTCTTCCAACAGTCATATAAGCCCACAAATCCGGGGCAGGCGATCGGGGCGGGAGTTCAACTGGTCCCCGAGGACCGACGAGGCGCAGGGCTGATGCTAGAGCGGTCGATTCTGGAAAACGCAGCGTTGACCAGTTTGTCCTTTTTTGCAAATCGAGTCGGCATGGTGAGTGCTGAGAGGGAACGTGATTCGATAGTTCCCGTTTTGGAACGCCTGCGGACGGCGTTGCGTTCACCAGACCAACACGTCGGCGAACTTAGTGGTGGAAATCAGCAGAAGGTCGTTCTAGCGAAAGCGTTGGTTGAACCGCCCAGGCTGATCATTTTTGATGAACCCACGCGGGGCGTTGACATCGGCGCGAAGGAAGATGTCCACAAATTGATCATCGAATTAGCCGACTCCGGCATTGCCGTCATCCTGATTTCGAGCGATCTTCCAGAGGTGCTCAGCCTGTCCGATAGAATCGGGGTGATGCGTCGGGGGACCATCGCCGGAGTTTTGGGTCAGTCGGAGGCTACACACGATTCGGTGATTGCGCTCGCTAGCGGAGGAACGCAGTCGTGAAGTCAATCGGGCTGACAGCCCTAGCTTTGATCGGACTCTACTTTGTCGCGCCGAGGCTGTTTGCCGCCGACTCCATCAACAGCATTCTCCTGTGGTTACCGCTCATCCTGACGGTCGCGCTGGGTGAGTTTTTTGTAGTGGTCGCGCGGGGCATCGATATTTCCGTCGGGTCGATTTTGGGTTGTAGCGCCATGCTCGTCGGCGTGATTTTGCGGTCCAACGCGGAGTTGCCTCTGACGCTTGCCTTTGCGGCGGGGGGAGTTCTTGGTCTGGTTTTGGGGCTGGTCAATGGGCTATTGGTCGCGGCGGCGAAGCTACCGTCTTTGATCGTGACCATCGGTACTCTGGCCTCTTTTCGGGGCTTAGCATTCCTCATCGGAAAAGGTGAAACGATCACCGCCAGTATGGTCCCGGATCGACTGATGCAGATTTCGAGTCGCGGTGCTTCGCTGGGTGGAGTCACATTCACGGGCATCGCGCTGCTATGCACTTCGCTAACCGTTTTTGCCTTTTTATTCGTTCGATTCGTGCCTTTTGGGCGGGCGATTTTTGCTTTCGGGGGCCAACCGGAGGCGGCGACTCGAAGAGGTATTTCAGGCGAAAGGGTTCAGCTTTTTGTCTTTACACTGTCTGGATTTCTCGCAGGAATTGCCGGCGTAATTTATCTTTCCCGATTTGGGCAGGTTCAACCCGGTGCAGCTGGAAGCGGATTTGAACTCACGGTGATCGCCGCTGTTGCGATTGCCGGTACCAAGCTTACCGGCGGAAATGGCAGCATTTTAAAAGTGGTTTTGGCGTCAGTCATTGTGGCGACTCTCAACGTGGCTTTAAGTATTTTGGGAATCGATACGAACTGGCAAATGTTGGTTTACGGGATCGTCCTGCTCCTTATGGTTTGCGGAGATGGCTACCGGAGGCGCGCGCAATTGGGGGTCCGATGAGAAGAAATCTGACGCCACTTTTACTGAGTCTGGTAGTCCTGATCGTCGGGTCCCGGATTTCTCCGCACTTCTTGGACTTTGCGTATTTGCGCGATTCGGCGACTCTGCTTGCGGAAATAGGCATCATCGCGATCGCGATGAACTTTGTGATTTCGGCAGGGCAGATTGACCTCAGTGTGGGTTCAAACATGGTGCTGACGGCCTGTCTAACGGCCAAAATGCTAGCGGCGGGATTGCCGCCGATTGTGTGTTTTGCCTCGGGTCTGGTCATCGCGACTTTGCTCGGCTATCTCAATGGAGTGCTGATTACGTTTTTCAAGGCGCCCTCATTTCTGATTACCGTGGCGACTCTTGCGATTTTTAGAGGGGCGGCAAAGGCGATGCTTGGGCCCACTTCAGTGAAAATTCCAGCGGACCTGATCGGCATCGATACAGTGACGGCGGGCGGGCTGACGGTGCCGTTGCTCATTCTTCTGATGCTCACGGTTATGGCAACTTTTGTACTCAATAAGACCGTTTTCGGTCGCTGGGTGATTGCGGTGGGCGCCAATCCTCGAACCGCGCTATTTTCCGGAGTCCCAGTAGAACGGGTGATTCGTTCGACATTTCTGATCACCGGCTTTTGCTGCGGAATCGCATCCTTGCTACTTCTGTCTCGGCTCGGCGTCGCCAGATCCGACCTCGCGATGGGTTCCGAGCTGGACATTATCACGATTGTCGTGGTCGGTGGGACGGCGATCCAAGGTGGCTCCGCGAACGTTGTTGGATCCTTGCTTGCTTTTTTCCTGTTGACGCTCTTGCGAACGGCGATGGGAGTGGCGAGTGTTACTGCCGAGTACCAAATGACGATCATCGGAATTCTCCTCATCGCAGTCGTTCTCGCAAAACGCGTATCATTTCAATCAATCGTTAAAAAATTCAAATCTTCAGGGCCAAAACCAACATGAAACCTTCAACACTAGCTCTCGGCATTTCGCTTCTCGCATTGATCGCAGTCTCCGGCTGCGGAAGCACTAAAACTGATACTTCGACAACCCCCGGTGCAACTCCCACGGCGGGAGCTAAGACGAAGATCGTCTTCATTCCGAAAAGCGCGGGGAACCCGTACTTTACGCAAGTCGAATCGGGCTTCAAGAAAAATGCGGACCAATTCGGCATTGATTTCTCCTCGCAAGCCCCTAGCTCTGCCGACGCGACTTCGCAACTTGCCGTAATTAAGGATCAAGCCCAGCGCGGTGAAGAAGTCATCGTCATTGCCCCCAACAGTCCCGATGCGCTCAACGAAGCTCTCGACCAGGTTGTGGCCAAGGGCGTGATTGTGATCACCGCGGATTCGGATTTGACGGGCAACGAGTCTCACCGGTCGGTTGGGGTTTTGCCGGTCGACTTTACTACGATTGGCCCCGAACAGGTAGAACTTTTGGGTTCACAGATCAACTACGAAGGGGAAATCGCAATCCTCAGTGCGACCTCCGACGCGCCAAACCAGAACGCCTGGATCGAGTCAATGAAAACGACGCTCGCCGAGCCGAAGTACGCGAAAATGAAGCTCGTCGAAGTGGTTTATGGCGACGATGAACCGCAAAAGTCCACCACCGAAACGGAGGCCCTTTTGACGAAACATGCGAATCTCAGGGGAATCATTGCACCGACATCCGTCGGACTGGCTGCGGCGGCGCAGGTTCTCGGGCAGAAGGAAATCGCGCCCGGCGCAAAGAATGCAAAGAACGGTGGCTTGGTGCTCACCGGACTTGGCACTCCTAACGAACTGCGCAAGGCGGTTAAGGCCGGTGTGGTTGCCAAATTCCAGCTTTGGGACCCGGCTGACATTGGCACTGTCGCTGGATATTTGGGCACTCAACTAAAAGCGAAAAAGCTTGATCTCAAGGTCGGGACAAAATTTGATGTTCCCGGCAAGGGATCGTTCGAAATCAAGGAAAAGCAGATTGTGATTGCAGGCAAACTCGTGACGTTCACCAAGGAAAACATCGACCAGTACCAATACTGAGTCGAGAAAATTGAATGAAAATCTCTTCCTGGATTTTGGGGCTCTCAACCAGCGTTTTAGGCTTCGCCATGTTGCCGGAAACTCTGCGCCAATCTCCAGGAAAGAAAGTCAGTTATGATCGAGATATTCGGCCTATTCTGAGTGAGCATTGCTTCAAATGTCATGGCCCCGATGTTGATAAGGCGGCGGCGGGCTTGCGTCTGGATTCGTTTGCGGGTGCCACAGCCAAGGTCGTTGTCCCGGGCCATCCGAAGACCTCGGTACTGATTGCACGGGTGTCCGAGAAAGACCCCGAGGATCGGATGCCGCCCAAGGATTCGGGAGTTAAGGCATTAACTGCAGAGCAAATCGAGACGCTGAAGAAGTGGATCGAGCAAGGTGGGCAATATGAAAAGCACTGGTCATTCGTGACTCCGGAAATGCCTGCGATTCCCAAGGTGAAGGACGCCAGTTGGGTTCGAAATCCTGTAGATAATTTCGTTCTGTCTCGGATGGAAACTGCGGGAATCAAGCCGGAGTCCGGGGCTGACAAAAACACTCTTGCCCTGCGCGCCTCGCAATCCCTGACCGGCCTGCCACCGAGTTCTTCGGAGTTGGCTCTGTTTGTGAACGACAACAAACCGCTTGCTTTTGAGCGCTATGTCGATCGTTTGATGGTCAAGCCGGAATACGGCGAGCACCAGGCTCGGTACTGGCTTGATGCCGTTCGGTATGGGGACACCCACGGACTGCAACTTGACAATGAGCGGGCGATTTACCCTTATCGCGACTGGGTGGTTCGGGCTTTCAACTCCGACCTCCCCTACGACAAGTTTGTTCTGTGGCAACTCGCGGGTGACCTTTTGCCCAATCCGACGACCGAGCAGTTGATCGCCACCGGGTACGTGCGCATGAACCTGACCACGAATGAGGGCGGTGCGATTCCGGAAGAATTCCTCACACGAAACACTTTTGATCGTGTGGACACGACCTCGACCGCACTTCTTGGACTCACGGTAGCCTGCGCAAAATGCCATGACCACAAGTACGACCCGATTAAGCAAGCGGACTATTACGGGCTGTACGCTTTTTTCAATAGCACGGAGGATGAGCCCTTGGACGGGAATATCGCCCTTCCGCCTCCGGTGATTCAGGCACCGTTGCCCGAACAGGAGAAGGCACTCATCAAGATGGAAAGTCGACTTTCAACCTTGCGGGGGACGGTCGATCCTCGTACGGCGGCCAAATGGTTCCGAGAGAATCATCGCCTTCCCGAGATCGCGCAGAAATGGGAGTTGAGTCCGGTTTACATTTCGTCGAGTTTCGACAAGGCATTCGACGAAGCCCAGCCGGGGGAGCCGGGGCAAGCAGAAGCCAAGTGGAATCCACTTGCTTTTGAAATCGGTCAGGATGTGCCGGGCATCATCAAGAAGGATAGTGCTTTTATGTACATTCGGGGCAAGTTGCAGCCCAAGTCGTCGCAAAAACTTGCAGTCCGAATTCTGAGCGACGATGCAGTCAAGGTCTGGCTCAACGGCAAACTGATCCACTCCAACAAGACCTCGCGCGGCCTGAAGGATGGCAGTGATCTTGTTCAACTTGAACTTAAAGCCGGAGAGAATGAACTCATTGCCAAAGTCGTGAA
>JAIOPU010000003.1:1507-8738 GCA_021413725.1 Armatimonadota bacterium | reverse complement strand
GCCGCCTCGACCGCCTGCTCTCGGCGGCGAATATCAAGGATGAAACCCTCGACTTCCGCGGAAGAAAGATCGTCCACGCGGCGTTCATCGCCACTGTTTTCCAGCATAAGGTTGATTGCACTGCGTTCGATTTCTGTGAGTTCCATTTGCAATTTTCAGTTCTTAATCGAGACTTTGAAATCGCAATAAAGTGAAAAGGCCAACCGCCATCACAATCACTCCTACGACGCCCGGAATCCCAAAAACAATCAGCACCAACACCTTCAGCACTTTACTTAACGTGTCGCTTCGTCGCTTTTTGCGTTCCTCCACGTCCCAGGTTTACCTGAAATGGAACCAGTTGCGATGTCCGCCGGTTGAGTGTTGTTATGTTTGGGCGTAATTCTGGCTTTTGGCGACCGGCGTGTATTGTTTTAGCGGTCATTTCCGCCGGATTGAGCTACGGGGTTTATAAACTTTCCAAAATTAGCGCAGGATTCTACGCCAGGGAGCTATCGGCGCGACTTTCACCTCTAAATCTGGACCGCGTGAAGCCTCTGCCCACCGGTACGACGGGGGCGCGGAGGATTGTTTTCCTTGGCGATTCACGCGCGCAGCAATGGAATCCTCCCAAGGTGTCTGGGGAATTCTTTAATCTCGGCGTAGACGGACAAACCACGGCACAAGTTCTGGGTCGTGCGATGATCGAACTTGATGAGGTTAACCCCGATGTCGTTGTGATTCAAGCTGGCATCAACGATCTTAAAGCCATCGCCGTCCTCCCCGAGCGTGAGGTGGAGATTATCGCGAACACAAAGTCCAACCTGGATAAGATTCTCCAGATGAGCCAAAAGAGCGCGAAAAAGATCATTGTCACGACTACTTTTCCGCGTGGCCCGCTTGGGTTTGATGATCGAATGCGGTGGAATGACCGCGTGGAGCTAGCAATTGCCGACGTTAATGCCTATCTGCGCAAGACCTACCCCGATTGCTTTGACTCGGCTAAGCTCTTGGGTGAAAATGCGGTGACCACGGGGCTCTCCGTGGACCTTTTGCACCTGAATCCCACCGGCTATGAGGTTCTGAACGCGCAACTTGCGGGTCGGCTGAAGAACTAGACTAAGAGCGATGCGAGAGTTTTTCCTCAGTTTGTCGAGCATGAAGAAGTTAATCGCGCTGAGCGTGGTGGCCGCGCTTGCTATTGCGGGCTACTTCCTCGTCCAGTCCCTCGCGGCGGCGGGACTCTCAAATTCACACGTCGGCGACCACGTCCCGGCGCCGGCGGACTTCGAAAAGTTTCTAGATCGCGACATCACGGCCTATTTCAACCAAGGCGCCAAGAAGCCCCGCACGACCCGGCACGAGTTTTTGAGACGCGAACCTACGCAAACGGGCAAAGCCTATCCCAAATACTATCTCTGGATCGAAATTTTGGAGGACGGGAAAGTGGTGAATGAAGGCGCGGCGTGGGTAGCTGCGATGCAGAAGAAGGAATTCCAAGTCATTCGGTTTTTGAGCCTGGAAGAGATGGAAAAAGAGCCGGTGATGATCGAATTGATCTTTCCCTTAGATGTGGCGAGTATCATCTGGAACCGGTATCCCCCAAAGGAGAAGCAGTGAATGTTCAGCCGAAAGAAATTCCGGCGCTTTTTCATTGACAATGGCGGCATAATCGCCCGGTACAAAGAACTTCACTTTGAGATTGCGATCTTCGTTCTCGTCGTGGGTTTGCTTGCGGTCACTTGGTATCTCCTCACAGACTACTGGTACCAAGTCGCGCTCAGCAACTGCTGAAACTGGCAACCCTTAAGCCGCCTCGCTCTCCTCCCGAAACTGGCTCCCGCTGTAAATTGCCGCAGCAGTGCTTGCCACCGCCTTGAATTTGCCTCTCTTTGCCACGATTCGGAAGTACTTTGTCACTCCCGGCGCGAATCCCGACAGAGAGATTGAGGCTCGGTTTGTGTTTTCAATCAGTCTCCAACTCTGTGCGTCCTCACTCATCTCGATATTGAAAACAATCGTTTCGGCATTGCCGCTTCGATTCCATTTGAGCTTCACTTCACCGTTAGCATAGGGGGTGGCTATCAACTCGGAGACGGTTACAGGTCGAACAACACTGCGCGTTTGCGCGGGAATCGGAATGCCCAATTGGGCGCGATTCCCGTTGTTGATGTTGGGGCTGGCTTGCATTCGACGGTTGAACGTCCGCATTTCAGCCGTGAGTTCTTCTTGCTGAGTAAGACTTCGCTGGAGGGCACTTTCATACGCCGCTTTCGCCATAACCAACTCGTCCGTACCCTCCCAGAAGACTGTAGACTTTTCGGCAAATCCGGAAATTTCAGCCGGCAAAAGTCCGAGACCGTTTCCGATTGCCGTAATGGCCAGGGAAAAGCTGCGAGCCTGATTTCGGAACCCTTCCCGATTGACCACGATCCAGTCCACTTTTAATTGCCCTCCCGTCGAGTTTCGATTTGATGAAAGTTCATGAGTTCTAGCTAAAATTGTTGCCTCTTTCCCGGAAATCTTTATGGCTTAAGGGCAGAAATCACCGGATTTTTTAGGGCCTGGGGCGAGATCATGGAGAAATTGCGAAGAATCGCGGAAGAACTCTGCGGAACAATCGCAAAAAGTAACGGTTTTTTCCCAATATTCCGCAGAATAATCAGGGTTTTGGTGGTTGTTTCACCTTCGATTCCATCCATTTCGGAGCGAGTAGGCTCGAAATGGCTCCAGAGTTTTTGTTTCCGGCGACCATTCGCGAGACCAGACCAAAGGAGCGGCTTTAAGCCTGAATGTACTCGGCGAGAAGGTTGGTCCAACGCGCAACGGCGATTCGATCAGTCACTTCCAGCGTGCCGCCCGTACGATAAATCGAGCCGGTGAAGTCCTTCGGTGCGCAATTTTTCACCGTAAATTTCCCGAATACTTCGCCGAGGCAGGTTCGAAGGGTGATCGGGAAACTTTTCTCCAGTTCAAACTCTAAAGGACACTCCAAGCAACATCCACCGGTTGAAATGTCGGTGACTTGAACCGGCGATTTGGATATTTCAGCGCACAACTGGGCGGTGAGTTCTGTCACTCGTGCCCGCGCGTTTTCGGTTGCGGCACGCGCTTTGAGTTGTCCGGTCACCTTAATCGAGACCGAGTCTGGCTTAACTTTCTCGATTGTCCCCTGACCGTAGAGGTTTTTGCTCTGACCAAAGATCTCGAAGAGGACAAGGTCGTCAACTTGGACGTCCCCGGCATCTTCACGGATCAAAACAATCTTTTCCTCGGATGGGTCTTGAACCCAAGTGCTTACGGTGGTCATTTTGGACCGTAAAATGAGTCTGCATCGAAGGTTTTTGAAATTTGTGATGGTGCGACTGTTGATTCCTGCAATCATTTTTTGAAATTTTTAGGCTAGGTCGCCACCTTTGCGCAATGTAACCCCCCATCGCCAGCGCTTCCTAGTTCTCTCCCCTATATTATCTGGCATTGTAGATGTTGCAATTCCAATGTCAGAGATAGCGATACTATACCGCCTATCGTAATTTCTGTTGTTTCTGACTGAGTTAGTCCCTAAACTGCAAAGAGCCACCGATCGTTTCGCGCTCGAGATTGAGGAGCAACGTTTTGTTCGGTAGACCTCCGCCATAGCCCGTCAGTGATTTGTTACTACCGATCACGCGGTGGCATGGAATTAAGATTGAAATTGGATTGCGTCCATTCGCCATGCCCACTGCGCGACTCGCTTTCGGGTTGCCGATCCTTCGCGCAAGTTCTCCGTAGCTGATGGTTTCGCCGTAAGGGATTTTTGCAAGCTCCGCCCAGACTCGCTGTTGAAACTCTGTCCCCGATGCTCGGTGGGGGATGCTGAATTCTGTCCTTTCTCCGCGAAAGTACTCATCGAGTTCCTTTTGAATGGGCGCGGGCGCGGTATCTGTCGGTGTTTGGTCGCCGGAGTCGTTGGAAGGGAAGAATAGCCCGGTGAGGACGCCATTTTCGAGGCGAATCGTCAGGTTGCCACAGGGGCTTGGGTAGATGTGCAGAGTTTTCATGGTTTTGGGAGGTTGGTGGAGTGCCAAAGATGGACGGCAGCATAAGCTCGCCACGGCCGCCATTGTTCGGCACGTTTCGTCAGTTCGGTTGCGGTGATATTTCCTGCGGCCTGGCGCAAAACGAGGTCGTCGGCGGGGAAGGCATCGCTCCAACCGAGGAGCCGGATTGCGAGATAGTGCGCCGTCCATGGACCGATGCCGGGAATCGCTACGAGATTCGCGATAAATTCTTCGGGATTGACCGTCTCCAGGAGTCCTTCACCGGTCGCAACCAGTTCTGCGACTCGAATCAAAGTCTCGGCTCTCTTTCCGGGCATGCCTAGGCCCGCGATTTCGCCTACAGTTTTGAGTGCCAGTTGCGCGGCGGTCGGTGCAATTCGATTGAGATCGGGTGGGTGATCGGGAATTTCTTCGCCAAAGGCACAGACCAGCCGGTTCATTATGGTTGTCGCGGCGGGAACGGAGACTTGCTGGCCGATAATCGCACGGCAGGCGACCTCAAACGGTTCGAATGCACCGATCACTCGGAGCCCGGGGTCTGTGATGAGGTCTCCGAGGTGAGTTTCGATCAAATCGGGACGCGCATCCAGATCGAACATTCGCCGAACCTGAGGAAGAATTCGCCGCATATGAGGAAGAAGTTCCGGCGAGAGGTCAACCTTGATCTGGGCTCGCGCTTCGTCGTTGGTTATGGTCAGCAAGCCGGCGTCCGTACCGCGTTGGATGGTTCGCGTGTAAGAATTCGGGGTGATTCGCTCGACTCCTTGCACCGCTCTTTTGGAAAGAAAGGCGAGTGCCGCATCCCAGGCAAACGGCGGGCGATATCCCAGCCGAAAAGACACGACTGGCTCAAGCGGACGGGGTCCGCGAATCCGGGTCGGCGGAAGGCGATAACGAGAAAGGAAGAGATCGTTGAACCTTCTTACACTTCCAAACCCACTCGTCAAGGCAATCTCGCGCGCCGTGAGATTTGTTTCGGTCAAAAGCCGTTTTGCCGTGAGCAAACGGTGAGTTTGGGCGAGTTCTATCGGACTGACGCCAAAGACCTGATCAATGGCGCGTCGGAGATGACGCGAAGTGACCCCGAATTTTTCGGCAAGGTTCTCAAGATTGTGACCGTCATCCAAATATCCTGACTCGATGAGGCTCGCCGCTGAGATGGCAAGACGTTGGAGTGCATCCACCGGCGCATATCCTGGTGCTCTTTCCGGCCGACAACGAAGACAGGGCCGGTAACCTGCCTTTTCGCACGCTGCCGAACTCGGTTGGAAGGTGCAGTTCTTTTGAAGGGGCGGATGAGTCGAACAAATCGGGCGGCAGTATATCCCTGTGGTCCGAACACAAACAAAAAACAGCCCGTCAAACCGCGCATCGTGCGCCGCTAATGCACGGTAGCAAGCGTCGGCATCAAGGTGCAGGCTGTTTTTGCTCATGGGGATAGTTTGAACTATCCCCTAAGGCATTGTTAGCCAGTTTCGGACCTCAGTTGAAAGGGTTATCCGCGGCGCGTTGGGATAATGGGTCCAGAGGGAGCCTTCAGCGGAGTGATTGTAACACCAGGGGCGAGAGGACCACGAGCCATGGGCGTCTTTCCGCCCGTGCTAGCCACTCTGCGACCGCCACCGACGGCAATAATGGCCGGACCACCGCCGTAATAGCTCAGGCCCAAGTCGTCTTTGCGGATGAGCTTTCCATCTTGGTAGACCATGCGATAGGTGCGCAGACTATGCCCATCGCTACCCTTCTCGATCACGACCCTCCGACCCGCGCGGATCTTACTATCCTTGACGATTTGAGCTTTGTGCTCCCAAGACTTCTGGGGACCACTGACGATTTTGACTTCGTACTCATCAGGTTGTCCGTAAATAGAAAAGGTAAGACGACCCTTTTCTAGCTTTCGCTCGATGCGGATCGGACCCTCCGTAGTATTTTGAAATCTGAAGTCCAAAGTTCCGTAACTCACAGTTGCGTCTTGACCAAGCGGGACATAGGCAACGGGCAATGAGTGGTTGTGACGCTGAATGATCTTAAGGTCTGCAAGCAAGACGGAGTTGTAAAGCGTCGTACTCACTTGACAAATGCCACCGCCCACTCCTCGGCCATGCTTGCCGTTCAGATAAACGCCCGCCTCTTTGAAACCAGCGTCAATCGTTCGTTTTCCGACAGTCTCGTTGAAGCTAAAGATATCCCCAGGCTGGAGGATTGTCCCGTCAATCTTTCCGCTCGCGACCTTGATGTTGTTGTTACGATCACCTTGTCCCACAGGGAAGCGAGTCGTAAAGGTTGCCATCAAATCCTTCGGCACGGTCCCAACCGGAGGCTTGATTTCGGTCGTTGATTCGGTGAGTTCGAGTTTCCCCACCCCGCCTTGCTGCATCGCGTTGAAAATCTCGCTCTTGGTGAGCTCGCGGTTGAGAGTGTAAATCTTGGTTTGTTTGTTCGGGGTGACTTTGCCGTCCTCGCGCGCTCTAATGATAGGCGGCTGATTGGCGACAAGCCATCGCTCTAAGCTCTCCAATTTGCTGACGTCAAAGTCAAAGACGAGATCATAGCTCTTGATTCCGGCAAGTTGCCCGCTAGAATCGGAACCGTCCCAGTAACAATTTTCCGTGAGTTGAGCAATGGTCTTAGTATCGTTCAGCAACACTCCCCACGATGTGGCGGTACGAGGCTCAGGCTGTTTGGTAAGAATAGGATTTGTCAGCGTAATGAGCTCTCGCCGGGTCGTTTCCCAACCTAATCGGATGCGCTTCACTGCCTCGTCCTTCGTCAAACCACCCATGTCAACGTTATCGATGAGCACTCCAGGTCGGATGACAAGCTCAGTTTGGGCAAAAGAATTTGCACTCGCAACTGACAACGCAAGAGTGATGGCGATTAAAGAAATGTGGCGTGCTCTCATAGGGGCTCGACAAGTTCATGTCGAACAATCAATTATGACTGTATTGACCGGCAAAAGGCTCCACGAAATACGGATTTTACGACGAGATCGGTACAATAGACCTATGCCTAAGCTTGTTTGGTTAGACGGCAAAGTGATGCCTTTAGAATCTGCAACCACCAGTGTTGCTGACCATGCCTTCCTCTATGGGGACGGTCTCTTCGAAGGTATCAGGATTTATGCGGGAAAGATTTTTAAGCTCGATGAGCACTTAGAAAGGCTTTACCACGGCACTCGTTACTTCGGCTACGAGATGACCGTAACGGTGAAA
>JAIOPU010000003.1:0-1485 GCA_021413725.1 Armatimonadota bacterium | reverse complement strand
ACGGTGAAAGAACTTAAGGCCATTATTCTGGATACTTGCCGTCAAGCCGAAATCATCGATGGCTATATTCGTCTGAACGTGACTCGCGGTACCGGTCTAGGACTTGATCCAAAGAATATCAACCGGAAGCCAAGCATCATGGTCATGGTGAATTCGTTGGCGCTTTATCCTCGGGAGGCTTATGAGACAGGGTTAGAGGTGATCACCTCGAGCTTTAGAGTGATCCCTGCCGATTGCATCGAGCCTCGCGTGAAGTGCATTGGCAAGTACGCTTGCAATATCGCCGCGAAGCAAGAAGCCAATCGCGCTGGCGCGGGAGAAGCGCTCATGCTCAATCAACAAGGTGAGGTTGCGGAGTGCAGCGGAGACAACATTTTCTTAGTTAACGGCAAGCACATCCGCACCCCCCATGCTTCCAGCGGAATTTTGAAGGGCATCACTCGCGATACGGTCATCGAACTTGCTCTTGCGAATGGCTACACTGTCGCTGAGGAGACATTGACTCCGTTTGATATTTACACCGCCGACGAGTGCTTCCTTACCGGGACAGCCGCTGAAGTGATCGGAATGGTGAGTTTGGATGCGAACAAAATTGGAGACGGAAAGCCAGGTCCGGTTACTCGGGACATGATGCGGCTTTATGCAGAACGCACCGGTATCGGGACTTCTTTCTCGGTTGCTGTCGCGGTTTAGGTCTTTCTTGCTTGTTGAATAGCGCACGAAGCAGTCGTGCGCTATTCAAACTTCTTACCTTCGACCCATTTGCGTGAATGCCACCGCGGCAACGGCAATCAGTCCGGCGTACAACACGCAGCACCCAACTGTCATGCTTACCAAAGACAAAATGAGCAGTATCGGTGAAAGAGAATTCGTCCTCCCATATCCTAGCGCAAAATAAAGTGCGCTCAAACCCAGTCCTACGAGGGTGAGATATGCCTTGTGGTTCAGTCCCCAAATCCATGAGAAATAGAACGCTCCCCAGTTAAACTTTTTCCGAAACTGCTCAGGAAGGATTCCGTCTGCGTTGTTGAATTGTCCGGGCCTGGTGTAGGCCGCGCCACCAAACTCGCCTTGAGGAGGTACGGGAGAAGCACCGGCAGGAAAGTAGAGTCCGAGGACGGTCGATGCCATCATTTGGGTTCCACTGACCTCCTCTTCGAGCATCATCGTGGGATCAAGCCGCCTTTCGCTTGCCCACTGGTTAAGAGTGTGTAGGTCAGCGGGGCCGTATCGAGTTCCGTCCGGGTAAATGACAAAGTAGCGCATGGGAGAGTTTTACCTGCTACAGCTATCAAGGAATATTAGGACGCCTTACCGCAGTCGGCCAGTTCGACCGAAGGGCATCATGATGACTTCAGCACGTCCAATAATGTTTTCGCGACTGACCAATCCCCAGAATCGTCCATCGGAGGAATTATTCCGGTTGTCACCCATCATGGTGAAATAGCCGGGAGGAATTTGTACGGCAGGTTTTGCCCAAAGTTC
>JAIOPU010000002.1 GCA_021413725.1 Armatimonadota bacterium | reverse complement strand
TCGACCCTTCGGGTCGCCGTAGTTGCTACCAAAAATGACCCGCTTCCCGTCAGGGTGAATAAACGGGGCAAAAGAAGCGCAACCTAAGCGCGTGACCTGCCTCTTGTTGCCTCCATCCGCGTCCATGACCCAGATCTCAAGCTTTGAGGGTCGAACCAAATTCTGCCCCAACAGCTCTCGGTACTCGGCAAGCCCTTCCGCAGACTCCACCGTATCGCGGCGATAAGCAATCGTCTTGCTATCCCAGCTAATAAACGGTCCACCGTCATAACCCGGCTCACTCGTGAGCCGCTTGATATTAGACCCGTCCAAGTTTGCGCGATAAATTTCCAAATCTCCGTCAAAGCTGCCGGTAAAGGTCAAGTACTTGCCATTGGGTGCAATCGTAGTCTCAGCGACGTATCCGTTCTTCTTGATCACCGGCTGCCACTTAAGGTCTTCCAGGGGCTTTGCCAACGCATCTGCCATTGACACACGGTAGAGCGCAAACTCCGGATTCACCATCCAAAAATAGCCCTTGCTCATATCAAGTTTTTTTTGTGGCCCCTCGTTTCGTTCGTGGGTGCTGCTGAAGTAAATCCATTTCCCATCCGGGCTGAAATAGCTACAAGTGCATCGCCCCTTGCCCGTGCTAACGAGCTTTCGCCCCGACCCGTCGGCGTTCATGACAAAGATCTGCTCATCCGGATAACCCGGCTGCCGCGACTGATAAATCACCCGCTTCCCGTCTTTGCTCCAATAAGCCTCAGCGTTTTGCCCCCCAAAGGTCATCTGCCTCAGATTTGTGAGGTGTTTTTCCTGGGGATCCGATGCGAGAGGGGTGGAATTGGGCCAGCCCTGTTGGGGCGAAAGTAATGTTGTAAAAGCGATCAGCGAAAGCATAGTTCTATCGTAGACGCCAAACGTGGATTTTTGCTTGACTATCTTAACGAAACTTCGACGCTCCAGTCAACTAAGTCAAGCGTCGGATCCACCTGATCGCCTCGGACTTCCAAACCACCTGCCCTCTGATTATCGTAAATCCCGTTGTTCGCCAGTGAAATGGTGATCCATTGGTTGATTTGACTCACATTGCGTGAGTCTCCCAACGCATCCCAAAATTTGGTGCTTCCCGTCTGCGGAATCCGATCCATCGTTAAAAAATTGACCTGTATCGATTTCAGTAGTGGTCTCAGCAAAGGATCGGGCTCAAGTTGCGAAAGATTTAGCTCAAACTTCAGAGTCTTCTCCCCAACGCTAATCGGCACAATTCCGACTGGAATCCCAGCCTGGAACCACTGCTGCAAAGTGGCGTCATTGAACCGGTAAAGCGTGTACTGGGAGGCACTCTGGGTCGGGTCCCACCACACAAAGTGGGTTGCATTTCCTGCCACAAAGCCATTCCCCCAAGGGGAAGAAATGATCGGAATAGGACCTTGATCGATCGGATTTGAGTCCGTAGATGTCCGAATAGCGACCATATAGATGTAAGGCGCTCCCGCCGACCCAGCCTCAGTCCCAAACCGCACCGGCCCATCCATCGTCATCGAGAACAGTAGCCGAGTCTGGTCGGTTCCGCCGCCCGTTGCCGGGAATTTGGCACAGGAAATTGCTCCAAGGGCGACCCCGGCTAACAAAACCAACTTAAGGGTTCGGCAGAACATGAAAAAGAATCCTGTGGCAAGATTCGCACATTACGAGTTTGCCTTCTCTAGCACTCAAGACGATTTTTTGAGGCAGATTTGTTCCGCAAGCGCCACAAGTTTTTCCGCCGAGAATCTCGCCCATGCCGATGCCGTTGTGCTTGACCCGTATCGCGTCGTATTGCGCCAAGAGCCCCGCCGGAACCTTCACCGCACGGTCGTTCCGCACTTTCACACTCTCTTTATAATCGGCTTGAAGTTGATCGCGCTCCTTGAGCGCCGCCTGATAAGCGACGGCGAGCTCTTTCTTGAGCACTTCCATCTTCTCATGGACATCGCCGTAGGCCTTCCGCGCCGCCGGGGTCGCCTCTGCGACCGCCAACCGCTCTTCTTCCGCCTTATCCGCTCGATCTCTCAGGCTCTCGATGTCCTTTTCTAGAGCTTCGCTCTCTCGTGAATTCGTCACCTTTCCGCTGTACAGATAATTGATTTGAGCGTTGAGCTTATCAAAGAGGGTCTTGAATTTCAATTCAAGATCGGTGTGGTCCGAGGATAGCTTGTCCAGCTTGGCCTTAGCCGCGTCGTGCGCGGGTTTTAACTTCTCAATCGCTGTTCGCGTTGCCTTGGTGGGATCAAAGGTTGCGGCTCGGGTTTTGAGTTCAACGATCCGTGCGTCCGCGAGGTGAAGCTTATAAAGGGCATAAAGATCATCTTCGCTCATGCCCACTAGGGTACCCGTTTCGGGGCTTAAACTCTAATTTTCTTGACCGTAATGCCAATCACTTCCTCGCGATAATCGTTGAAAGGGCAGATCGCGCGCATGCCGAAAATCTTCACGACTTCAACCACCCCCGACTTTCGCGGAGGATTCACCTTCCCCAACGTACACTTTCGCTCCTCAGCGTTGTACCGTGCGCAGTCTCGACAGTCCATACTATTACCAAATGATGCTCGCAAATATGCTCGCTATCACTGTACTCCAAGACGCCGTCGTCCCGGGAGTTCGGCTCACTTTTGACCGCGGAATTTTCACCGCCGGAGCCGAGCAGGTTCGAATTTCAGAAAAGTCTGCCAAAGCGGCCGATGTTTTTGCCCTTAAAGATGGGAAGACTTGGATCGTCTGGGACAAGCGCGGCCTCACCGTTCGAGTCGGGAAAAACACCCGCACCACCCGATTTGCCGACTACCCGGTCTCCAGCAAAATCCTCACCAAAGATCAAATCACCGAAAGCGTGGCCCTTTTTAAGTCTGGCGAACGGACCAAAGAGGCCGCATCGCTAGCCGGAAGCGAGTTCGTCGGCAACAAACTCTATCTCGTCCCGCGCTGGCAAGACCGCACCGGTAAAGGCTGGCTCGAAACTCTAGTCGTCATCGACCTTGCGGACAAGGAGCCTTGGCCCAAACTCGTTGGCAAGGTCAACGGCGTCAGCCGAGCGACCGGGCAAGTCGACGACCAACTCTTCCGCCAAGGCGAAGACCTCTTTTTGCTTGCCGAGAATGCAGACACCTGGGGATTCGCGCGCTGGAACCTCAAAGAGAACTTTGGTCAATACACCCAGATGGGCGAACGCCTCCTCCGAGTAAGCATCAAGCCCGAGTTGGGTGGCGCGGCTTTCGTCGAATCCACAACCTACGGCATGGAAAAAGCCGGCACCATAGAACTCGCCGACCTCCGCCGAAACGACCTCGGTGAGAGCCGAGGCTCGATCAGATTCGTCCAATTCAAAGACCCATTTTATTCGGTCACCGTATCAAATGGCGTGCTTTTGCGCCAGGGCTTGACGGGCCAAGAAATGAAATTCGCCCCCGGCACGGCCTTTGCATCCACCAAATCCGGAATCCTAGCCTGGTCCCCAGCCGAGGCTCCGAAGCAAGCGATCCTGTACGATTCCAACGACATGAAAGTCCTCGCCACTTGGAAGGTCGGGAAGCCTTAAGCGGCGACTCCATTTCCTGCGCCACACCTGAAAAACTACTGATGCAGACCCGCTAACTAGAGCGCAATCCGCTCTTTTGCAATAAGATACGCCCCGACCAACGCCGCCGCCAAGTCTTTCGGCTCCGCCTCGATGTTCTCGATCTTAGAGGCCGTCAGGTGCGCCGTTCCCCGTCGCCGTTCGGTGTCGTACCAGAGACCGGCCGCCTTCAAATAGAGGTCCCCGTCCTTGACAATCTCCATATTCACGCGCTCAGCGACGTTCGGATCCATGACTCGCGCGACAAAGACCAGGTGGCGTTTTCGTAAGGGGGCCAAAGCTTTTGCGAGCTTTTGGGCGTGGGCGGCGTCTTCGACATCCGTGAAGACAATGATAAGCGACCGACGCTTCTGCCGAGCCGCCAAATGCGCAAAAGCCCCGATATAGTTGCTCTCCACCGGCTTCGCCTCAAGATCGTGGATCGCGTTGAGCAGAATTCCCGCCTGACTGCGGCCTCGGCGGGGGAGGATGAGCTTCTGGACACTCTTATCGAAAACCATGAGTCCCGTCAGATCGCCCGCGCTCGCCGCCGCGTGGAGCAGAAGCAAGCACGAATCCAACGCCGAATCGAGCTTCGAAACGCCGTCAATCTCGCTCAACATCGACCGCCCGGTGTCGATGCAAACCAAAACCTGCTGATTTCGCTCGGTCGTGTACTCGCGCACCATCAGCTTTCCACGCCGCGCCGAACTCTTCCAGTCGATCTTGCGAAAACTGTCGTTGTCGTAGTCCCGCAAAGACTCAAACTCAGTGCCCTGCCCTTTCAGCCGAGCCTTCCGCGAACCCGCCATCGCGAGTCGGCCGCGCTGTTTCAGCAGGTCAAATTCTCGCAAGGCGAGGACGTTAGGATAGACATGAACAGTTTGCGCCGCCGGAAGCCGGTGCTCCACCTCGCAAAGCCCCAGGGGAGCCCGAATCCGCACAAACGGATCCTCAAAAACTTCTTCCCCGCGCCGCGAAGGGCGGACGTGATAGGCCAGCTCGACTTCATCACCGGGGTCCAGATTCGCGTCGAACTCGTTGCCCTCGACCCCAAATTTCTCAGGAGCCGCATCCCGCAACCGAAACCCCACCGAATGGTCGCCTTCGTTGCGAATCAGGATTTCGATGCGATTCAGCACCCGATTCGACAAAAGGGGGTCCATTTTTCGCTGGCAAGTCAGCTCGACCCCTCGCCGGGCAAAAAAGGAACTTCCCAGCATCAAACCGAACAAAATTAGGTTGTAGGGAACCAAAAATCGCTCAAATCCGGGGACCAATAGACCGACCAACGCTAGGAGAATCCCCAGAGCCAGCCATATCCAGAATGTCCGTGTGGGTACGATCATAGTTGCTTTGAACGAGATCAATGTCCTCGTCCCGGAAAAGGTGATTGTATCTTACCGACTTGCGCGAAACGGCGTTCGCGTCATCGCGTTGCTTATCGATACCTTTCTGTCGGTTCTGGCCTCGTTTGTGATCTCGATTTTGGCCACGATGGCCCTGCCCCAAGCAGTCGGGAGTGCCATCGCGATGCTCACGATTACGTTCGGCTACTTCGTCTACTTCATTCTCCTAGAAGGCTTCTGGAACGGCGTCACCGTGGGCAAATACATGATGGGCCTTCGGGTGCGAATGGCGGACGGAACCCCCGTCACCTTCGCGGCTGCCATGTACCGAAACCTTTTGAGATTCGCCGACTTTTTCCCCGCGATGTACCTCACTGGTGCGGCGACGATCTACTTCTCCGACATGAGCCAGCGCCTCGGCGATATGGCGGCGGGGACCATTGTGGTTTCTGAAAAATTTGCCAAACCTGCCGACCAAACCGCGCCGCATAACTACGGCATACACGCCTTTGAAGCCAACGTCGGCGATCTCCGTACTATGACCCGCTCCGAGTACGTACTTCTGAAACACATCGCCGACCGTTTTCCGGACATGCCCGAAGTATCCCGCCAAAAAGCGCTTGACACTGTCTGGCAACCCTTCGCGAAGAATCACCGGATCGCACCGGTGGAGAATGTGCATCCTTTGTACTTGATGGAGGCGGTCGTGATGAAGTATGGGCGGTTGCGGGGGTTGCTATGAGGTTTTTCTACGGGTCTAAAAAACCTCACCCCAGTTCCCTTCTGTCACAGGCCCCCTCCCTCGCGGAGAGGGAAAGGATACTTTGTAGCCCACGAGGACTTCAGCCATGATCCTCTTCGCCCTTATCTTGCTTACCACCCCGCCTGTGATCTGCATTGACCCTGGGCATCCTTCCGAGGTCGGGCCGGGCACACGAGGGAAGAAAATCACGGAGATTCAAGCGGCGTGGAAGGTTGGCCTCGCCCTGCGCACGCAGCTTGAGCAGAGGGGTTACAGGGTCGTCATGACGAAAGGGAAGCCTTTGGAAAAAGTCACCAATAAGCTCCGAGCCGAGATTGCCAATGCTGCTCGCGCAACGCTCATGTTGCGGCTCCACTGCGACTACGCCCCGGGCGAAACCGGTTGCGGCACGTTCATCGCGACTCAGCAAGGCACCGACGGCAAATTCCGCGGACCAAGCCCGGGGGTGCTATCCGAAGTCGGCAAACTTGGACCGCTCTTTCACGCCGCGATGTCCGCCGAGCTGAAGGGTTTCCTCAGGGACCGAGGCCAACATCCGGACAGCCAATCCGCCGTAGGGAGTAAACACGGGGCTCTGATCGGCTCGATCCACTGCAAAATGCCCTCCATTCTCGTCGAAATGTGCGTTCTTAATAGCGCTGGAGACGAAGCGTTTATCACGGGCAAGAAGGGTCAAGCCATCATGGTGAAGGCACTCGCCGCCGGGGTTCAGGCCACGATTCCGCTCCGGGGAAAACTTCCGCAAATCGACGGGGATAAAGTGGGGAAGAAATCTGGGGACATTATCGGCGGGGGAAAGCGAGGTCGTTAGGGGAAAAGATGAGAAAGTTTCCACATTCTTTTCCCCAGGTGATTTCCTTCACTCTTTGTCTACATTTGACTCTGAACATAGACCTAGGACCACGGAGAAAAACCGTTGACATCTGAGGTTATCCCCAAAAAAGCTTCCTATAATAAGTTTAATAAGTTCTTAACAAGAAGAAGAATTATTAATACACATGGGGGCAAAGGTGCTCAGTGACCTCCAGCTTTTTCAATTCCGGCCTGGAGCCGAACGAAACTTCGATCCGGGTGGACATGGGAGTAGGCAAGCGCAAGCGAGGCTTGGTCAACCGAATTGCCTTGAAACGAGCGTCCGATCTCATGGGGCGATTGCCCTGTGTGGCTTTTACGAACGAAGATTTGGCGATTCTACGGGGTGAACCGACTGACCGCCGAGCATTTCTAGACACCACCCTTTGCCAGCTGTTTCCGGCCTACCTGGGGCACCTTGCGGCCTATAAGCGGGCGTTGGAGCAGCGCAATGCTTTGCTGAAGTTTGCGCAGGACCAATTTGTCGGCGTTGAGCAGTTTGAGAGTTGGGAGGAAGAACTCGCCGTTCACGGGGCGGGGTTGCGTTCGCTTCGAGCTTCCTTTATCGGTTCTCTGAGGGGTCCAGCGGAGGCGATTCATTCCGAAATGTCGGGCGGGGAGTCGTTTGTTCTGTCGTTCTTGCCGAAAGAAGATCGGTTTTCTCGTGAGGAATTGTTGGGAGCCTATGCGGTTGGTCGTGGGTACGAGATTCAGCGTGGGTCCACTCAGGTTGGGCCACATCGGGATGATTTAGGCTTGACGGTCGGGGGGCGAGAAGCTCGGGCTTATGGCTCGCAAGGCCAGCAGAGAACCGCGGCGATCTCCTTGAAATTGGCTACACTCGGGGTGATGACAGATCACTTGGGGTCTGCTCCGATTTTGCTCTTGGATGATGTTTTCTCCGAACTCGACGCCTCGCGCCGGTCCCGAATGCTTGAGACAGCAGCGACTCATACGGGGCAAGTGGTCCTGACCTGCACCGAGGCCGAGCAGGCTGGAATCAAGGTGTTGGAATCCTCGACCGTTTTCCGCGTACAATCCGGGGTAGTCCATGAAGAAGCTCGGTGACATGCTCGGAGAATCGCTTCAGCGGCCGGAATTGCTCCGCGCGGCTCGCGCGCAAACCGTGTTGCGCCATTGGCCCGAGGTGGTGGGGGAGTTTCTTGCGTCCAAGTGTGTTCCCGATAATTACGATCACGGAACGCTGTGGATTGCTGCCACTGGCTCGGCATGGGCGCAAGAAATTCGAATGCAAAAGAATGAGATTGTCCAGAAATTGAACGAATTCG
>JAIOPU010000243.1 GCA_021413725.1 Armatimonadota bacterium | reverse complement strand
GCCAAGCCAAGCAATCCAATATGCTTTCCTGCAAAACCACCCAATCTCTTCTCAATTCGGTCTAGAAAATGAGTCGTCTGGGTGTCATTGATCTGGGTGGTCGCGGTCAACAGTTCAAAATCATAGCCTAGCTGTCCTGCGATCTTAATCAACCCCTGCACGTCCTTGGGAAAGCAGCTACCGCCCCATCCCAAGCCAGCCTGGAGAAACTGGGGACCGATTCGCTGATCGGCACCCACGCCCTTGGCAACGTCCGCAACATTCGCTCCGCAAGCCTCACAGAGGCGGCTGATCGCGTTAATAAAGCTGATCTTCATGGCGAGGAAGCTATTACTTGCGTACTTGATCATTTCTGCGCTATTCAAGTCCGTGATGAACATCGGCTTTTCCAGCGGAGCATAGAGTTCCACGAGACGGTTCGCGGCCTCCTTCTTTTTTGCTCCGATGACAATACGGTCGGGGAACAATGTATCATGAATCGCGGTTCCCTCTCGAAGAAATTCTGGATTGCTGACGACATCGAATAAGCTCGTTGAAACTCCAAATGAGGTGATGATATTTTCGACCATATCGCCGCTTCCGACCGGAACTGTCGACTTGTTCACAACAACGGTGTACTTTTCAATGCCCTTGGCGATCTCTGCCGCAACTGCCTTGACCGCAGTCAAATCCGGTGTTCCGTCTGGTCCTGGCGGGGTGCCGACTGCAATGAAGACGATGTCGCTCGCACGGGTCGCCGCAACGGCGTCGGCGGTCACGCTTAGCTTTCCTTCGGACAATCCGCGCTTGAGCATTTCCTCGATGCCCGGTTCGTAAATCGTTGGAACGCCGTTCTGGAGCTTTTCCACCTTTGCGGGGTCGTTATCAACGCAAATGACCTCATTTCCCATGTCCGCAAGAACAACTCCGGTCACCAGACCCACATAACCGGTACCAATAACGGCAACTTTCATCAAGAGATAAAGTACCATTACTAGGGCGATTCGCACCCAGTAACATTAAGAGGACTGAGGATTTAGGGGAGTTCGACCTGGCTCGAATCGCCTAAAACTAGACTTAGGGACTTCGGCATGGCTTCCCCTTGTTTCACATGGGACCCTCGACCGAGTAATGAACTGGAAATCCGAGTTCCAACATTCTCGATCTTGCAGTCCGCTAAGACGATGGAATGCTCAATCTCCGAACCATGAATCACGGAGTTCTTATCGATCGATGAAAAGGGTCCAATATAGGAATTCTGAAGATTACAACCCTCCGCAATGATGACCGGTCCACGGATCACGCATCCGTCAACCCGGGCACCCTTTTCGATTCTTACACGGCCCTCAATCTTTGACTCACTGACATCGCCGAGAATGTTGCGCTCAAGATCCTCAAGGATAAGGCGATTTGCCTCCAGCATTGCCTCAACGGTCCCGGTGTCTTTCCACCAACCCGTCACGATGTGGGGCAAAACATCTTCTCCACGGTCGATGAGACCCTGGATTGCCTCCGTGATTTCATACTCGCCACGAGGACTCGGGGCGAGCCTTTCAATTACATCATGAATAATTGGACGGAAAATATAGACTCCGACTAGGGCGAGGTTCGAGAGCGGTTGGGCGGGCTTTTCTTCTAATTTGACAACCTTCTTGCCGTCCATGAGAGCCACACCAAAATCGGACGGATTCGGCACTTGAGTGAGCAAGATCGAGGCAGCAGGTCCCAAGTCCTTAAACTCCTGGATGAGGTCACCCAAACTAGACTTGATGAGGTTGTCGCCGAGGTACATGATGAAGTCATCATCTCCGAGAAACTCGCGTGCAGTCGCAACCGCATGGGCAAGCCCGAGTGGGTTAAGTTGCAATATGTAAGTTATTCGGCAATTCCACCTGGAACCGTCACCGAGAGTGTCTTGAATCGCTTCGGCAGTATCACCAACGATAATCCCAATCTCAGTAACGCCTGCGGCGACAATCGCCTCCAACCCGTACTCGACGACCGGCTTGTTCGCAACCGGAACAAGTTGCTTTGCCATCGAAAAAGTGATCGGGCGAAGTCTGGTGCCCTTCCCTCCAGCAAGAATAAGTGCTTTCATAAATCAGCCCCCAAACTCGCACCATAAAATCGTTGAACAAAGTCTGAATAGTCTGGCTTCGCCTGAATTTTCTTCCACCATTCGGGATTGTTCCGGTACCAGTTGACGGTGCTTAGTAGCTCCGTTTCAAAGTTGCGGGATGGGTGCCAGCCCAGTGCTTCAATTTTATCAGTCGTCATCGAGTACCTCGCATCATGGGCACCTTTTCGCGGGTCCTCGATATGTTTAACAAACGAATTGTCCCGCTGCGTTTCTTCTAGGAGAACCTTTACAACGTGCATATTTTGGCGCTCATTGTGATCTCCGATGTTGTAGATTTCCCCATCTGTTCCCTTTTGTAGGGCGACAAAAATTCCTTCGCAGTGGTCCAAGACGTGAATCCATTCACGAACCTGACTTCCGTCTCCATAAACCGGCACTTTCTTCCCCTCCAATAGCCTCGTCGCAAAAAACGGAATCAGCTTTTCAGGATATTGATAGGGACCGTAATTGTTTCCCCCGCGAGTGACTACCACCGGAGTCTCAAACGCCACAAAGTGCCCGCGACATTGCAAATCTCCCCCGGCTTTACTCGCGCTATAAGGCGTGTTGGGCTCCAACGGGGACTGTTCTGTGAATGTCCCCGACAAGGTGGACCCGTAAACCTCATCGGTGCTCACGTGCAACATCCGTTGCAGGCCAAACTTCCGGGTTGCCTCAAACAAAATATGGACCCCAAATACATTGGTCTGTATGAAACTCCCCACGTCGAGTAAAGACCGATCATTGTGAGTCTCCGCAGCGAAGTTCACCATGTGAGATACTTTTTCTGAACCCAGCACTTCATGAACAGCTACCTCGTCTTGAATGCGGCCGAGGCAAAATTTGAATTTGGGACTGTCTTCCAAGTCCAGAATGGAGTTCAAATTCCCGGCATAAGTGAGCGCATCGAAAACCACAACGCGCTCAACGTCTGCCCTTTCGCACATCATTCTTGCAAAATGGGAGCCTATGAACCCGGCTCCTCCAGTGACTAAAATTCTCATATCTTAAATTTTGATTCGGGATCGCTCTCGTGGCGGATTTCATCGACGGGTTCCTTTTTTCCAACCCCTGCGTAGAGTTTGTCTGGGAAATTCAACACATAAGCATCAGCGTCGCCCATGTTCTTATATGCATGCACAACGCCGGGGGGAACGATCACCATGGTTGGATTATTGGAACCCAAATCAATTTCTTTTCTCATTTCGGGCAAACCGGGGCGATTTTCCCACAAAAACAACCGATAATGTCCATCAAGGAAAACAAAGACATCAGTTTGACCGATATGCTCATGAGGGCCACGTTCGATTCCAGGTTTGGTAACCGAAAGGTAGCCCATAGCGGGATTCACTCCCTCGGGCAGGTCATCAATTCGAAACAACTCGGTAAGCTGTCCGCGTGGGTCCTGAAAAAAGCTCAATGGGCGTAGAATTACCCCAGGAATGCTTAGCATACGCGAACTTTACCTGCGACAGTGCAGTTGAAAAAGGACAATCTGAGAAAATTGGGTAAGAAAATTGAATTTGGGTGCATTTTCGGCTCAAAAGTTGTTAGGAGTAACTAATTGTGGATATATCATTAGACGACAAAAGTCCCTTGATTGAACCTGAGGCAAAACCTCGGGCCGACATGGTCGACCTTAGAGCCACGATCCGACAGCCATGGTTTATACCGGCTGCCGTTGTGATCGCGGCAATTCTGATTGGCTTTTGGCCGATCATCTACGTTCTGCCGCAAGTCTGGACCAGGGCTGAGGGGTATTACTCTCACGGGATGATCGTCCCGATCATTTCGGGTTACATCATTTTCAAAAACTGGGACAAGCTCAAAGTCATGCCGGTCAGGCCGTTCTTGCCTGCGATTGTTCCACTTGTAATTCTCCTTTTGATGGGTCTTGCCGCGAGCGAAACGGAATTCCGAGAAGCAATGTCGCTTTGCTTTATTGCATCGATGATCCTCGGAACGTGGGTTGTCGCCGGCGGAAAGTGGATGCTGGCGGTTACTCCCCCGCTACTCTACACGGCCTTCATGTTCCCCCTCTGGGATCAGGCGATTGATAAATACACCAACCCATTGCAGGTTATTTCGACCGATGTCTCGTATGCTTTGCTTCAAGTCATTGGATTCAATCCGCTTCGCGATGGCTCGACATTCATTTATCTCAACAACTTCGTTTTGAATGTCGGCGCCCCGTGTAGTGGAATGAAACTCCTGCTTTCGGTAACTGCATTCACGGTGTTCTTCCTCTTTATCGCCCGTCTCGGGCTATGGGGCAACATCATCATGGTTGCACTGATTATTCCGTTCTGCTTGCTCATGAACGGCTTTAGAATCGCCTTGATTGGTATCGTCGGCAACATTTGGGGCAAGGCGGCGGGGACGGCGTTCCACGATTACAGTGGGTACATCATGCTTGTCGTGTGCTTTATGATTCTCTTTAAAATTGCGAGGTGGCTCGGATGGAAAGACTAACAAAGAATATTTATATCGTTTCTGCGATCTTCACTTTTGTGGGCATCAGCTACTTTGCCGCAAAGAAATCTGACCCAGGGGAAAAGACCGAGGCTGACATGATTGCCCTAGCACCGGAAACGGTCGCGGGAATGCCCTATGCGAAGAGTGCCGACCCTTCCCTGAAGGGGATCAGCTACAAGATGGATGAATTGACCTACAAACTTCTTGATCCATTTGGAATCGTGGCCCGGCGCTACACCAAGGGAAGCAAAATCTACGATGTCGTTCTCATCTCCAGTCGGAGTAAAGACAGTTTCCACGATCCTCGAGTCTGCTTCTCGGCGCAGGGCTGGACAATCGAGAACTTTAAGGATGTCAACATCCCCACCAAAACGCGCGGCAATGTGCCCGCAATGATCATCAATATGTCAAAAGAAAAGAACCCGGGACACCTGGCCGCCTTCTTTTACAAGGGGCCAGCCGGCGACTTCTACTCCAACACCAAGAAATTCAAGCTTGGAATGTGGTCGGAACGTCTCAAGTCAATTCTATCCGGAAAACTCTTTTCAAACGATATGAATATGGACGGAACGTTTTACCGGATTATTCCTGAGCACGAGCGAGCCACCGAAGCAGAGCTGATCTCCTTTATCAGCATGTACCTTGAGGCAGCTAATACGAGTAGCAACGGGTACTTCTAAGCATCAGCGATGCCCAGGTTTAGCATGAAAGCATGGAACCTGGGCATAATTTTGCGGGGCCAACCGAATTCATGACCGACGACAGACTCATTTTGACCTTTGCCACGGGCAAGAAGCAATTTATCACCATGGCAAAAGCTCTGGCGATTTCGCTTGATCTCCAGATGTGCGACGCACCTCGTGCGGTCATCACGGATTCCGACGATCCCGAACTTGCCAACCTCTATGATTATGTGATTCGACCTGTCCCAGGCTACGAGCACTGGTTCATCAAGCTTTGTGGGTTGGAAGTCACCCAAGCAAAGCGCATTCTCTTCCTTGACTCCGACTGCCTCGCAGTTCGTCACCTAGACAAGATTTGGGAGACCTTTGAGGGGCATGACTTTGCTGTCCAAGGTCTATGGCGAAGTGAGTTGCAATGGTACGGCGATATGACCTCGGTGATTCGCAAAATGAACCTTCCTCAGATCCCTGTGTTTAGCGGAGGCTTCTTATATTACGAACGGAGCGAAAACACCGAGAATCTGTTCAAGCGCGTGTTTGAGCATCGCGACAACTATGATAACCTTGGTGTCCAACGGAACGGTGGGCATGTCGTTGACGAAGTCTGCATCAGTTTTGCCATGGCTCAACTCGGCGTCGGCACGGTTTTTCCCGATTCACTCGATTTTTCCGTGACTCCGTGGGGACTGACGGGACACATGGCGCTTGACGTTTTCAAGGGCGAGTGCCACTTCATGAAGGGTCTCGACAAACCTCGACTCCGCCGCCCGATGCTGTATCACACCGCCCACGCCAATGCCGACTTGCGATATTGGATGCAGGTGCGTAAGCTCCTGAAGATGTACCGCCGCGCCCAAACGGGGCCGATTGATGGATTGCGAAAGAATCGAAAGCCAATGCGAGCTTTGACCGAACTATATTTAAAGTTTTTCAAAGGCTGACACACGGCACCTCCTTTTCGCCGAACTCCAACGTCAGTCATAATAGTGAATATGAAGATTGGAGTGCCGAAAGAATCGGCGAGCCAGGAAAAGAGGGTCGCGCTCACGCCTGAAGGTGCCAAGGCACTTGTATCCAAAGGCTTCGAGGTCCTTGTTCAAAATGGTGCTGGGCTTGAAGCCGGCTTCGACGACGAGTCTTACTCTGCCGCAGGTGCGAGCCTGGTTAGCAACGCCTATGAGAAATGTGACCTCGTCGTCGGAGTCAACGGCCCTAGTGATGCCCAAGCCAAAAACGAGGCGGCATTGATTAAGGAAGGAGGCGCAATTCTCACCTTTCTTTTTCCAGCTTCCAACCTCAAGACGGTCACGCTCATGCTTGAGCGCAGAGTCACTTCATTCGCGATGGAACTTATTCCGCGCATTACTAGAGCACAGAGCATGGACGCGCTCAGTTCCATGAGCACCATCGCGGGGTACAAAGGTGCTCTCCTCGCCGCCCACGAAGCTCCTAAGTTCTTCCCCATGTTGATGACTGCGGCCGGGACACTTGCTCCGGCGAAAGTCTTTGTAATCGGAGCTGGGGTCGCCGGACTCCAGGCTATCGCGACCTGCAAGCGGCTCGGGGCCATTGTCGAGGCCTTCGACGTCCGACCGGCTGTCAAAGAGCAGGTCGAAAGTCTTGGCGCGCGGTTTGCGCTGATGCCGACCGCGATGGATGACGCTGAAGACGCGAGCGGATACGCCAAGGAAGTCAGCGGAGACACTCATGTAAAGGAGCTTGAATTCATCGCTTCACGCTTGCCCAAGTACGACGTGGTCATCACCACCGCCCTCATCCCCGGTCGTCCGGCACCAACCCTTATCACCAAGGAAATGGTCTCCCACATGCACCGAGGCTCGATCATCATTGATCTCGCTGCTATCAATGGAGGTAACTGCGAAGCCACCGTGCCCGGCGAGAAAGTCGTTGTCAATGGCGTGACGATCCTCGGGCCAACCCACCTGCTCTCTGATATGGCAACGGATGCAAGTCGAATGTACAGCAAAAACATCACCGAATTCCTCATCAATCTCGCCCCGGAGGGCGAGATGAAGCTCGACCTAGAGGATCAAATTATCCGGGACACTCTGGTGACCCACGAGGGACAGATTCACCATGCGCCCACCCGGGTTATCATGGAAAAAGGAGCGAATTCATGAGCCTGATTGCCGTTGTCACCGTTTTTGTCCTCGCCGTTTTTGTCGGCTTGGAAGTTATCGCCAAGGTTCCGCAGACCCTGCACACTCCGCTGATGTCGGCAACCAATGCCATCCATGGAGTCATCCTGGTAGGCGGCCTCTTGGTTATGGGCAGTGCCGACTCAACCGGGATGCAAGCTCTCGGAGCCGCTGCAGTTCTGTTCGGGACTCTCAATGTTGTTGGCGGATTTGTGATCACTGACCGAATGCTTGAAATGTTCAAGACCAAGCGACGCGGAGGTGGGAAATGAATCAAGCCACCATCGACTTTGCCTACCTCGCCACGGCGGTTTGCTTCATCCTTTCGCTGAAGCTGATGAATTCGCCTTTGACCGCGCGAAAAGGCAACTGGACTGCCATGATCGGCATGGCGATTGCGATTGTCGCGACAATGTTCAGTCCAGGGATCCGGGCCGAGAACCTCGGTCTGATAGCTGCTGTTGTCGCGATTGGCTCGATTGGCGGCTACTTCTCGGCCAAGAAGATCGAGATGACCGCAGTTCCGCAGATGGTCGCCGTCCTCAACGGACTTGGCGGCGGCGCGGTTGCTCTCGTTGCTTTGTTCGAGTTCCTTCATGGCTCGCAACAAGGTGTGCAGCCCGACATGGTGCAGTCGGTCACGACCGTTCTCAGTGCGATCATCGGCTCCATGAGTTTCTCAGGAAGCATGATTGCTTTTGCTAAGCTCCAAGAACTCCTCCCCGGTCGTCCCCTCACGTTCAAGGGTCAGCAGGTCTTCAATTTTCTTCTTCTGGTGGTTGTCCTCGCTCTCGCACTCGCGATTGTCGCCTTTGGGCAAGCCACCGTCCCCATCTTCGTTGGGCTTCTCATTGCCTCGCTCGTCCTGGGGGTCTCTGGCGTCACGCCGATTGGCGGCGCGGATATGCCGGTCGTCATTTCGCTCCTCAACTCCTTCACTGGGTGCGCGGCGGGCTTAGCCGGGTTTGTGTTGATGAATACTGCTCTCTTGATTGGCGGCGGCTTAGTCGGTGCGAGCGGTCTGATTCTGACCCTGCTCATGTGTACGGCGATGAACCGTACGCTGGGTAACGTTATCTTCGGCGGGGTTGGCAATGTTGTTACCAGCAGCGGAAATTCTGCTCTCGCTGGGAAGCAGCCAAAGAGCTATTCTTGCGAGGACGCTGCGATTCTGATGACAAACTCGAATAGTGTTGTCATCGTTCCTGGCTACGGTATGGCCGTTGCCCAGGCTCAGCACCAGGTTAAAGAGATGGCGGGCAAATTGATGGCGATGGGAATCGACGTGAAGTACGCCGTTCACCCCGTTGCGGGTCGAATGCCGGGTCACATGAACGTTCTTCTCGCCGAGGCCGATGTGCCCTACGAGCAGCTCTACGAACTTGAGCAGATCAATCCTCTCTTTGCCGAGACCGATGTCGTCCTCGTCATTGGCGCCAACGATGTCGTGAACCCTGCAGCCCGATACGACAAAGGTAGTCCAATTTTCGGAATGCCAATCCTCGACGTGGACAAGGCCAAAACGGTCATCGTGATGAAGCGTAGCATGGGCGCCGGCTTCGCTGGCGTCGATAATGAACTCTTTGTTATGGACAACTGCGTGATGGTCTTCGGCAACGCGAAGTCGTCGGTGGCGAAGATTTCAACGGCTCTGGATCAGTATTGATTGATCATCATCGCTGCTGCGATCAAAGCTCCGCTTTCAGGTGGAAGTGCGCTGATCAAACAAATTGACGCAGATAGGATGAACTTGATGAGTGGGTATTCTGCAGAAATGCTGTTAGCTATGACTGCTGCCTATCTCCTTTCCGTTACTCAGACGTCCCCCCAAGCGCCGCAACAGTTCTTCGAGAATCTAGGTGTTCCTACGTTGTCAGCAATGGCACCTTCTACGAAAGGAACCGCGAAAATTTGGACTGGAAAGTTGGAAATGTTGGAGTCAAACCAAGCTTTGACTTTCAGACAGGTGGGGGAAGTGCAGGTGGTCGTCACGGACCTTTCCGGCATCAAGCCAACCCTGACTCCAGAGCAAATCCTAGCCAATCATGAGGCAGGAATTCTCGGAAACGCGACACTTGCTGCTTCACATTTTAGGAAAACTGTTTGCACATTCGGCGAGAAAAAGGTGGTCGTGCTTGACGGCTCAACCATTTTCAACACACCTCAGCGAGTGTCACCAATGTACATGATCTCGTTTGCCGTCGTTGACGGAACCCAGGTGTATCAATTTCAAGCCTTGACATTGAATCAAGAGAAGTACGAACAGTTATTAGAAACATTGGGCCGCATAACGTTGAGCGGCAAAAAGGTCACCGGATGGCCCTCCACCTCTGCGGGCACTTTTTCCATAGCGGGATCGCCGTTTTCGGTCAAATCGCCGAAAGCGCTATTTCCGGTGCTCGGAGAAAAGGCTGACGAGTCTCTGGAAAGCCAATACATCGGTGCGGTGAATGTGCCTAAGGGGGCCAACTATCGCTACGTTCTGGCGACGCTTAAGGAAGGGGATAGTCGCAGTGACGATGAAATTCTTGCGATGCTAACACGGGCGGCACTCCGGGCCGAGGTTCCAAAAGGACTGAAAGTAGACTCTAAGACCCACAAGGGTCAATTCACCTACACGGACAAGACCGTCAAGTTTGAGGCCCAGATCGAATTTCGGCGAAAAGGAAGGATCGCAGCCGTTGTCGCAGCATCTCGAGTTCCCACCGGCTATCCCTTCGGGGGCGTCGAGTTGGTTGAGGCGAAGTAGCCTTGGTGCTGTTGCATTGTTCGCCCGGAGTTTCAGAAGAGAATTAAGGTTATCTCACCAGTACTTATATGCCTTCATAACGAGAATATAAACGCCCAACCCTAAGTTGGTCGTCAGGTGGACCATGATCGCGCTGAAGAGGCTCTTGGTCCAGTTGATATAGAACCCAATAAACGTCCCAAAGACTAGCGCAGGGAGCCATTCTGGGTGGGCCATCGTGAAGACACCGGTTACCATCGCCATCGCGCCCCACGAGAAGTAGCCGACGGGGAATTGCTTGAAGTCCTTGTCAGTCGCATAGCGCATCGCAAACGAGCGCCAGAAAATTTCTTCCATCACGGGAACGACGATGGCGAGGCCAAACATCCTTACCGCAACCCATAAATAGGCCATACCACCAGGGATTTTTTCGAAGGGGTTGAACTCGATTCGGTCGCCAACGTGGCCGTAATTGGCGTGTTCTTCGATTACAATCCAGAGGAAAAGCATGATGAGGCCCCAAATTACGGAAGGGATGAGCCACTTTTTGTCGTAGGTGATCTCCTTCAGAGGGGTTTTGAACATCAAAAGGGCGATGGTGACAACGACAATTTTTCCAATGTAGACGGCCCAGTAGAAGTCCTTGAATTCGCCTTCGAACTGAGTAATCAGCATGAAGAGGACCATCGGGACTACGTAGGGTAGCCAGGCGTATTTTTTTTCTAAGTTGGCAAGCATGGATTCCTTGTTATATTATTGGCGCGTTCCGCCGGTAACATTACCCGCATTCGGGTCTTTTCAAAACGGACGAGTCAAGTACACTACGGGCATGGCTTTATCAGTTGGATCAACCGCCCCCGAATTTACACTTCTTTCCAAGAACGCCGATGGTGCTTCTCCCGTTTCACTTTCGAGCTTCAAAGGCAAATCAAACGTCGTTTTGCTTTTTTTTCCTGGTGCTTTTACGACTCCTTGCACGAAAGAACTCTGTGACGTAACCTCCGGACTCTCGGCTTACGCTGGGCTAGAAGCGGAAGTCTTCGGGATCTCCTGCGACACAGGCTTTGCTCAAGAAGCATGGGCTAAGCAAAATAAAATTGAAGTGACCCTTCTCAGCGACTACGACAAAGAGGTCACTGCGTTGTACGACGTTGTTCTGCCGAGCCTGATGGGCCTTGGCAAGTCTTCCCTGCGCGCCGTGTATGTCATCGATAAAGAAGGTGTGATCCAGCATGTCCAGGTCACTCCGACGCCCGGCGAGATGCCCGAGTTCGGACAGGTTCTGGAGGCACTCACCGCACTATGAAACTAGGGATTTTCCTCGCATTGTTTGGAGATAAGCCTTTGGAAGAGGCTCTCGATATCGTGCAGGCCGAAGGGCTTCAGTCCGTTGAGATTGGGGCGGGGGCTTATCCTGGTTCGGGGCATTTGAATGTTGATGACCTCCTGGCCAACGCAGATAAACGGCGCGATTTGCTCTCGAAGATCGAGAGCCGCGGCCTAATGCTGAGCGCGCTTAGCGTTCATGGTAACGCTTTGCACCCGAACAAGGC
>JAIOPU010000195.1 GCA_021413725.1 Armatimonadota bacterium | reverse complement strand
GCTTTTGCCGCTCGTCGGGGGATTTTGGTGAGAGGCGGAAATTTTATTGAGATCGCGGGGCGGGCGGATGCCTTTGCGATTGATAAGACGGGGACACTGACCGAGGGTAAGCCGAAGCTGGCGGAGGTGCGTTGTTGCGGTTCTTGTAGTTGGAAGGCGGGCGAGGAAATGAGTTCGGAGGTGCGCGAGATTATTGCGACCGCAGCGGCCGTCGAAACTTTCAGCACTCACCCGATTGCGCAGGCGATTGTGAATGCGGCGGCTTTGAACAAAATTGATTTTGTTCTCGCCGAGGACATTGTCACGGAGCCCGGACTGGGAATGCTGGCGCAAGTTGGGAAGACCGCTGTCAAATTGGGTCAGCGCAAATTCTTCGCCGACTCGCTTCCGGACGGTTTTGATGCTGAAGTGGAAGCCCTTCAGAGTCAGGGAATGACCACAGTCGTCCTGCAAGCCGGAACAACGACCGCCGTATTGGGCATGATGGATCTGCCCCGCCCCAATGCGGCTGGCTTTGTCTCCAGTTTGCGTGCCGCTGGAATAAAGAGAATTGTCATGCTGACCGGAGATCATCTACGGACCGCGGAAGCGATTGGGAAGTTGGTGGGGGTGGACGAAATTCACGCAGGCGTGATGCCGGCGGAGAAAGAAGAGTTCGTTCGGAAAATGTCCACGGAAAACACGGTCGTGATGCTCGGGGACGGAGTCAATGATGCTCCTGCACTTGCTCGAGCGCACCTCGGAATCGCGATGGGCGGACTTGGTAGCGAGGTCGCGATGCAAGCGGCCGATGTAGTTTTAGTTCAGGACCGGATTGAACGGATCCCAGAATTGCTTCGCTTGGGTGGTCGCACCAACCGGACAATTAAAGCGAACCTGATTTTTGGATCGCTTATGATTGTCTCGCTCGCCGCCTTTTCGTTCTTATGGCCCGTTTTGTGGGGGAAGGACATGCCCTTGCCTCTGGCTGTGATCGGACATGAGGGCAGCACGGTCCTGGTGATTCTGAACGGACTACGGCTGCTTCGTTCAGAATAGAATCATGTCGAAGAACATCGTCCTCGGAGTCTCGGGAAGCGTCGCGGCGTATCGCGCCTGCGATCTTGCCCGGGAACTGATGCGACGGGGCTTTGCGGTCAGGGTCTGCCTGACAGGCTCAGCGGAGAAATTTGTCACGCGTTCTCTTTTTGAGGCACTCACAGGATACGCTTGCTTGGTGGACACCTTTGAGGAGCCGATAAGCGGACGGATGGCTCACATTGATTGGGCGCGACAGGCGTCTGCGCTCGTTATCGCCCCTGCAACAGCCAATACAATCGCCAAGGTTGCTCACGGCATCGGTGACGACATGCTGACGACTATCGCTTTGGCGTATCAGGGCCCCATGCTGATCGCGCCCGCGATGAACCCGACTATGTACGCGTCCGAGACGAATCAAGCGGCCATGGCAATTCTTGCCGATCGAGGAGTTTGGTTTGTCGAGCCTACCGTCGGCGACGTTGCATGTGGCGAAAACGGGCAAGGAAAATTTGCTGATGTTCAGCGAATTGCGGACGAAGTCGTTGCTCTGGCTCGAACATCCAAGTTGCTAGCAGGAAAGAAAGTCTTGATTACAAGTGGCCCGACTCAAGAGCCGATTGACATGGCGCGATTTATTTCCAACCGATCCTCGGGAAAGATGGGCGCGGCACTGGCGCAAGCAGCACTGCTGATGGGAGCTGAAGTAACGGTGATTTCCGGCCCAACCGCCGTGCGTATTCCGGTTGGAGTGAAATTAATTCGCGTCAAAACGGCCGTGGAAATGCTTGATGCCGGACTATTGGAGGTTAGCGAAGCCGACTTCGTGATCGGAGCGGCAGCGGTGGCGGACTATCGCCCAGCACAGGCTTCCCATTCAAAGCTCCGACGCTCCGACGCTCATTTGAGTTTAGAGTTGGTGCCAAATCCCGATGTGATCGCAGCCTTGGCGGCAAAGGCAAAGCCGGGCTCAAAAGTCATTGGCTTCGCCGCGGAACCCTCGGAAGACACGGGCTACGCGATAGAGAAGATGGCTCGCAAAGGTCTTAGCGCGATTGTATTCAACGACGTGTCCCAACCCAACCAGGGGTTTGAGTCCGAAACAAACCGCCTGCAATTCCTCACTCCAGATGGAAAAAGTGCGGACTCGGGATTGCTCTCTAAAACCCAATGCGCACTCTGGTTGATTCACCAGGTAGTTGATTCAATTTCAAGTTAATGCTTGGAATTTGGACGTTTTTATGCTAGAATACGTATTCACAACGATTTGCAATGTTGCGGATCGGGTTCAGCATGATGAGATTATCGATTGGAAAGTTTGTGGCGGTCGCAATGTTGGCGATTGCAAGTATCGCCAGTTGGGCAACGGCGGACTTTGTAGAACATATTGCCGGAAACACTGTTTACGGTGAGTCGTCAACCTCGCGCAATCCACTCAACCCACGCGAAGGCAATTCGGTTGATATCTGGACCAAAATTGGTTATAGCTTTTACTATACGAACATTGCAATTTACTACACTACGAACGGCTCCGAGCCCTCGGGAGTCCGCGGAGTCGCCTCAGGCGCAACCCAAGTAATCATTCCCAATTTCGTGCGGAATGAACCGCATAGCCCGAACAATATCGACTGGTGGAAGGGCACGATTCCACTGGGGAGCCTCCCTGCGGGGAGCGTTGTGAAGTACAAAATTAGTGCCTGGAATTCGGGCGGTGGCTTGGATGTTTTTGCCAATAACTCTGGGTGTGCCTCAAACAGTTGCGCCAACGTTGCGAATACCTTTAGCTTCACGGTAAAGATGCCTTGGCCTGGTGCTGGCGCGGGATCGGCGAACCCACAAGTTGGCTATCCGCCGGTCAGTTTTTGGAAGGAGGAGGCACTCGTTGGCAACAACTACATGAACGTCCAACTCGACCAAAATGGGACCACCTACGACATCCACTACCCGAGTGCGGGAACCGTATTCGGGGTGGCGACAAAGAATGAAGGCTACGTTGGAGGACTCGATACGTTTCCTCCGGGACTTCCGGCCGGAAATCGTGGGCAAACTCACTTAAACCAGGCGATGGCGGGGCTTCGTGTAGACGGGACCACCTACTGGATGTCCAACGAAAATGGCGTCGGATACGATCAGGTGAGCCAAAGTTACATTAAAGACACCAACGTCGTTCAAGGTTTGACAAGCCTGAAGAACAAGGGTATTACCGTTCAGCAATATGATTTTTGCCCGGCGGGGATTACATTCCCTCTGGACCAAGGGTTCAGCCCGCAACGAGGGCTCTTTGTCGAACGTTATCTCCTCACCAATACCGGTGCGAGCCAACGCCAAGTCGGATTCTATTACTACAGCGACTACGCGATCAATGGTGGAGACAGCTACGACCAGATGTACTGGGATTCCACGCGAAATGTCATGGTCGCGTACGACAACACTCAGCGATACACGAGCGCGAGTGGCGAATACAATCCAACCACATTCAGCGATTACAATAAGGATCGGTCCATCTATTTTGGGACGGCCTTGAAGGTTCTAACTACGCCGGGAGGTTCTTCGGGTGTTCCGGCGACGGACAATTGGCGAGAGACGAGCACTGATTCGGGTCAAGGCTGGATGGCTTGCTCACTTGTGATTCCCGCCGGGCAAACGGTAGAAGTAGACCTTCTCACTGCAGGTGGTTTCGACCAATTTTCGGGAGCAACGGGGACGTTCAGCTACCAAATTGCACCGGCGGTGGACTGGTTCTACGCGAGTTCGATGGCTGCGACACAGACTCAAACCGAGACATTTTGGAAGGATTGGTTGGCAACGGGAACCACTGTGGACATTCCTCAGAGTGCGACTCTGACAGAACTTTTCAACAGGGGATTGCTCGGAACCATGCTGCACTTCGATGGGAAGAATGGCGGAGTTGTTGCGGGTTACCATAACGGGGCTTATCCTTTTGTTTGGCCTCGGGATGCTGCCTATGCCGCCGTAACCTTTGCAAAGTCGGGCCACTTCTTCGAGTCTTCGGAGGTTTACCGTTACCTGCGCGATGTCACGTTCCGAAACAATGAGACGTGGGGCGGGAAGGGGTTCTGGTATCAAAAGTACACCACTGATGGATACATTGTCTGGGGAGCGCCGCAGGTGGATGAGTCGGCTGTGGTGCCATGGGGCGTAAATTATCACTACAACATCACCGGTGACGGCGGATTCTTGACGCAAAACTGGGGTATTGTTCGCGATGCGGCTTTCGCCAGTAGCCAAGACTCAACGATAGATTCCCGGCTCTACTACGACGACACGAACAAGCTCATGCACTCCATGAGTGTATGGGAGGACGCCTTTGATGAGTTTTTGTACTCCAACGCCAACGTAGTGCGCGGTCTTTGGGACGCCGCGTTGATCGCCAACCTGACCGGTCACCCCACGGACGCAGCGACGTTCAACGGACGGGCCGGGGATGTCTATCAAGGTCTAGTCGGACGGCTTGATTGGAATGGAGAAAACACCGATATATCTCAGCTTGGGCTGGTTTATCCCTTCAAGGTTTTTGGTGCCAAGGACTCGCGCGTGGTCAAGCTCGTTGATCGGATGAATGGCGTGGACACGGATCGATACGGCAACAACCATCCACTGGTTCGCTTCAGCGGGGAGTGGCAAGGGTTGATTGACCGGTACTACGGCGACACCTACTGGAATGGCGGACCGTGGTTCCTTTCGACGATGTGGTACGGTCTTTACTATGCCGAGCGATGCAATTCCACACCGGGAATGGGTGATATTGATACTCACAAATCTAAGCTTGATCTCCTGGTTTCCCGGCTTGGACCGGCGGGATTTGGCGCGGAGCAAATTTCTCCCGCGAACTCAGAACTGTATCCCGGGTTCAAACTGCAGGCGGCTTGGCCGAATGCTTGGGAGTCGATGTCTACATTTGTGGATTCAATGATGGCCTTCTTGGACTACACCCCCGATGCCCCGGGCAACACCTTGCGATTTTCACCAAAGTTGCCAACGGCTTGGGAGGGGATGACCTTCAAGAACGTCCGTTTGGGTACGCATCAATTCGATATCAAGGTCACTAAGACGAAGTCGGTGGTCGGACACGAAGTAAAGAACTTAACCGGGAATGCCGCAAGTTTTGAGACTTGGATCAAGATTCCAGCGGGTTATGTGCCAGGATTCGCTTATGTGAACGGCGTTCAGGTTGCCTCGAACTACGATGCTGTGGGGCATCGAGTTCGAGTGGTTGGAGCAGTGGCAAACGGCGTGGGGGCACTGACCAGTATCCAGTTAAGGATAACCCAACGGTCACGGGGCGGCCACTAAGAGCACGGGTCTTTTTTTCGAAATTCAGGGCAAGTTTGGCAAGTTGGATTATAATTTCCAGCCCAAACGTCTATAATAGAGTCTATAGCCTCATGCTAAACATCCTTCCTGCGCTCCTGATGATGTTTCTGTACGGACCCAATCAGTCCGATGCAGTGAATCCTCTCTTGCGCGCTGAAGTGATTCGGATCGTCCTTCAGAGTGAACGATTTGAACAGCGACAAGAAATCGCAACGAACGCTCCCCTAACCGTTTCCCGCAAGGAGCGATGTGAGGTCTCATCGAGTACACCGGTGTTGCAGGCAACTGCAATGTTTGTACCACAAGCAGTTTTCACTGATAGTCTTCGACCTCGCGACGGACCTACGAACTAGCTTCGTCCGCCCCCAGTGTTTTCAAACGGCGCGTGTCATCGCGCCTACTCCTTGGCGTTTTTCGCCACCCCAAACCGATATAAATGTTAAAGTATTTACGCAAAATGTTCGACACGTCTGACCGAGACATCAAAGGATTGATGCCAATCGTAGAGCAGATCAATGCCCTTGAGGAAACTATCATGGGCCTCTCCGACTCAGAGTTGCAACTCAAGACTCCGTACTTCCGCCAGCGACTTGCGGCAGGAGAGACACTCGACGACATTCTTCCGGAGGCCTTTGCAGTCGTTCGAGAAGTTTCCAAGAGACTCCTGAAGATGCGCCATTTCGACGTTCAACTTCTTGGCGGAATGGTGCTCCACCAAGGACGAATCGCAGAGATGAAAACTGGTGAAGGAAAGACCCTTGTAGCAGTCGCCCCACTTTACCTTAACGCTTTGCTCGGAAAAGGCGCGCACCTCGTTACCGCCAACGACTACCTCGCCCGTCGAGACGCGGTTTGGATGGGTCCGATTTATCACTTTTTGGGAATGACGCTAGGCGTCATTCAGGGACAGTCGGCGGAGAACGATGAGCGCGGGGGAAGTTACGTTTACGACCCTTCGTTTATCGATGAAGACCCGCGTTACACGTCTCTCGTCCCGTCAAGCAGACGTGAGGCGTACCTGTGCGATAT
>JAIOPU010000194.1 GCA_021413725.1 Armatimonadota bacterium | reverse complement strand
GTTGAGTTTGACTCTCTCAGCGGGACTTTTAGCATTCAAGTGAGTCGAAAGACAGGGCAGACCAAAGTTTCGCAAGCCGCGCTCCCGGAAGAGGAAACCACGACCGACGAGTGGGCGGCGGGTGAGTTGGAGGTTCGGGGTGGTTAGAAAAATTTCCCACCGCAATTCGCCTCGCGTATTGTCCTCCCGAGGGGCGGGAAAAAGGAGCAAGAAGGCTGGTTTCAGCATGGTAGAAGCCATGGTCGCGGTTGCCCTTCTGGCGATCGGAATTACCGCCTGCCTCGGTGCCCTTGGCGCGATGACCAAAGGCGAAGCTCGGGCCCAAGAGTCCGAGCGACTCCAACTCCTCGCTCATCGAAAACTCAACGAACTCATCGCAACCCGCGAAGCTGAAACAGGATCGGCGTCCGGTGATTTTTCTGCAAGCGGTTTTCCCTCGATTACCTGGGCCGCAGAAACCGAGACATCGGGCGTAGAGAATCTTGACGCTCTGTACCTCACTGTAACAGAACCGAATAAGCCCGATCTCGTCCTGACCCACGTCGTTTTCCGCAAACCCACAACGACCGAAGGAGCAGCGAACTGATGCGAACCCAACGCGGAATAACCCTCGTCGAGGCACTCGTCGTAACCGTGATCTCGGCGATCATCCTTATGGGCGTCGCCTCGGCTTACGCCGCTGCGACAACTTTCCAAACCAAAGTCCAACCATCCATCGAACGCGTGGAAGCCCAGCGCAAGTTCGAACTCCAACTCACAGAACTCCTGAATTCCGCTACTCTTGACACCGACACCTCCAACCTCGCTAGTTTCTTTGTCGCATCCAGCAAGGGCGACAACCCGCTCAGCTCCGAAGAAAGCGGTCAATCTATGCCCGACACGCTGACCATCACTGGGCTCGGCACCCCTGCGAGCGGCGCCTACCGCGAATCTCTAGACGAGTTTGAAATCCTCAATCAAAAATTCTCAACCCAAGCCGGCACAACCGAAACGTCAATTTCACTAACCGCATTTGGCGACGCAGGGGGCCGAACGGGACTCTTTCTTCGTACCCAGCGGCCCGCCGACGGTGACTCCACCCAGGGCGGAATGGAGTCCGTGATGAACGCCGATGTCGACCAAATCGGCTTTGAATTTTTCAACGGCACCGAATGGACGGTTGCCTGGGACTCCGAACAATCCGGGGCAAGAAGGCTACCGGCGGCAACAAGAATCACCTACACAATGAACGGCGAGTCACATCAATTTGTGGTGAGACACATCTTCAGCGACGTCACACCCGACAACCCAGAAACTGCGGCAGGTGGTGCATGAGAAGTCAGCGTGGAGCCGTGCTGATCATGACTTTGGTGGCACTTACGGGTCTGATCGCGATGGTCGCCACGTTCGCCGCGACTCAGCGAACGAGTTTCCAATCTCGCCACAACCGGCTAGACCAAATGCGCGCCGAGCAAATGGTGGATGCTGGTGTTCAACGCGCTCTTGCTGAATTATCCATCGTGGATGGCTCGCAGCCCACAACATTGCAAGACGACTGGGCGGCACTCGGAACCCTTGGCGATGAGAAATTTATTGTCGGAAATGGTTCATTCAGGATTGAGCTTGTTGATGGCTCAAGTCGGATTGATCTGAACTCCGCTCCGGCGGAACAGCTCACGAAGCTCAACCTCACAACCGAGCAGATCGACAGCCTTCTCGATTGGCGAGAAGCTGGCCAAAACCCAAGACAGGAAGGGGCAAAGGACGAATATTACAACACGATGACCACCCCCTACAACGCGGCACTGGCCCCGTTCAAGACCGTTGAAGAATTGCTTCTAGTTAAGGGTTTCACCGGACGTTCCCTCTACGAAATTCAGGATCAGACCACATCCGACCAAGTTCTAGTGAGTGGAGACACCCAAGAGCCGGTTCTCGCCGACCTCTTGTCCGTCGGAGCAAGCTCAAAGAGGGGCAACATTCCCAATATCCGAACCGCCCCCAATCTCCAGGCTATACTTCGAATCGTACCGAATGTGCAAGTCGCGACGGCAGTTTTCAACGGGCGGCAAGGCTTCAACACCACCGCCGACATGCTGAGAGTTGCAGGGATGACCGTCCAAATTGCCCAAAATCTCCTCGACAGCTATACCGTAAACCCACCAAACGGCGACGCCAACGACGCGGGGAGACTCAACATTAACACCGCGACCGAAGCCGTCCTCAACAGCCTGCCCGAGTCCACTCCGGATCTCACCGACGCTATTTTGCAACAACAGGCGACCGGAAT
>JAIOPU010000193.1 GCA_021413725.1 Armatimonadota bacterium | reverse complement strand
CAAACTCATCCAAGACTGGGGTTCGGTTGAGCAAATTATCGAGAGTCTCCCCCAAATCGAGGAGAAATTCCGCAAAAAAATTATTCCTGGCTTGGAACAGATCCCCAAGTCGAAGTGGCTCGCCACCATCGACCGGCATGTTCCCATCGAATGGGATTTTGCTTCCCTTACAATGTCTCGCGAGTGCGTCGCGACCGCCAAGGCGATGCTTGAAAGCCTGGAAATGAAGACCCACGTCCGACGTTTCGACCAAATTTTTGGCCGCTATATCGAAGGCATGGAGGACGCTGAACCCATCGCCGAGGTTGCGCTGGAAACTCTTGTCCCAAAAACCGTGGATTCCCCGCGCAACACCGATGCCGCTAAAGCTTGGATCGGGGCCAATCCAGTCGGGCTCCACGCCGCCCCCGGCGCGGCCCAAACCGACCTCTTCGGCTCTGCCGAACTCCTCTGGTTCGCCGGAGTCGGCGACCAAGTCGCTTCGATTACGCCTGATATTGCGGCGGACTTATTCCGGGAAATTCCTGGTCAAGTCGTCGCCCACGACGCGAAGAAATATCAGCAAGGAACGATTCTCATGGACACCCTCCTCGCCGGGTACGTCTTACAGTCCGGGCGAGCGAATTACACACTCCGCGACCTCGCCATCGCCTACCTCGACGTGACTCCGCCCGAGACGCCCGAGCAACAGACCCTTGCGCTAGTTAGGCTCGAACAGGTGATGGCCGCCAAGCTCACCCAGGAGCACCAACTCAACATTCTCACCCAAATGGAGCAACCGCTTGCTCCTGTCCTTGCGGGCATGGAGCGTGCGGGAATCAAAGTCTCGCGAGAGTATTTGGAGGACTTCAGCCGGACGCTTGCCGCGACAATAGAGACCTCAACCGCGACGATCTACGAACTCGCCGGGCAAACATTCCTCATCGGCTCGCCCAAGCAACTGGGTGAAATTCTCTTCGAAAAGCTCGGAATTCCGGGCAGTAAGAAAACCAAAACCGGCTACGCCACCGGAGCAGAAATCCTCCAACTCCTCGCCGCGCAGTATCCGATTTGTGCTGAGGTGATGACCTGGCGCGAACTTAGCAAACTCAAAAGCACCTATGCTGATTCTCTCCCCAAGATGATCGCCGAGGACGGCCGAATCCACACGAACTACAACCAAACCGTCGCCGCGACGGGGCGGCTGAGTTCAGAAAGCCCCAATCTCCAGAACATCCCTATCCGCACGGAACTGGGCCGAAAAATCCGCCGCGCCTTCACCGCCGCCGATGGTTTTGAACTCGCCAGCTTCGATTACAGCCAAATCGAGCTCCGCCTTCTCGCCCATATGTGCGAGGACGTCAACCTGGTCGAGGCGTTCCGCACCAATTCTGATGTCCACGCCGCCACCGCCGCGCTGACTTTCAACGTCGATCTCACCGAGGTCACCAAAGAGCAACGACGCTACGCAAAAGTCCTCAATTTCGCTGTGCTTTACGGAGTCACCGACTTTGGTCTCGCTCAACAATTAGGCGGCGAGTTCAGCATCAGCGAAGCCAAAGAGCTCATCAGGCTTTACAACGAGCGCTTCCCGGCAGTGAAAGCCTTCACCGAGTCGGTCGTCGCCGAAGCACGGAAAACCGGCTACACGACGACCCTTCTGGGTCGTCGCCGCTACTTCCCCGACATCCACGCCGCCAACCGCAACGAGCGGATGTATGCCGAGCGGCAAGCGATGAATGCTCCGATCCAAGGTTCCGCCGCCGACATGATTAAACTCGCCATGATCGACGTTGCGAAACTCCTGGTTGGAAAGCAAACCAAAATGCTCCTCCAAGTCCACGACGAACTCGTCTTCGAACTCCACCCGAGTGAGAAGGCCGAACTCCTTGAGCCCATCCGCGACGCCATGGTCCACGCCATGCCCCTGAACGTACCGGTTGGAGTTGACGCGAAGATCGGGAACAACTGGGAAGAAATGGTCGCGATCTAGTCTTGCGAACGGCAAAATTAACCCCTTCGTCGAGTCCCGCGTAAACTGGCGAGGAGGGCAGGGATGTTGCAGATTGCCGAGCCGACGAGGGCTGCAGAGACAGTTGTGAGCTTGGCGACCGCGCCGAGCAAGGGGCCACCCAGAGTCTCGCCAAGCCCGTGCGCTTGGCCCTTGATACTCAGCATCGTCGCGCGGACCTCGGGTTCGGCGTGGTCGTTGACCCATGCGGTAGTCAGCGGCTCGATTGTACGGCGAATCATTCGCGCCCCGATGATTCCAGCCGCGGCGACATAGAAATTCCCCGCCAATCCGAAGATCAGCGTGATCAAAATCAGTCCGGCGAGGAGGACGGTGATGAGTTTAATGACCTTGCCGCCGTCGGTTTCGAGTCCTTTGTGGCGGATGAAAGTCGTGAGCAAAAGCGCGGACAGCATCCCGCCACTGGCGATAATTGCGAACCAATACAGCTCATTCATCCCCGCGAATTTGGGCAAACCGAAACTGGTGACGTGCTTATTCCAAAGTCTGTCCAAGGCTTCGCTGGCAAGACCGATGAAGAAAACGACCCACAGCGCATCAAGTAAGAGTGGTTTGGAATGAGCGATTATAAGGCCGGTGGTCAGGGTCTGCCGGAATCGCGCCCAAGTCATCCGCTCTTGATCCGCCGCGCGGTGAAAGCCCTTTTCGGTCATGACCACCGCGAGAACGACACCGATCAGCAGGAACGCGCAACCACTGACGATCAGAGGGAGCCTGAGGTTGATCGTGGCGAGGACGATGCTCACCCAAATCCCGACCAAATATCCCGCGATATTGGCTTGACTCGCACGGAGGAATATTTCTGTGGCAGTCGGGGGATTGTCTTCGAAGGGAAGCTCGTCCGTGATCCAAGCCTCAAACGCTCCGCTCAGAAATGTCTCCCCCAGCCCCCAACCGATCATGCCGATGACGAGAATTGGCCAAGTCGCGCCAATCGGCTGGATGACAAACCCCGCTCCGACGATAAGAAACCCCAGGACGACCGAGAGCTTGCGGGAGACGAGGTCGGCGACGACTCCGGTGGGAATCTCGAAACAAAAGATCGTGACCTCGGCAACTGAACCGAGGAGCACAAGTTGGAAGGCATCAAGGTGGACGACGGTGTCTTGGAAGTAAAGGGTGATCGTCCAAAACAGTGCGAAGGCGAAGCCCTGTGCCGCACGAGCGAGGAGGTAGAGGCGCGAGGCTTTCACGCCTTATAGTGTTGCACGACCTAGCAAAACTCCTTATTTCTTTAGTCGCAAGTCTAGCAAGACTGCTTGATTTTCAGGAAAACATCTACTTTGGCACGAAAAGTGGGTTACAATTCATGTCGTTCGTGCGAGTTGCGCGATTGACGTTGGGTTCAGAACGGAGAAACAAAATGAATACTAAATACAAATTAGTGGCCATGGTCGCCACGGTCATCGGCGTCTCATCAGCAGTTAACGCCAGTATTATCTTTGGATTTGCCGGCAATTCAGGGGTCAATAGTCAAGCCCTGAGCGCCACGGCAAAGTTCACTGTGAGTGGTACAAGTCTTACGATTGAATTGACAAACACCGCAACCCAAGCCGCAAACGACGGAGCTAACGTTTTAGACGGCCTGTATTTTGACATTGCTGGAAGTCCCTCATTCGCAGCTAGCAACGGCAATGCAGCCTTGAAGGCAGGCGAAATCTTGGTAAAGAAGAATGCTCCGAATACTGCGGTGAGCGGCAATGCTCTCAACAACGAATGGATGTTTGGAACTGGCAAGACTCTTCCGGCTTTCACTGCTTCGTATGGGATTGGTTGCACCGGCTACAAGGACTTCAATCCGAACAACCATTCTTTTGACAAGTTGTTTCATGCGGGAAGCGGAACTGCCGGAGCAAACGACGACTACGGAATCGTTCCGACTCTTGGAATTACCGTTGGCAACGGAAGTCAGCCCTATGCACGACGTGCAATGGTCTTCACGTTCGTTCTCCCGACAACGATTTCTGAGTCAGCGATCGTGGCCAAGGGCGTTTCATACGGTTCGAACGGACAGACCGTATTGCCAGCTATCGTCCCCGAGCCAGGCTCAATGGTCGCACTAGCCCTGGGTTCCATCGTCTTGATTCGAAGGCGACGCTGAGCATAACCCTGAACTCGGAGTTTCACAAAAGAACTGGGGATGACCATCGGTCGTCCCCAGTTTTTTGTTGTTTAAGGTTGTCCGTTTCCGGTTCTAACCCGAAGTGCGATATTCACCTGATTCAACGACTCGTTCAGGGCCTGGATCGCCTGAGTTCGGTATCCGCCGTAATCGCCCGCAGCGTTGTTCAGCTGCTTGATCGCATCTTGAATGTAAGGAATGGACTTTCGGAGCAACTCGTTGCTTTTATTGATCTCGTCCGCGCTGTATCTGCGGAGTGCCTTCTCGGACTTGGCGTCCACTTTGGGTAGGGATTGAGTGCTGTTCATCTGCCGATTCCCGATCTGCCCCAGCCGGTATCCGGCTCGAATGTCCTTGGAAGCGAGTTGCAAGAGGTCGATCGCAAGGGCCCGGTGACCTTCGTAAATCGGGAGGCCGTGACCGAGGAGTTTCCTGGCAGCCTGAATATCCTTTTCAGCGGCCTTGAGCGCGGGATCGCTCAGCTTTTGGCTGTGGCCCGGTTTGACTTTGTGGTTCTTGCCCTTCGTGCGTTGTTGGGCAGATGCGTCCGTTGTGCTTCCGGCGAGCAGCATAGTCGTTGCGATGGCGAGCATAAAGATTCGGTTGATTTTCATGGTTCAATTTCCTTTCGAGCTTTTTCGGAACTCTTGTCTTGAGGGACGTTTTGCGCTCCAGAGGGTTCAGTAACTCTGGTATTTGGTCCTGCTTTGAACCTAAGTTCCTGCTTTGGTTTACAATGAACGTATGATTTCGCTCCCACCGCTGATCGTCAGCGTTCAGGCATCCAGTTCCCATCTGGCGCCGCCATCAATTTTGCTTGCGCTGGCTCGCGCAAGTGTCGATGCAGGGGCGAAGATGTTGCGTTTAGAAGGTGTAGAAGCGGTGTCTCTGTTGCGCGCAGAGTTGGGGATTCCGGTCATTGGGCTGATCAAGAAAGAATACTCGGGTTCCGAAGTTTATATCACGCCAACACTTGCTGAGGTCACCGAGCTAATCGCGACTGGCTGCGAGATTATTGCCCTGGACGGTACGGACCGGGAACGTCCAGATGGTTCAACATTTGCTTCGTTGTGTGCGGCCGTGAAGGCGGCGGGGCGGCTGGTCATGGCCGATTGCGACACTCTCTTGAATGCTGAATTGTGCGTTGCGGCGGGGGCAGATATCGTGGGGACAACCCTCGCCGGTTATACAGCCGCCTCGCCGTCCGGGGGCGGTCCAAATTTGGATTTGGTGCGTTCGCTCGCCGGTTTATCAGTTCCTGTTGTTGCCGAAGGGCGATATTCTGAGGGTTGGCAAGTGCAAGCGGCTCGCCTAGCAGGCGCGACCTCAGTGGTGATTGGGGGGGCGATCAACGATCCATTAAAACAGACTTCTGCGTTCCTCCGCTCGTCTCAGGTTGGGTTAGATGGGCCGATTTTGGCGGTGGATATCGGCGGGACTTGGATGCGCTTCGCATCCTATGAAGCCGGGATCATGCGCGTTTTGGAGCGAGTGCCCCTTCCTAGAATCCCGGAGGAGAGAACGAACCTGATTCGCAGTTACGCAGCCCGAGCTTCTACTTTGAGGGTGGCGATATCGACGGGAGGAACAGTGGACCCTCTCACAACGGAGGTTTGGGAAGCCAAACCCATTATTCCCGACTATGTCGGTACAAACTTTCGGACCGCTTTGCCTGATCTGGAGATCGTTGCCCTCAACGATGGACTCGCCACGGCATGGGGGCATGCCTGCTTGCCGCAATTTGCCGGAATGCGTGTTGCCACATTGGCACTGGGGACCGGAGTCGGGTTCGGCTTGGTGGACAGAGGGCGAATCCTCAAGGGTACGCGGGGGGACTATCCTCGGCTTAATGACATGAAAACTTCAACCGGAGAAACTTTCGAGGACTTACTGGGCGGCGCTGCCTTGAGTTCCTCACCGACCCCTGAGCAAAAGATATTCGCCCAAAGAGCTGCGGATGAAGCAATCAAACTCGTTAGGTCACTTTACTATCCCGACGCCATTGTGTTGTGCGGTGGCGTTGGCTTAGCCGACTGGCTTTCGGTGGATGCAGTTCGGAGTCCGTACGGTGCGGACGCGGGCCTCTATGGTGCCGCGATGCTTCTTGCAGCTTTCCCTTTGGTCTAGACGTAGTCAAGAGACAAATCAAGGTTTGGTGCACTGTGCGTGATCCAGCCGACCGAAATGAGGTCAACTCCTGCTTCGGCATAGGCTCGTACTGTCTCATGGGTGATCCCGCCGGAAGCTTCCGTCAATGCCCTTCCCGCCACGATAGCTACGGCTTCTTTAACCTGAGCAGGAGTCATATTGTCGAGCATAATAACGTCAGCCCCTTCTGCGAGAGCTTCTTGAAGCATTTCAATCGAAGAAACCTCAACTTCAATTTTTACCAAGTGACCCGCTCTATGCTTAGCAGACTGCAATGCTTTGGTGACCGAACCACAAGCGGCGATATGATTGTCTTTAATCAGCACCGCATCATAAAGTCCAAACCGATGATTTCGTCCTCCGCCGCATCTGACTGCGTACTTTTCAAGCCCGCGAAGGCCGGGGGTTGTTTTTCTTGTGCAGACGATACTTGTTTTGGTCTCCTTAACAAGTTCAACAAGATTTGCAGTTGCGGTTGCTATGCCTGACATATGCCTAAGAAAGTTGAGGGCGACTCTCTCTGCGGAAAGAAGCGAGCGAGTTGAACCTGAAATTATCAAGATGACGTCCCCTTTCGCAACGGCGTCACCATCCACCTTTTTCGCCAATATCATCAAGCTGGGATCAAGCGCGGAAAACACTTCGGCGGCGACCTCGATTCCTGCGATCACGCCAGCCTCTTTGGAAACGATATGAGCAGTGCCGGTTTGCGCTTCGGGAATTGTGCCGAGCGAAGTGAGGTCTCCGGCATCGCCAAGGTCCTCTTTCAACGCACGCAGAATCAGTTCTGCAAGAAATTCATGGTTCAGTTCCGACATTTAAACTCCAACTCCAGCTACTCGCTCGCCCTCAAAGCCAACCATACAGCTCTTCAACTCATCATCCCACTGCACCAAACTGTGCCGCCTGAGACCTTCTTCGGTGACCAAATAATCTGTTCGATAATGTGCCCCTCGACTCTCGCGTCTCGCGCGAGCGGCTTCGGCGATTAAACGACAAACCAAAGCGCGGTTGTAGACGCCATAGTTGGGATGTTTGACCGGATCAGTGAGTTCACCAAACAATGTAATCGCTTCCGAAAGACCCGCCTCATCCCTGCTCAAACCGACTTTGTCCCACATAGTCTGCCTCATTACGGCAATTTCAGTTTCGCCGACAGGAGCGGTCGCCATATCCCGAATCTTTTCTACCGAGAACGGCAGACGAATATCGTACTCGTAGGCATTTCCGTTGAGTTTGGAAACGATGTCTTCCGCAACTCGGTTCCCGAAAACTACAGCCTCCAAAAGACTGTTTGAAGCGAGGCGATTCGCGCCGTGAACACCAGTTGAAGATACTTCGCCACACGCCCAAAGCCCAGCCAATGACGATTGGCCATCGAGAGAAACGTCGACACCTCCCATATGATAGTGGGCGGCGGGGACTACCGGAATCGGGGCTTTACGAGGGTCAATCCCCACGCTCATGCAGCGCTCAAAAATGTTGGGGAAGTGTTCAGGAAACTCCTCGCCAATCTTTTGACGTGCATCGAGGAATACTCGGCGACCTTTTGCCATTTCTGCTGCCACACCCCGAGCAACGACGTCTCGGGGCGCAAGTTCGCCGAGTTCGTGAATCGCGGACATGAATCGCTCGTTCCGATCGTTAATGAGGACGGCTCCCTCGCCACGAAGTGCTTCGGAAATGAGGGGGAGTGGGTCGATTGGAGTGAGTAATGCTGTGGGGTGGAACTGAACAAATTCGAGGTCGGTAAGCCGAACTCCAGCCCGCGCCGCGAGCGCGAGGCCGTCACCTCTCGCCTCCGTTGGATTGGTCGTAAATCGGTAGAGTTGACCGATTCCGCCCGTCGCAAGGACAACGGCGTGGCTGCGGAACAGAATCAGCCGATGCTGATTGCGAGCCACCAACCCAACGACTCGTCCAGCCTCGTCTAAGGCAAGTTCGGTTGCAAGAAAGTCCTCGTGAACAGTGATCGACTTCGTGTGCGAAACGGCCGTAGCCAGAGCGCGCATCAGTTCGGCACCCGTAGCATCTTTGTTGGCGTGAAGCACACGCGGCTGTTGGTGGGCCGCTTCTTTGGCGAGCTCAAAGTCTCCCGCGGAGTCCAGATCGAAACGAGTTCCTAGTTCGCGCAACAAACGGACGGCATCCTGGGCTTGCTCGGTAAGTAGTTCGGCAACCAAAGGTTCGGTTAGTCCGGCTCCCGCCGCCACCGTGTCAATGGCGTGAAGTTTCGCCGAATCATTGTCACCCACTGCCGCCGCCATACCGCCCTGCGCCCAGAAAGAGCTTCCGCCCGTCCAGAGAGTTCGCCGAGTGAGAACATGAACCCCATGCTTCTCGCAACCCAAAGCCGTGCAGAGACCCGCAATCCCAGAGCCAGCGACAACGACAGGGACGTCAATCACCTCATCGAAAAGTTCCAGATTCGCTCGAATCAACCGCGCACCCCAACTCTGACTTCCAGCATTCGGTCAATCGCCGCTTTCGCGCGAAGCCTTTGTTCCTCCTGAATAGTGATCTCGAACTCCTCGTTTTCCAGGCAAGTGATGATGTTATCAAGGTTGATTCGTTGCATGTGCGGGCAAAGTTGGCAGGGCCGGACTATGTTGACAGACGGGTTTAATGCCGCAATGTTTGCGCTCATGCTGCACTCCGTAATCAAAGCGATCTCCGTCAATCCAGACTCGCGCACCATTCGCGACATGCCACTCGTGGAACCGACGTAGTCGGCAAGTTCGAGGATGTTTGGCGGACACTCGGGATGCGCCATCACGGTTAGGCCCGGATGCAAACGCCGCAACTCATTAATGTCCGCGGGAGTAAATCGTTCGTGGACCATACAACTACCCTCGCCCAGTATGATCTCCACCTTAGTCTGCGAAGCGACGTACATTCCTAAATACTTATCCGGCAAGAAGATCACACGGTCCACGCCAAGGGACTCAACCACCTCGACCGCATTCGCGGAAGTGCAACAGATGTCAGATTCCGCCTTGACGTCTGCATTGGTATTGACGTAAGTAACAACGGGAACCCCCGGATACTTTTCTTTTAGCTTAACAACGTCTGAACCCGTGATAGATTCCGCAAGCGAGCAACCGGCTTCCAACGAGGGAATCAGAACCTTGCGATGTGGGTTCAATACCTTGCTCGTCTCCGCCATGAACTTCACCCCGGCCTGGACGATAATGTCCGCATCCACCTTCGTCGCCTCGCGCGCGAGTTGCAGGGAGTCGCCAACGACATCCGCGACGGTGAGATAAATCTGGGGACTTTGGTAAGTGTGGGCGAGAATCACCGCGTTCTTTTCGCGCTTCAACTCCCAAATGCGCTCAATCTTGGGGCGATAAATTTCCAGCTCAATGGGCGGAATCACGCGTAGCGCGGCTTCGGAAAACTCGAAACTTATGGATGCCATTTCTTTCTTTCTACGCCGAATTCGGCTTCCTTTGAGTGTACTAGAGTTTCGCAGGTCATAATTGAAGGTGCCGATGTCGAAAACCACCTACATCACCACACCCATTTACTACGTCAACAGCGTCCCGCACGTCGGTCACGCGCTGACGATGCTCGTCTGCGATGTCACCAAGCGCTACCGAAAGATGCAGGGCGAACAGGTGATTTTCCTCACCGGAACCGACGAGAATGGGCTCAAAGTGAAGGAAGCGGCAGAGGCGGCAGGCGAAAGCCCGATGGCATTCGTCGATCGAATCAGCAAAGTCTTTGAAGAGTGCGCCCAAGCGCTCAACATGGAGTACGACATCTTCTTCCGCACCACCTCGGTCCGGCATCGAGAGGCAGTGCAAGCACTTTTTCTGAAGCTCCAAGAGAACGGCTACATCTACCTTGACAAGTACGAGGGCTGGTACGACGTTTCGGCGGAGACTTTTGTCAAGGAAGCCGACCTCGTAGATGGCAAAAGCCCGGACGGAAACGAAGTCCGAATGGTGAGTGAGGAGAACTACTTCTTCCGTCTCTCCGCCTTTGGCGACAAACTTCTTGCCTTCTATGAACAGCATCCCGAGTTCCTGAATCCTGATGTCCGACGCAAC
>JAIOPU010000191.1 GCA_021413725.1 Armatimonadota bacterium | reverse complement strand
TCCTTCTGAATTATCGGCAAATTTTTTCCGATGGAAATGTAGTTGCCTCCCTCGAATCAGCGAGACCCGTCGATAACTTTGCGCCCTCGCTTGTCGCGCACATAAAAACCTGGGTCCGTGCCTGGCCCGACATACGGAGGTCGCGATAGCTCAATCCACTTGATTCCATCTACAGAAGTTGCTATCGACCTGCCATAAGCGATCCAGCGGCCGCCAAGATAGCTGATCTTATCCGCTGAAGTACGGGTCAGCTTGACATGCGACCAAACGAGTCCGTCTTTCGAAGTTAAGATTCTGCCATTTATGATTGCGATCCACAATCCGTTCTCATAAGCTAAGTCCTGGTAGCTTGCAACATATGTCTTGGGCACAACAATTTTCCACTTCACTCCCTCCTTTGATACGCTGATACCGTCCTGACCCGCAGCTACCCAAATGCCATTGCCAAATTTCACGACTTCAGGAGGCAGGCCGATAGTATTTTTCGCCATTCCTCCGCCAGATTTTCTCCAGTTGGTTCCGTCACTTGATCTTGCGAATGTTCGATCAACTGCAACGGCCTCCCACTGCCCATCTCGATAAGCGACAGAGTTATACGTGTATTTTTTAGGCGGGACGTAGTCCGGGCCCGGCCCATATATAGAAAAAGTTGGAACTTCATTGTCGACGCGGGTCCACAGTGAACCATCACGTGAGGTCACGATCATATCGTCACCCACCGCCACCCAGAGACCGTTGCCATACACTTGGCCGAAAATCCAGATCGTTGATGGCTTCGTCGTTGGCTTCCAGTTTTTTCCATCTGTGGATGTAAGTAGAGGCCCATATGGACTGAAAGCAACCCAAGTGCCATTCTCAAAGAGGATATTATAAAAGGTGGAATTCAACGACGGAATGCGAGTGGTTTGCCAATCCACAGCGTTTGGCGAGGTAACAATCACTCCTTGTTCTCCCCCCGCTACCCAGAGTCCATTCGCGAAAGTAACGCAGTAAAGTCCTAATTCAGTAACTCCTTCACCGACCAAGTGCCATGATTCGTCACCTTTGCAGACATAGATGCCCCCTTTTTCACCGACTGCAACCCACTTGTTGTCGCCAAAAGCACAATCCGTAAGTTTTGACCGCGCCACCTCATTTCGCTTGTAAATCGCGACGTTTTCAAGTTGAACTTGCGAAGCAGGAAGTAGTTTTAGGAAAACAAAGCCGAGAAAGACGAGACCGACCAGGACCCACACCCAGGTTTGCCCACCTCGTCGTGAAACTCGCTTTTGAATCAAGTGAGGACTCACAAAACCATTGTACAGTACCCAGCTACCTGCTGGGTAACAATCGGACGACCGGGCGAGATGGGGAAAAAAGGAATGGCTGCCGAACTAGGACTCGAACCTAGACAAACGGCACCAAAAACCGTTGTCCTGCCATTAGACGATTCGGCAATCGATTCTATTATACTGGAATCCAGGCCGCCGTGGCAGTTCCGGTACAATGGTCATGTTGAAGCGTCAATGATGCCGCTGTCGTAGGAGCACCTAATGGCAACCATGCGAGTATTGATTGCGGACGATGATCCGATTATTCTTCTTGACCTAAAGCAGATGCTTGAGAGTCTCGGCTATGAAGTCGTTGCGGAAGCGGGCGACGGACAGAGCGCTGTGGACCTTGCGCGAAGCACGAAGCCCGATGTTTGCGTCCTTGACGTAAAAATGCCCGCCATGGATGGGATCGAAGCCGCGACCCTGATCAGCGAAGAAGGCATCGCTCCCGCGATTTTGCTGACCGCCTACAGCGACAAAGATTTGATTGAGCGCGCGAAGGATGCCGGCGTCTTTGGCTACCTCGTCAAGCCCTTCAAACCCAGCGACCTCCCCCCCGCAATAGAAGTTGCCCGAAGCCGATTTGAGCAAAACCAAGAACTCACCAAAACCGTCGGCTCGCTTGAAGAAAAGCTCGAAATCCGAAAGCTCCTCGACAAGGCAAAGGGTCTCCTGACCGCCGAGTACGGGATCAGCGAGGCGGAGGCTTACCGCCGCATCCAGACCCAGTCGATGAATAATCGCAAGTCGATGCGCGAGGTCGCCGAAGCGATTATTCTGACAAAGAGCCTGTAAAGGTATAACGTCCGCATGGTTGCCGTTATTTTTCCTGGGCAGGGATCGCAGGTTCCGGGCATGGGGCAGGAACTTTGCGCCTCATTTCCTGCCGCCTCCGTAGTCTTTGATCGCGTTTCTGGCGCAACGGGCATCGATGTTCGTGCCCTCTGTTTTGAATCCGATGCGGAAGAATTGCGCGAAACTCAGAACGCACAACTCGCCCTTTTCACCTGCGGATTAGCCGCTTGGGAAGCCTTGCGTAGCTCAGTTGCGGTAGTCCCGGACGCATTTGCCGGACACAGCATCGGCGAGTACGCTGCTCTGGTCGCGGCGGGCGCTTTGAGCCTCGCCGAAGGAGCAAAGCTGGTCGTTCGCCGCGGCGAACTCATGGCTTCGGCGGGGCGGGACCGCCCCGGAACGATGGCGGCGGTGCTGGGGTTGGATTCAGGGCCGCTGACCAATGTCTGCGAAGGGGCCTCCGATGCTAAATCCGTAGTCGTGGTCGCGAATGACAACTGCCCGGGGCAGGTTGTCATTTCCGGTGACATTGAGGCGGTAAAGCGAGCCAGCGAAGATGCGATTACTGCCGGAGCAAAAAGAGTACTCCCCCTCAACGTCAGCGGTGCCTTTCACAGTCCCCTGATGCGAGAGTCCGCAGCTCAAATGGGTATCGCCCTTGCCGCCGCGCAATGGGATGCTCAGACATCCCCGGTGGTCTCCAATGTCACGGCGGAGGCCATTGATGACAGTTCGCTGTGGGCGTATCTCCTAGAGCAACAACTCTTTTCCAGCGTGCGCTGGCGCGAATCGATGCTCGGAATGATTGACGGTGGTTTCGACACCTTCATCGAATGCGGAAGCGGCGAGGTACTCTGCGGACTTCTCAAACGCATCTCGAAAGACGTCTCGGGTATGAGTGTGCAGGACTCCGCTTCTCTCGCAGTAACGGTTGGAAAACTCTAAAATGTTGGATTTCACAGGTCAAGTTGTCATCGTCACGGGCGCAAGCCGAGGCATCGGTCGAGCAATCGCAGAACTCTTCGGCAAGCAAGGCGCAACCGTCGTCTGTGTTGCCACGAAAGCCGAAAACGTTGCGGCAACGGTCGCGACGATTGGCGGAAATGCCACGGCGAAGGGGTGCGATATTTCGGATGTTACGGCGGTTCAGGAACTAGTCAATTCGGTGGTCGAGGAGTTTGGTGCGCCGAGCGTGATTATCAACAACGCCGGTCTCACCCGCGACGGACTCATCATGCGAATGAGCGATGAAGACTGGGACCGTGTGCTGGACGTCAATCTCAAAGGAGCTTTCTTGATGATTCGGGCGGCGACGAAGTCAATGATGAAGGCGCGGTACGGTCGAATCATTAACATCACCAGTATTGTCGGCCAGCACGGCGCGGCCGGGCAAGCCAACTACGCCGCGAGCAAAGCCGGCCTCATTGGGTTGACGCAGTCGGTCGCGAAGGAACTTGGGAGCCGGAATAGCCAGGTTTTATCGAGACGGACATGACGGCTGAACTCAGCGAAGACTTCAAAACCCATGTGCAAAAGACCGCGCCCGCGGGTCGACTCGGTTCGCCAGAGGATATTGCGAACGCGGTGGTCTTTTTGGCGAGTAGGGAGGCTTCCTACATCACCGGTCAGGTCCTGACCGTAGATGGCGGCCTGATGATCTGAGGGACTATTTTTTCATCACAAACTCAGCGACTATGGGCAAATGGTCCGAAGCACTGGACTTTACCACCCGGAACTCAGCCGTGAGAATGTCGGGAGTTGTCCAGAGATAGTCGATCCGCACAACCGGAAAGTTGGCCGGAAATGTCCAGCCGACACCCCGCCCGACATGCTTGAAAGAGTCGCCAAACCGAGAGGCGAAGTGGTCATAAACTCCCCCCTTCGGAATTGTGTTAAAGTCCCCACCCAAGATCGTGTAACCGCCCTTGGACACGACTATATCAAGTTCCCGAATCTGATCCTCGCGGTCCTCTTGAGCCTTTTTCGACCAATAAATGAGCGACCCTGGAGTCCGCACCCAAACGGGTCGGAATCCGTTGTAAAGGTGGGTCGTGTAGAACGTGAGAAGTTGACCATCGAACCGCAGCTTGACTTCTGGAATGTAACGTCGGTCGCTGTTCAGGTTCAATTCATGGACTTTGCCGCTCTCGATGGGAATTTTTGTGAGGATTGCCGATTCCTTATTGCCCGTCATCCTGTACTCCGGAAGAAGTTCAAAGAGACCTTCAATCGGCCTCAACGGGCCGTGCACTTCGTGGATTTCTTGGAGCAATATCACGTCTGGGTTCTCGGCCTTGATCGTCGCCACGATCCCTGGCAAACCGAATTCCCCGTGGTGCAAATTCCAGCTCATCACCCGAAGTTTCTTGCCGCCACTCCCGACCATCAGACCAAAATTCGCACCGGCAAGGTGGAGGCAGATGCCCAACGAAAGCAGCAGCGACAACCAACGTGTCCGCAACCTCCTTTTGAAACAAGCCCAAACAAACAACCCCAAGGTAGCCGTGGCAAAACAAATGGAAGGGACCGAGGCGATTAAAGTTCCCAGCCAGAAGCGATCATTGCCCCAATCGCTCAAAATCCAAACGACAACCAAAACCGCTAGCCAGAGCCAGTATAGAATCGGCGGCTTTGCTTTGGTAGGTTTGGATTTCGAAGTGGATTTCTTAGGCATGAATCGGCATCTTCAACGTGGGCGGTGTAAGGAAAAGTTTCCCCGAACGGCTAAACTCGAAGAAATGACGCAAATCCATGTGGTTGCGCTTCTCTGCGTTCGCGAAGGGAAGCTCTTAGTATGTCGAAAACGCGGGACGTCCATGTGGATGCAGCCCGGCGGGAAGCCGGAATTCGGGGAAACTCTGGAGGATGCTATTCGTAGGGAGATCTTTGAAGAGCTTGAAGTCGAATTGGAGAATTTAGAGTACATCGGACAGTTCGAGACCCTTCCCGCCAATGAGAAAAACTCCACCTTGCTCGCCGATGTTTTTCGCGCGGACTTAGTGGGTGAGCCTGAGCCGAGGGCTGAGATCGAGGCGATTTCGTGGCTTTCGCCGGAAAAGTGGACGCGGGAAAATACCGCTCCGCTGATTCGGGAGCACATGGGGCCATTCATAATAGACGGATGTCCGCAATAATCATCGGTGACAAACTTGTGCTCGAACCCCTGGAGAGCGAGTGGATTATGGCGGGGCGGGATCGCATTGCTTCCGAATTGGGGGTGGCGGTCAATGAGAGTTGGCCCAGCCCTGATCTTCTGGAAGCGGCGCAAAACCTGGAATGGCTCAACTCAACCCAGCACTGGGCGGTTGTCCATGTCCTCGACCGCACCGCTATTGGGGGAGTGGGCGTGACCGGTGCCGGTACGGAGACGCCGAAAATCGGCTACGACATTGTGGAGGCGTACCGAATGCGAGGCCACGCGACCGAGGCAGTTAGGCTACTGAGCGACTACCTGCTCACGCAATTCAAAGGGGCTATCTTTGCGGACACCTTGCGCGATAACATGGGCTCTGCCAAGGTTCTGATGAATAATGGATTTAGCATCGAATCGGAATTTGAGGAGGAAGGTCAGGCGATGATCGGCTGGAAAAAGCAGTGACGGCTTTCGATTCGTACCTGGCTGCGCCGACTCCGGAATTTGCCTTTGTTCCCGACGGCGCGGGATTTCGGATGGTGAGTCAAATTTGGCAGGGCATCCAGTGGCACCACGAAGT
>JAIOPU010000190.1 GCA_021413725.1 Armatimonadota bacterium | reverse complement strand
GCTAGACTATGTGGTTCCTGCGAGTGCTTCCTTTGGATCTGGGCACACGATAGCGGTTTACTTTGACGGTGAGGATTTCTACACTGCGGGGAGCAAATCTGCGCCTTGGACGGTATTGCGGCCCACGTTTAGGGGAAATGCAAACTTTCTGGATTGGTCTGCGTCGCAAGTTGGGCTCCCCTTGTCACTCATCGTGAGGAACTCTGCAGGGGCAACCGTGCAGGGGCCAACGACAGTTTTGTGCGGCAATGGCGGCACGTGGAGTCTGGACACGACTCTCGCTGCGGGAGACTATAGTGTTTCGATGAAAGGGTCTCATTGGTTGCGGAAGCAGAGCGCTCTCACTGCCCTCAATTCAACGACGGGGACGGGAAACATTAACCTTTCGCTAAAGAATGGCGATGCTGCGCCCGACAACGTGATTGATCTAAGTGACTATACAAAAGTAGTGGTTGCGTTCAATGCCCTGCCTTCTTCGGGGAACTGGGATGAAAGCGCCGACCTCAATGGTGACGACGTGATTGATCTCACGGACTATACGATTGTGGTTACGAACTTTAACCTTGTCGGTGATCTATGAGGCCATGGGGTAAAATAGTGGTTCAGTGGGAGACTGCGCATCTGGCGGAGTCGTTTGACCACGGAGTCACAACATGAGACAGAACATTAGAAGCAAGACCAAGTCGTCTGTGCGATTCGCCGCAATCGCCAAAACCGTCAACAAAGACCAAGTTTTTGGCATCGAAGAAGCCATCGCGCTCGCCAAAGCCAACGCCACCGCCAAGTTCGTCGAGTCCATTGACATTTCCGTCAAGCTCGGCATCGACACTCGAAAGGGTGAGCAGAACGTTCGCGGCATCACCAACCTCCCCCACGGCACCGGAAAGGTCAAGGTCGTTTGGGTTCTCGCCAAGGGCGATGATGCCAAGGAAGCTGAGGCCGCCGGAGCCGACTATGTTGGCGCCGAAGAATTGATCGCCAAGATCATCGCAGGCGAAAAGAAGTTCGACGTGATTGTCGCTTCCGACGAAATGGCACCCCAGATTGGAAAAATCGGAAAGGCCCTCGGCCCCAAGACTCCGAACAAGAGAAATGGCACCGTGACCAACAACGTCGCCCAGGCTGTCGCCGACATCAAGGGTGCAACTCGCGTTGAGTATCGAGCCGACAAGGGTGGCGTCGTTCACCTGCCGATTGGCAAAGCGAACTTCCCCGACGAGCATTTGCTTGAGAACTTTAAGGCGGGATTGACCGCAATCATCCGAGCCAAGCCGTCCGGCGCGAAGGGCAAGTACCTTCAGTCCATCACGATCACTTCTAGCATGGGTGTTGGGCTCTTGGTGGATTCGACGGTTGCGCAGAAGTTTACTGGCGTCAACTAGTCAGATCGCGTTCTGACATAAAAAAGGGGTGGCTTAGCCACCCCTTCTTCTATTTATTCTCCAACCAGATTAAAGTTCGTCACCACGATGGTGTAATCCGTCAGATCTACGACCTCGTCTCCATTCAGATCTGCTCGTACATCCCAGTTCCCGCTAGAAGGAAAGGCATTGAATGCCGTTGCGATGATGGTGTAATCCGTCAAGTCCACAACGTCATCTGAATTGCAATCTCCATTGGGTAAAGCGGCGTTGACTCCGGTCGCCCCCGCTGTAATATCGACGGTCCCCGTCTTTTTCGTGAGCCATGTCCGCCCCTTAAAACTCATAACCTTCGGCCCTGTCTGGCGAGTTGTGAAGCTATAGGCCCCACTGGCCGAGAGGGGAACGTTGTAGTGCGTCTCCAAGGTAGCCCCTGCGAGCGATCGCACCTCTATCGTGACCGTCTCCGCGGCAACGTTACCAGAAAAATCCGCAAGAGTCAGCTGTCCAGAAACGGCAGTCGCAAACGGGCTGTTAAGCTGGACGTCGTCAATGTCAATTTGCTCGTTAGGACCAGAGCGCACGAAGCGAACGGTGAGCGGCTGCCCAATCTGAGGATGCCCAACGTTGGCAGTGTAAGTCAGCCCCATGGGGGTGTGTGTGGTGTGAGCAAAAAGTCCGACGTTATAAAATGTGTCGGCGAGTTTCGTCCCTCCGACCACATTCCCGGCTGTAACCGTCCCACCTGTCCAAAGTTCAATCAGGAAGGAGGTGGAGTTATTGTCGGTTCGCCGTCCAGCGAAGAGGGAGAGAGTTGTTTTACCCACGGCGAGAACATCGGTGACTTGCTGAGCCATGTAACCATTGGTGTAACCGATATTGGTGCCTTCAGCAGCTTCAATGGTGAAATACGTTGCGCGCGGGATGTTCCAGACACCGGTGGTTCCCGTCGCGCTAGCCGACCATCCAGGTATGCCCGCACTCGTCCAGTTACCCGCACTTGCGGACGGATTCTCGAATCCACCATTGACGATCCCCGCAAAAGCGGCGGTTGTTGTGGCGCAAGCGCCGATCAAAATTGCTAATCTCATTGTTTTCTCGCTCTCGTTTGATTCAAGTTAAGGGTTGAATGCAGTTCATTGTATCAAATAATTGAAAAAAATGCAACTGAATTGCGCAATATTGGTTCTCTGATCGCTTTTTGCAACCATTCACGCTCATTTCGACTAACATATGTTGAAATGAAAAGTTTTGGCGTCTTGGTCCTTTCGCTGGCGGTGGTTGGGTGCACGGCTGGAGGTGAGCTTCGCCATCGCGTCGAAGCCCTGGCGAAGAGCCTGCCCGAGGCGGAAGCCGCCGCTCGCAAAGCGGGCTTGCCCGTTTCGAGCAAGGACATCGGGGCAAAGCCTATTCCTGACTCGGAGAACGGATGGATTCTCATTCGCAAAGCCCTCGCGACTCCGGGTTTCACAAAGAACGACCTGCCCAAACTTTGGATGCTGAAATGGGGGACTAAGGATCAGCCGGAGTTAGAACGACGTCTGAAGCTGGCTGCTCCCGGGTTCGCGCTCGTCGCGCAAGGTTGCGCAAAGAAATCATTCGGTGTGCCCAACTTCCTTCTTGAAGATAGCTTCCGGAAAAGTGGGAACACGGTTCGAGATGAATTGATATCCGGTGAAAGCTCGCAGTTCGCCTCGCTGGCAGAATTGAAGGATGTGGCGAGTGCGTACGCTGCAAAGCTACTCAGTGATTCCAAAAAAGGGACGTACGGCGATCTGCAGAAGGACTGTGAGGTAGGTTTGCGCCTAGGCGATGTTGCTGACTCGTGTCAGGGTGGGATTGGCAGGATGGTGGGAGCTGCGATCAGAGCAATCATTTACCGAAATGTCGAGTTTTGCCTCACTGCCAACCCAAAATTGGGAGTAGCTTTGCTGCCTGCTTTGCACCGCGACGGAGTATCGCCCCGGGCTATGGGCAAAATTGCAATTACCGAGTCAATTTTTGACCTTGATGCGATTCGAAACGTCACAATCAAGGACTTAGAGATGGGCGCCAAAGAAGACAAGGACATCCGTAAACTCGTTGAAACAGGGCTAGCCGCCGATGTTATTAACAAGGCAATAATTACTGCGCTTCTAAGGTGGTACACGGACTTATGCAAGGACTTGCAAGGCGCATCGGTTGGGAGAGAAACAGTCCGTATTGCAAAGGAAAAGTACGAAACTCCGATGAGCTCACAGGATCCGATTGAATCGGCATTGAAACATCCCGCGGAAATGACGCCGAAGTTCTTGGAGATTTTCGTGAAAGACGAGGCAAGCGCAGCGACACTGCGCGGACTGATCGCTGTCCTGAATTTCAAAGAAATCAAAGGCCGATTCCCCAAGTCCCTCAAAGAGTGCGGATTTGAAAGCGTTGATCCCTTTACAGGCCAACCCTTGGGTTATGTCGTAAAGGGCGGCGAAGTTCGAGTTTATAGCGTCGGAGCGGACCGTAAGGACAATGCAGGACTAGAGCGCAAGGAAGTGGGGGCGGGAGCAGAAGTAGACATTGTCGCCAAATACCCGCGGTTATTGCAGCAACCAAAGTTACAAAACTAAGCACCTTTGGAGAACTTTGGTGCTCCGCAGACTTTTTTCGGACGACCAAACTCGTCGTTGCAAACCCCGAGCGTCGCTAACAACACTCGCGAGAAAGACTTCGGAGCCAACATAATTACGTCAGAACCTTCAAAAAATAATCCGGACGTCCCACCACGCAGATAGAACCCTACGACGAACATGAAGCCCAACGAACCGATTGTATTCCACAGAGATCGTTCGTTTTTGTTGTTCAACCTCATTCCGACCGTTCTTTTTGCCGTAGCCACGATTGTGTTTCTCGTCTTATCGTTCACGCCGCTGCCCCATCCCACCCCCTATCCCCTGGGGGCATTTTGTATGGGCACGATGTTTGGGATGTACCTACACTGTGTGATGCTCGTAGTAGGACAACGCGTCGAAGTCTTCTCGGACCTAGTCGTTGTGTACGCGGCTTATGGGCAATCCCGCGAACATCGGCTGGGGGCAGAAATAGAATTTTTCATGACCTTTGAGAAGGACGTTGCGCCTCTCCAATATTCGGACAACATCACCACGTGGAACTTACGGTGTGGGGCAACGCGCGTGAAGTTACCCCCTTCGCGAGAAACAATCCGACTTCTCGCTGAACTCAGAGAACTCTTCCCAACCGCGACATGGCCGAAGTCATCTCGGCTCAGCCCAGCGGGTCAACCCTTCCGCAAAAATCTCTCCACTTCAAACAATGCTATCCAAGTTCTCGGAGTCATTTGCGCGGCGGGCCTCGCGTACTATTTCGAAACACACGGAAATGGTGGGAGTTCGTATCGCAATTCTTCGCAGCCTCCGGTTAGTTACGAAGGTACAGAAACGGCGCTGTGGGTAATGGCTGTTGCCCTTGCTTTTTGCGGCATCCCTCTCTGGAAAGCTTGGCGCGGTTACATATTCGCCACTCCCGAAAACCTGACCTACTATGACGGATTTACAAAAGTAATTTTTGCTTGGGACGATGTGGTTTTCGTTCAAATGGATCGGTTTTCCCTTTGGACGACTTCGTTCAGTACGGTCACACGGCTCCAAATCGCGACCAAGGACAATTGCTACGAATTCCGGGATAACTTTGACGCCTTCAATGCTCTCGCGCTTATGGCTTCGACCTCAATACCCAACGCCGCACCCACATACTTCCCGGCTGACTATCCGACAAAGCCGACTTACGAGGACTAACCCTTAATCGCGCCCGCCAACATGCTCTCGTGGACCTTGTCGCGGAACATCCAGTACAGCACCATCACGGGAGCCATCACGATCACCATTCCCGCGAAGAGCGCTCCCCAATCCGACTGATACTGCTGCGTTGTCGTGAGTCGCGCGATGCCGAGCGGGAGAGTGCTGTTTTCGGGTGAAGGCACCAGCACCAAAGCCAAATTGTATTCGTTCCAAAGCCCAATCGCATTGAAAATCAGCGCGACCAGAAGCCCTGGACGAGCGAGGGGGAGCATGACTTTCCAGAACGCAGAGGCGTCGCTCGCGCCATCAAGCGTCGCCGCCTCCAGCATTTCATCGGGCAAAGTCTGGAAGAAGCCGTACAACACAAAGATCGTGAAGGGAAGCGAAAACGCAACGTAAACCGCGACGAGGCCGAGTTTGGAATCGAAGAGGTGCATCTGCTGCGTCAGCATCACAAGAGGAACGATGGTGAGGAATTGCGGCACCATCATGCCCGAAAGAAATCCACCGTAAATCAATCCCGAACCGCGGAAAGGAAATTTGGCGAGAACGTACGCCGCCATCGCCGAAACCGGGATGAGAATCACCATAGTCGCCGTGCTGATGAGCAAGCTGTTCATGAAGAAGCTGCCAATTTGCGCCTTGGTCCAGGCATTCACGTAGTTCTCCCAGCGAGGCGAAGAAGGCAACGCCCAAGGGTTGCTGATGATGTCCCAACCCGGCTTGAATGAGTTGTAAATCACCCACAGAAACGGCAGCAAAACCGAAATCAGGAAGACCGAAATCACCAAAACTCTGAGGACGCGCTTCATCATCGTGCCTCCGTTGGGTCCCGTCGAGTGATGAAGTAAACAACACTAGCGACAATCAAGACCACCGCAAGATTCAGAATCGCGAGGGCCGTGGCGTAGCCGTAATCGGTGTTCGGAATCGCCTGCTCATAGAGATAAGTGAGCATGACCTCCGTCCGCCGCGAGGGGCCACCGTTGGTCATCAGGAAAACCAGCGTAAAAACGTTCATCGCCGCGATGGAAAGGTGAATCGCGCTCATGCGTTTCACCGACCAAAGCAAGGGCCAGGTCACGGTGCAGAACCGTTGCCAGCCGGTGAGTCGTCGCCATTCCCATCGACGGGTTGTAAATGAACTTCCACAACACCGCCACGATCACGAGCGAGACGATGTGAGGGAGCAGATAGATTCCGCGCAAAGTCTTCGCGGCTCCCGATTCGCCTTGCAAACAATGCGCAATCACAAGCGCAAGCACCATCATAACAACCCCGCCCAACAGCAGAAAGACCATGTTGTGCGTAAGCGCTTGCCAGACGACTTTGTCCCCAATCAGATGCTGGAAGTTCGCTAAACCGACGAATTTGCGCACATCAGAAAGCCCACTCCACTCAAAGAGCGAAACGTAGAACGCCTGAATCACCGGCCAAACAAACAGAACCGCATAGATCAGCAACGCTGGCGAGAGAAAGGAGATCACAAACCAGCGTTGCTTCTTGCGTCTCATCTTATCGTGCGTAAGTGTGCTTGGTTATTTTCGTGTCGTTGCGGCATTCGTCCGCGGCTTCTTCGCATCGTTGCGCAAAGTCACCGGGGTTGGATTCCCCGTTCATCAACGAAGCCAGTGCATTCTCAATTTCCTTCTTGAACTTGGGATACCAGATCGAAAACTGCGGAGCCCAGACGGTCTTGCTTGCGCCAAAGAGTTTGGCGGGCATCACGAGGTGAGGAGGTAGCTTTGCCTTCTCGTTTGCGCCCTTGATCGACATCAGCGTGCCCTTCTCTTCGACAAACTTCGTGGCTTGGTCAAGCGAGGTCATGTACTTATAAAACTCCATCGCACCGACCGGGTTCTTTGCCTTGGTCGGGATGATCCAAGGCTCAATTCCGACGCAAACGTTGCCATTGTCTTGACCCGCAGCAGGGGCGGGGGGGAGCATAAATTCGGCCTCAACTCCAGTCGGCCAGACTTGCTGCATCTCGGAAAAGAGCCAAGTTCCGCAAGGGATCATTCCGGCTTTGCCGAGTAAGAACTGAGTCTGCGATTCGGTGTGGCTCATGCCCACCGCGCCCTTTTCAAAGAACCCTTTGGTGCGTAATTCTTCGATCATGGTCGCGGCTTTCACGACCGCTTCCGACTTCCACGCGCCTGGAACAAGGTTCTGCATATCGTCCAGAGCCTTGATTCCGCCACTGGAAATCGTCCACGGCAAAAGTAGTCCGAAGATCGAATAGTAGGGGTATTGCCCTTGGAAAGTCAGCGGCGCTACGCCTTTGGCCTTCATCTTTTCGCCGAGTGTTAGCAGTTCTTCGTAAGTCGCAGGAGCGGTCCAGCCGTTCTTAACAAAAAGCGTTTTGTTGTACCACCAGCCATTGATATTGAAGTGATACGGGAGCATGTAGGTCTTGCCGTTTTCGGTTCCGAGTGCGAGCAATCCAGGTTCAAAACTGTCGCGCCACTTGCCTTTTCCATCAGGACCAGGCGTTTCAAGGGCTTCATTCAGCTCACGGATTTGGCCTTCCTTAACAAGCTTCCAATAGTCCATCCCCCAGCCGGGCCAAGTCAGGTCCGGCACGTCGCCGCTGACGAATCTTGGTTGAAGTTGCTTCCAGATGTTCGGATCGCCCCAAACTTTGACTTCTGTCCCGTTTTTCTTGGCGTACTCTTCGCCCGCCTTTTGGAAAAAGTCGATGCCATATCCACCTTGGAATGAGGCAACCTCGAGCTTTGGACCTGCCTTGTCGTTCACCCAACCTGCAGGTTTGGGAGCAACGGGGTCAGTTGTTGCTTCTGAGCCCGACTTGCCGCAGCCCACGAGGGCGATTGCCGAAAGAATTAAAAGGGCACCCTTGCCCAAGCGATTGAATCCAGCCATGATCGCTCTAGTTTAGCATGAGAGGCTAAGTACGCAATTATCAAGCAAAAAAATGGCCGCGCACAGCGCGGCCCATTCTTGGGAGGGAGATCGGAGACTAATTGTCTCCGATCATGTTGAAGTTCGTAACCACAATAATGTAGTCCGTGAGGTCAATCACACCGTCCTTATTTAGGTCTGC
>JAIOPU010000187.1 GCA_021413725.1 Armatimonadota bacterium | reverse complement strand
CGACCATGAAACTCTCGGTCGCAGGACCATTTGCCATCGTCGCTTCGCGCCCAGGAATTACCTTGATGTTCACTCCCGGAGGCATCGCCGTGACGTTCATCACTCCCGTCTTATTCGGATCGAATCCCGGCGCGGCGGCCATGGCCTGAGTCTTGTACATGTCGCCCCCCGCCATCATCGTTCGATTCGGGTCAATTGCTTGAGTTTTATCCATAAGGTCCTGCTATTCAATTCGAAATGCGGTCGTACCAATCTGCACAGTGTCGCCCCTTTGTGCGATCTGTTGAGAAATACGTTGCCCGTTTACAGTCGTTCCATTCTTGCTTCCCAAGTCCGTCACCATCAGACCGCTGTGGCTAGGTTCCAGCGAAGCGTGTCGGCGCGAAGCCATCGTGTCGAAGCTCATAGGAATTGTCGGCATTTCTCGCCCTAATTCTAGACGTGTCGTCACGGGAAAACGTTGACCAGTAAGGGGGCCAGTTGTGGCAACCAATGTGAATGACTGGGCTTGGACTCCTTGAGTAGGGAAAGCTTGGGTTGGGAATGACTGATTTTGCACCGGCATCGCCTGAGTCGGCATGGGCTGCATGGGCATCTGCGTAGGTTGCATTGGATGCGGCATTTGAGGGCCAGCGGCATAGCCGCCTCGAAGCATCTCGGGTGCCATCTGTGGCGACCGACCTGCCTTGAGCCGAAATTCCAGATTCAGCCCGCCAATATTGATCATGTCTCCGTGGTTCAAGGCAACCTGTTGCACCCGTGCTCCGTTTAGCCCCACGCCCATCGGAGTCCCGGCGTCCACCAGAAGGAAATGCGCGCCTTGCTTGACAATACTCGCATGGTGCGGAGCGACATTCGGGTCTCCGAACAGGGGAATATGCGCTGTCTCACTCCGGCCAATCACCGCATGGGGAACGTCAATCGCCCACTCCTTACCCTCATTTCGGCCCAGCACCAGCCGAACCCAAGCTCGCTTGGAGAGAGCTTCGATGATGCCGATGAGGAGGCCGATTCCGCCTCCAAGGAGCGTGAGGCCAATGGCACGCGACGGACCCGCGATATCACCGGAACCCTGAACCGATGCAAGGGATTTTCCAAAAACCATTGCTGCCGTCTCAAATGCAAACCCCCCGGCGAGGCCGCCGAGCAAGCCTCCAACGACGGCTTGATAGGTGCGAATCAGACTCCGGGCGACGATTCCCTCGGTCGCGGCTGCACCGAGGCCAATAAACGCCCCGAAGCCGGTCCAGCCAATCACACGCGAAATATAACTTCCGCCCTGTCCACCCAGGGTCGCAAACAGAGCATTCCCAAAAGCGATCCCGATCGGACCAAAAATGAACCCCATAAGAACCCCTGCCCCAAGTCCCCGAAGAACGTGGGTTCGCGAACCTTGCGCGTTCCCAGATGCCATTCCCAAAAACGCGGCAATGAGGATTCCGCTGACAATTCCAAAAACTGAACTATGCCGCGCCCATTCCTGATCGGTTGTTGCCCTAGCTGCAAATGGCTCAGAGATCATGAATGAGACAATCCCCGCCAGAGACCCCACCAGGAACATAAAAAGCGCGCGACCCATGGTGATTTAGACTTCGAATCGGTACTTAACGGTGCCAAACTGCACGGAATCACCAGGCTGGAGCATCTGATCGGTCCCACCGATGGCAACTCCGTTGACAAAGGTTTTGTTCGTAGAGCCCAAATCCTTCACCATCACAGAATCTCCAGAACGACTCAACTGAGCATGCGACCGAGACACGCTCGGATCGGGGACATTTGTTTCACGACCAATGAGAACCCCGCTGTCGGAAATCAGAATTACATCCCCCATCGCGTTCACCAAGCGCGGATTGGCAACCACATTCACGGCGGCCATAGCAACAACTGGATCGAGTACCGCCCCGTCCAAGATGATCGGCTTCATAGGCTCAGGCGCGGGCGGCATTGCGACCACGCCATCTGACGGGTCTGCATTTGGATCGGTGGGAATCGGCACTCCGAGCTTGCTCAGTTGCTGGTGGACCATCGGCTGATTCTTCTTCAGGGTTTGCAAAACAAAGTATCCCAGGGCAACCGCAAGGCCGAGTCCCAAGGCGTAAGAGAGGATCGTGCCCAGAATTGGGCGAGCAGGAACATCCTTTTCCTTGCTTGCGGGCTGAGGTCCAGTCGCCTCCGACTCCGAACCTGCCCCAGGCTTGTTCGCCGCAACGGGAGTCGCGGGGGTCACCACATCAACCTTCTCTGAAACGACAACCGTAAACTTCGGCTTCCCCTGGTCGCGCTTCGCGCTCAAGTCCCAGGTTTGCGCAGGCGCAGATTTGGTGACACCCGCAGTGACATATTCCAAAACCACCTTCATTGGCCCGGTCGGAAGGCCAAAAAACTTCGCTTCTCCGTTCTGAGAGGGCGAAAGCAACATTTTATAGTTCTTCCCCGCAATCGTCACAATGACAGTTCCCGAAGCCATCGCTTTGCCTTCGTGCTCGGCTCGGACAATGACATCACCCACTGCGTGCTCATCGCTCGGCAAGACCTTCCAGTCTTTGTTTTCTTTCAAAAGGCCGACCGGTTGGCTCGCAATGTTATTGGAAGTCTTATTCCAAACGTAGATATTTTCGCGGTCAGCTAGAGGCGCGAGGTCCATTTCAAGCTCACTGGCGCTGGTAGTGGTCGCATGCTCAGCAGGCTTTGAGCCAAGGGCAGGGGCGTGCCAGACGACCTGCTCACCAGATTGTGAGAAGATGATCTTGAGCTTGTTGGCGTGGATCAGTCCAGGCAAGAGCACCAAAACGAAGGGGACAAGTAATTTTCTCAGCACGTTAATGGATTATTGACGGCTGAGGGACTCATTTCTACTCAGAAGACTCAAAAACTGCCTCAATTCGCAAAAATTGTATTGCTCCCCCGCAATTTATGTGCAAGTACTTCCGCTTTCGGGGCAATCTTCGCCTTCGCACCAAGACGACCTCGCACTTTGTGCATTTGTATAAAACTTGTTGACGAGCCTGATTTCGCTCACATTCATATCGGTGCCGAACCTCAGGGGGTTCGCCCAGGTCCGCCATTGCCTTCTGCCAGTGCGATCCATGACCACGCCCCTTAAGGCCCGCTCGGCTGAAGGCCAGCAAGTGAGCATACTCGTGCTTTAAAGTCGAATCCAACCGCTCCTCAGTGGTTAATATCTGGCTACTCAACTGGATCGCGTTCGTCGTGTAATTCGCCATCCCAGCCGTGGTTCGATAGTTACGCCACTCTAGGTAGGTCGCTTTTTTCAAGGGGAACTGAGTTTGGAGTTGCGGTCGCACCCCCGTCATTCGCCTCTCGCGCCTTTTCCCCGATCACGAAGTTTGGATGAAGCTGGAACGACAGAATCCCGGTGGCTCGATCAAAGATCGAATTTCCCTCGGAATGATTGAGGAAGCGGAGAAGTCAGGCGTACTTAAACCGGGGCAAAAAATCGTCGAGCCGACCTCCGGGAATACCGGTATCGGCCTCGCCATGGTCTGCGCGGTAAAAGGTTACGACCTGACACTGGTCATGCCTGAGTCGATGTCAGTGGAGCGCCGCCAAATCATTGCTGCTTACGGGGCAAAACTAGAATTGACTGCGAAAGAACTTGGGGTCAAGGGGTCTATTGCAAAAGCTCTAGAACTTGCCGCCGAGCAGGGAGCATGGGTGCCCAGCCAGTTTGACAACCCTGCCAACATTGCCGCTCACCATCGAACCACGGCCATCGAAATCCTGGAAGATTTCCCTGAGGGTCTTGACGCCATGATCACAGGAGTCGGCACGGGCGGGCACATTACGGGAGTAGCTGAGGTCTTGAAGCCGAAGATGCCAAACCTGAAAGTGTATGCCGTGGAGGCGGAAAAGTCGTCCGTGATTGGAGGGGGTGAGCATTCTCCCCACCGAATCCAAGGAATCAGCGCAGGATTCATCCCCGAAAACCTGCATCGAGACATCTTGGACGGTCAGATTTCGGTAAGCGAGGACAACGCATTTGAATACGCCCGACGCTCTGCTAGGGAGGAGGGAATCTTCATCGGAATCTCTTCCGGAGCCTCGCTCGCGGCAGTGGCCCAAAAATTGCCGGAACTACCTCAATCCTGCCGGGTTCTGACTTTCTGTTACGACACCGGAGAGCGATACTTGTCAATTGAGAGACTTTTTTAGGAAATTCGTAGAAAAAAGTGAAAATTCTTTCTGAGAATACGTATTCTTGCGATATAATAAGGATGGATTTTCGATTCAGTTGTTTCGAGGTAGAAAAAATATGAAGAAATTAGTAATAGCAGCAACGTTGCTGACCCTAGGCTCAGTCGCCTTCGGCCAAGAAGTTAGAATGCGAGGAGCATTCACCGCCGCTCCCTGGGACTTTAGCGGCCCAGTTTTGACTCTTGTCAGTGGAACCACATACGATGGTTTGGCCACTGGTCTGGTCACGGGAACCGACTACGAGTTCAAGGTTGCGACCGAGGATTGGTCAGTGGAAGCTCCGGCAGGCTCAAACCTTCGCGCCAGGGTAAATGCTGCAGGCAACCTGCACGTTCGATACTTTGACGAGCCTGCTCCAACCGACGGGTGGTTGCCCAACGGACGACGAGCCGGTCTCTTGGACCTGGACTTGGGATACGAACTCATCGGCAACATCACCGGTTGGGGATTCGGTATCCCACTGAACAACACAGCCAACCTGTTTTCTGGCACAGTCCAGCTTCAGAACGAGTATGAAGTAAAGTACAAGTATCGGGGCATCGGCGGTGACTGGGCTTACAACATTGGAGACGGCTTTGGACAGAACAGCGACGCGACTTTCACCACCACAACTGTAGCCGGAGCGCACCTTTTCGAGGTGGACGTTCCGAACGGTCGATACCGAGTGACCGCAGGAACCAACCTGGTTTCCGGTACGGTGACTTTGGGTGACTATGTAGGCTCTGCCTTCGGATCCGACAAGGTTCTTCTGACCGCGCACGTTTTTAGCGGCGCGACAGAAGTTCAGACGGTTCCTGTATTGGTTACCCCAGTCCTAGGAACAGGCCCTTACACATTGGCCCTCAATTCCGATTTGACTGGTTCGGTAACCATCAAGATGGAAGGCCCAACTTGGTTGAAGCAGAGTGCGACCACGACCGTGGTTCCCAATGGAGCTGCAACAGTCAACTTCGCTCTTCTTAACGGCGACTCCGTGAAGGACGGCATCGTCGACCTAAGTGACTACACTGTGATCGTCACGGCGTTTAATGCTGACCCACTTGCAGGAAACTGGAATGTTGCCGCCGATTTGAATCGCGATGACATCGTGGATCTGACGGACTACACTGTGGTTGTCTCAAACTTCAACGCACAGGACAACTAAGCTCTCAAACTCATAGCAAACAAAAAAGTCCGGGCTTGCCCGGACTTTTTTTTGCGCTAACTCCGTTAAATTCGCGTGAACCTGACCTTCATAAACTCTTGCCAAGATCCGTCTTCCTGCTCGCCGTATGAAGTGAGGGTCCGGTGGTCCGCGTCAATGATTTCGATGACGTCACGAAACATCGCGGTCGCCCCATCAACTACAAAGCTGGGCCCCTCGCAAGTCAAAGTCATCGTTTTTCCGTCAGTGCTGAGCTCCCCAACCTGCTTCCAAAGGTGCGAAGACATGTCCGCAAACCAGCAACCTCGATATTCCTTGAACGAGACATCGTAGCCCAGTGTGGATACGTAGCTCATCAGCGAGCCATCCGGCATGTTCGTCGTTCCTTCTGCGAGAGCCCAAAGCCCACCGAGGTTCTTCACCGTTTCAGAGCCTTTTGCGGTCATTTTCGGCTGATCTGGGCCCATCACCATTTCCCCTTCTGATCTCCACTCGCCGACTAATTGTTGAAGCCAAGCATGCTCCGCAACCGGCTTTGTTCCCATTGATTCCGTCTGTTCTGTACTCATTTTCCGTTACCGACAGAATTATACTTATCCCCAGCACAGTTGTTAATCCTTTTGCCAGGAACAAATCTTTACCGAAAGGTAGTATTTCAGTCGCATGCATCGGCTCTACCCAATCTTCCTGCTTCTCCTTACCTGTGCGATTGCTTTCGGGCAGGAAGGAACCAAGCGACCTCTCCCGGCCATCAAACTTGAAACTGCCCCGGTAATTGATGGCGACCCGAGCGATGAAGTCTGGAAAAAAGTTGAGCCAGTAACCGGCTTTTGGGACATTCAGGAAGGCAAATTGGTAGCCGAGCAGACTCGAGTTCGTCTTGCTTACAACGCTACCCACATCTTTGTCGCATTCGAAATGACTGACTCAAAGACCGACGAAATCATTTCGAAAGAAACCCAAGAGGACAGCCGGTTTACGAACGACGCAGAACTTGCGGAAGACACGGTTGACGTGCGATTCGACACATTTTCGACGAACACATCTGGCGGCTCCTCGTTCTTTTCCATCAATTCCATCGGCACTAAATCGGCCAACCTCGCCGGGGGTAGGGCCAAGAAGACCGAATGGAAAGGCGACTGGCTAGCCTTCGCGAAACGCACGCCTACAGGATGGACAGCCGAAATGCAGATTCCGTGGGGAATTCTCAACTATCCTAACCAAAAGGCAGCCCAGAGTTTTGGCATCAACTTTTTCCGCTATCACGCTCGCCTTAAACTGCCCAGCTACTGGGCGAACATCGGACCACAGGGCCGCGAAGAACTCCAAGGGATATGGACCGGAGTAGAAACCCCCGCCCCTCCCAAGCCAAAGCTGTCGGTGCTGCCCTACATCATCACCGGCTTTGACGCCAAAACCAGGCCCATTGTGCGAACCGGATTTGATGCTCGATTCCCTCTCAGCGCAGAAATGACGGCGGTCGGTTCCGTGAATCCCGATTTCGGGACAATTGAGGGGGCGGTTGAAAGTGTGGGGTTTAGCCGCACAGAAAGATCTGTCGTAGAGCGACGCCCGTTTTTCCTAGAAGGTCAGAACTTTTTCAGAGCCGGTGAAGGCTACGATATTGGTCAGTTTTTCTATCCGCGCCGCATCCGATCCTTCGACATCGGGACAAAACTATACGGAAAACTGAACAAAAAAGACTCGATCGGCATTATGCAAACCATGACCATTGGTGAGCGCTTAGACGCTGTCGTGAATTGGTCCCACAAAGAGTCACCGTTTGAGACCTATGGGATATTTACGAATGTCAAAGCAAGCCGAGCTGATAATGCCAGTGTTGCTAGCGCAAACTACCAAAAAGAATGGGGTAAGTTTGCGTTTTCTACGCGCTATGCCCAGTCTAATGATAACGGAAAGAGTGCACTTGCTTCCGCAAATACAATTTGGTATTCGGACAAAAATAACTTCAGCTTCCTTGGATACAACGACACCAATGACAAATTTAGGATTCCAGATGGGCTGATCGGATTTACTGGCATCAAGGGTTGGGAGTTTTATGACGAACTAACGTACCAGTGGCGTGGCGGGGCAGTGCAGGAAAGCAATAGCGAATTTTCTTACAGCCACAACAATAAG
>JAIOPU010000185.1 GCA_021413725.1 Armatimonadota bacterium | reverse complement strand
CCCTCTTTCGTGGACCAGTTCGTGAATCCAGGCACATCTGAGCGCTGGAGTACGGCAATTTTAGTGTCCTGGTGCCATCCTAAGTTCCAGTTCACAGACGGATTCTTATCGAATAGTATCGCGCGCACTGGTCTCGCATCTGCCCCCACAAGTTTCGCGATTCGAGAATCTGCGGCGAGGGCAACGCACTCGGGAAGTTCGAGAAGGTTCCGAGTTCCGGCGATGCCGCGAATGGCTGGAATCCAGGCAAGCATCTCTTTGACTTCATCGGTGGAAAAGACTCTCGCAACCCTTAGATAACCATCCGTTTCAATTATTTTCATATTCTCATGCATGATCTCCCTGCAGCAGTAATTGGCGTTAACGGGTGGACCCTTCAAGAATCGCAAAAGACATTAAACTTCCGCCCCCTTTGGGTGCCCCAGAGAAATCCTTCCCAATCGTCATCCGACCCTTGCCAACAAAAAACGCCGGCAGAAATTCATAGTCGCCCGTGGTGCGACGGTAGACCAATTGCGTCGCAATACCGCCGTCGCTATTGATCGCAAAGTCCGCACCAAAGTCAACCCAAAATCGCTGCAAATCCGAGAGGGTCCAGCCGCCGTCTGGTCGATCCGAACGGTCGCGCAGTGCGAGTTTGCTCTGAACCTCATTGTCTGCCTCGGTCACCACGAGTAGATAGAAGTAGCGGTTATCTTTCGACCAGGCCATCGAAGTTCGGGATGTTTTCAGAAAGTCAACCGATGGAATATGTCCAGCTTCCATTGGGGTCGAAGGCACGGGAGTTTTCAAGGGAAGATCATCGGGCTTGGGGAAGTCTTGGAGTTTGAGCGGCTTGCCATCAAGAATAAGGCACTGCGCTCCAATAGCGCCAAAGTCCATAGTTGCCTCCATCTGCTTGACGGTCGGCTGGTGCGAAATCACAAACGCGCCGCCTTTAACCCCAAATCCCCAGCGGATAGAGCCGTAGTTGTAACGGCCTTTTCCGCGAATAACGTTCGGTCCTATATGGGTGGCCAGTCCGTGCGGCGGAATGGCCACCGAACGGTCATACCCGTGAAAGAGCCCGTTCCAAGCGGCAATTACAATGCCACGCTTCTGGTCCGACAAGTGCTTTGCGATCTCCGCGACATTCCGGTCGAAAAAGTCAGTCTTGTTATCAAATGGGACCGCGTCATCCTCATCCTGATCGTACATCTCGAATTTGAGCGAGGGATTGGCCTTGAAATCAAATCGAAAGAGTTCTAAAGTTGAGTTATCGCGCGTTCGCGGGTTGAACCACCTGGTCACACCCTTGTGGATGGCTTCTTCTTTGACGCCGACCCAGGGCCATGTCGCATCCATACTTGCAACAGGGCCGGTAATTTTTACCGTGCTTTGGGCACATCCAAGCAGCGCAACTAGAGCAATTGCTCCTGAGATCCTCGTAACGCTTGGCATGAGCCCAGGTTACCGAATCCTCCACTTTCAAAATTGGCACGAATCTTGTTTAAGTACAGCTTGTCGCCGGTCTCAAGCCCGCGGATCATTAGGAAAACCAACATGAAAGGCATTATTCTCATTTCAGCCCTCGCCATCACGGCCGGTGCTCAAGCCCAATCACTTTATAACAACGCAACTCCAGCAGGCTTGACGCTTGAAGGACTTCGAACCAACGCCCGATCCGGCGGCGGAGACAACTCCGTCCTTACGGCCCCAAACACGATCTTCGGATTTGGCTCGCGCTCACCAATCAGATTGGCCGACGACTTCACCACCGCAGGCGGTACCGTCACATCGATTGACCTATTCTCCTACCAAACAGGGGCAACGACAGCGACCATCAATAGTGGCAACATCGAGATTCGCTCCGGTTCCGAAACAGGCACTGTCCTTGCAACGGGAGTTTTCGGTTCGTCAGTGTTGACCGATATTTACCGAGTCACACCAACAACTCTTACCGCGAGCAACCGAGTCATCCAGAAAGTCACGTTCAACTTTGCTAGCCCTGTGCTCAGCGCAGGAACCTACTGGATCACGTTCGATCTCAGTGGATCTCTTGCAAGCGGCCCATGGGTTGCCCCTCTCACCAAGTTGGGTTCACCGACAGTCGCCGGAGCCAACGCAAAGCAATATACCGTCGACGCAACGGGAGTGGGTTCATGGAACCCCGCACTGGATGGACAAAACGTTCAAGACTTGCCGTTCTGGGTCAACGGACAACCCGTTCCAGAGCCAGGTTCACTCCTCGCTCTCGGTCTCGGCGCAGTCGCTTTGATGCGACGACGCAAGTAAGGTCGCTTCGCGACACGATATGCCCCGCTCAGATTTTGAGCGGGGCACTATTTGTTACTTCCCCGGAATTCTAAAATGCCCCACGATCTTGAATTCGTGAAGCCGATCCTCTTCCTGTGTCCCGCCACCAATGTTATGGACAACCCAGGGATTGCCATAGTGATCCGACACGATCATGATGTGCGGGCGGTTTCCATCAAGCCGAACCGTAACTATATCTCCTGCCTGAAATTCCGCACCGTCGACCGAATAGCCCTTCCGAGAGAAGTAGGCTTCCATATTGGGCACTCGACGGTGATCAATGTTTGAGTCGGGCTTCTTGAGCCCCCATTTCGTCGGGTATTTCGAAAAATTCGAAGCCATATCCTCGTGCATCAGCTTTTGCAGGTCCATCTTCCGAGCTGATCTCAACGCCCGCACAATCACATCCGCGCAGACACCCGTTTTCATCGGGACATCTCCACCCGGGTAGGTCAAAGCAACGTAGCTTGGGTCGTAAGCCAGTGTCTTGCCAATTTGGGCGACCGCCGCTTTAGCGATGTCCGAAGTCTGAGCAGAGGGCGTGGATGAAGTGGGGCCGTAACTGAACCCCTCAATAACCCGCACGCTACGAAACGCGATTGCCGCCACAGCAATGCCAACCATCCCAATCAAAACCCAAGTCCGTTTCGACATATCCAAACCAACGAGTAAGCCCTGCGATCCGTTCCAAACAGTGAGCGAGTCTATAAGCCGGATTCTGTCTTTGTGTGACGATCTGTCTATGCGGCCAACCCGGGGAGTCGGCGAGCAGCGTCATCCTCCCCCTATTAGGCCTTGCTTCCGGTGGGGTTTACCGAGCCGCACGAGTTACCCCGCACGCTGGTGAGCTCTTACCTCGCCGTTTCACCCTTACCTCGGCAAGCCGAGGCGGTTTACTTTCTGTGGCACTTTCCATGGGGTCGCCCCCTCCCTGCTTGTGCTCCGAAGAGCCTCACAGGGCACCGCGCTCTATGAAGTCCGGACTTTCCTCCCCTCGGCAAGCCGAAGAGCCGTCACCCGACTCGCTCCTGATAAGTATGACGCCTCCATCCTTCACAAAAATCCGGGAACCAACCGGAACCCTTCGGTTTCCCTAAGTTGAGTGCCAACCATGAGGCACAGATTTAGAGAGGTAAAAATGAATATTCTCCTTCGTTCCCGTTATCCGGGTCGTGCCGCACAAGCCATAGTTATTGGACTGGCACTTGCCCAAACTTCGTATTCCCAAGTCCTGGTTGACCCTGCCCTTCAAGTCGTTACCCACCAAACCGGCCTGAATCAGCCTATTGGTATTGTTTTCCTAAGTCCGAACGATTACTTCGTTTTGGAGAAGGCCAGTGGCCAAGTGAAGAGATTCACAAATGGAATCCCGACTGGCGTCGTGCTGGATCTCGCTGTCAACTCGGCCTCTGAGCGGGGCCTTCTCAGCATGGCCCTGCATCCCAATTTTCCGGCAAGCCCCTATATCTATATCTACTGGTCAGAGAGTAGCACAGGAATCGACACTACGGTCGCAGCAGATGTGAGTCTTCGTGCGAATCGCGTGGATCGGTTCCTTTGGAACGGCTCGACCCTTGCCTTTGACCGCAGTGTTCTCGCTCTGCGAGCCTACCAAGCCGACGCCGGACAGCCCATTCGCGGCAATCATAACGGTGGCGTCGTCCGCTTCGGGCCAGACGGAAAGCTGTACGCTATGATTGGTGACAATGGCCGTCGCGGCTACATGCAGAACAACCTCCAGGGACCCAACCCGGACGACCAATTCGGCGGCCCGGCCCCTGACGATGCCCATTTAACCGGCGCGATTTTCCGAATGAATGACGATGGCACAGTGCCAACCGACAATCCGTTTTATCTAAAAACCCCTTATCGAGCCTTTGACAAGGTCTACGCATACGGCGTTCGCAACGGCTTCGGTCTCTGCTTCGACCCCTCAACCGGTTCGATGTGGACCCAAGAAAACGGCGACGATGCATTCGATGAAATCAACCGTGTAACCGCTGGATTTAATGGCGGGTGGATTCAGTCCATGGGTCCGATTAGCCGCGTCAATCAATTCCGGGACATCGAAGTCGCTTCCGGCAACATGCAGCAGCTCAGATGGCCCCCGCAGAACCTCCAAACGAACCAAATTTCGGCTTATAAGAGAATGTGGAAAGCTCCCGGATCGCACTACGAAGACCCGCAGTTTTCTTGGAAGTACGCGGTTGCCCCGGCAAACATGAACTTCCTCAATACAGGCAACCTGGGGGACACCTATCGTGGAACTCTCCTGGTCGGTGCCTCGCGGACAACCCTTTCTGGGGGTTACCTCTTCAACATGAAATTGAACGAGAGCCGCAAGGGCTTCAGCTTCACAGACCCCAGGCTCAATGATCTTGTCGCTGACAATGCGGCGAAATTTGATCCGGCAGAGAGCGAATCGCTCCTGTTTGGGACCGGATTTGGTGTCGTAACTTCGGTGGAAACGTCCCCCGATGGTCGCGTCTATCTGGTTTCCCTTGACCAAGGCAAGGTGTTGGAAATCACCCGCCCTAGCTTCAAAAATTGAGAATTACAATGAAAAAACAACTTATAACTCTCGCCCTCCTGGGTCTTAGTGCCTTGTCCTTCGGGCAGATCAACCTGACCGACGGCAACAGCACCGCCACCGTTGACCCCACGTCAAACAACTTGTCGTTCCTTCGAGGAATGAACTCTTGGAACGTAGACGGAACGGAGCAACTGTTTCAGCAGTGGTACTGGTTCCGAGTCGGCAACTCCGCCGAGCGGTCCATTGATACGATCAGCGCGCCCACGGTAACGCTCTTCGGGACGAACTCTGCGAAAGTCAGCTACGCAAATGCCCAACTGAGTATCGACATCACGTTCACCCTCATCGGTGGCGCGACGGGGAGCATGACCTCGGATGTCGGCGAAATCGTGCGGGTGCATAACCTGTCCGGCGCCGCCCTCGACTTCCACCTGTTCGAGTACGACGACTTCGACGCTTCGGGCACCTCGGGTGACGATCGCGGGTTCCTCCAGAATTCGTCAACGATCATGCAGCAGGACGCGGCGACGAGCATCACGGTGGGTTCTGTCCCGGCGCCAAATCATTGGCAAATCGCCGGAATCCCAACGATTTTCGACTCGCTCGAAGACGGCTCGGCGACAACGCTGGGCGACACCGGCTCCGGCTCCGGCCCCGCCGATCTCGCCTTCGCCATGCAATGGGACGCCCCCATCGCCGCCCGCGGCTCGTTTCTGATGAGCAAGAACAAGCTCATCACAGCCGTGCCTGAGCCCAGCTCCTTGCTCGTTATTGGGTTGGGGCTTATAGGCCTCGCGAAGCGACGAAGTCGCAAGTAGTCACTCTCCCTCGAAGCGCATCAGGGCGCTTCGAGGGACTGATTGACCGAATGGTTCATAAAAGGTTGCAGATATTTAAAAAAGTTGCACTATAATAAAGGCATGAATAAATTGTGCAACTGGGTTGAACTGCTTCGCAGAAAATTAATATCAATATGCTCACGGGTCGCACCAATCTACGTGGTGCTGCTGGTAACCTTCAACTTCAGCATGTCCCAAGGACGGCCAGATATCAAGTTCATGGTCGGCGGCCATGTGAATTGGATGGAATCCGGTGTGTACAACGGAAGTGGAACTTTATTGGCGACGGCTTCAGATGACTACACAGTGAAGCTCTGGGATGTGCCTACGGGAAACCTCATCCGCACTTTTGCAAAGCACATGGGGCCAGTATATTCGGTTGCTTTTAGTCCAGATGGGCAAACCCTCGCCTCCGCAGGTGCGGAAGGCAAAGTCATTATTTGGAGCGCTTCTTCGGGAGCAATCCTGAAAACACTAGTTGGGCACACTGGCCTGATAAATTCAGTCGTGTACAGCCCAGATGGACAGTTCTTGCTATCGGGTTCAGCTGATTATACGGCGATCCAGTGGAATGTCAGTACTGGAATGGCCGTACGTACATTGACTGCGCACACTGGCCCGATTAACTCAGTCGCATATTGCCCAGTCGGTCAGTTAATGGCGACAAGCGGATATGATGGCAAGGTTAGACTCTGGGATAGCCAATCGGGAGCACTTATTCGAACAATTGCCGCAGATTATTTGCGTGTATTTGCGATCGCTTTCAGTCCGGACGGTCAGACTTTAGTAAGTGGTTCTGACGAAGCCGTGGTCAAGTTTTGGGATGTCTTAACTGGAACATTACTGAGAACGGGAGTAGCTCATACTCGCTACATTTACTGTTTGGCATATAGTCGAGATGGATCAATGGTGGCATCCGGTTCGAACGACAAGACAGTACGCATCTGGAATGCCAACAATGCTGAATTGATCCGAACATTTACTGCCCATTCAGACACCGTTACATTTGTCAATTTTAACGCAAATGGTCAAGAAATTGCCTCTGGCGCAACTGACGGCCTGGTGAAAGTGCGCTCAGTGCAGACGGGAGTTCTCCTGCAAACCATAACAAAGTGCCAAGGTGCACTTTCAGTGGCATTTAGTCCAGACGGAACTACGGTTGCTTCTTGTGGTAGTCAAGTTCAAGTGTGGAATTCCCTCACCGGCGTTCAGGCGACTTCCCTTTTGGGATATACCGGATCCATTGCATTTAGTCCAGATGGCAAGACGATGGCGTTTCCTTTGCCCGCTGGCATAAAGTTCTGGAGCCTAAAGCCCGGTGGGATTAGCCGAATAATTTCTGGCCTAACTTCCGCCGCTTATTCAGTAACCTTTAGTCCGGATGGTTCAATTCTCGCTTCTTCAATGGGTTGCAAGTGGGTCATTCGACGCGACCGTGAATTTATGGGATGCCCAAACTGGTCAAGTGATCCATACTATCGCTGGTCATGATGGCACTGTTCACGCGGTGGCGTTTAGCCCAAATGGACTTTTTATAGCAACCTCTGCTGCTGACCGAACAATAAAATTTTGGGATGTGCAAACCGCAAATTTGCTGAGGACCTATGATGAAGAGACAGGGTCCGCTCAATTTGAAAAAGGAGTTGTCGCACTGGCATTCTCACCCGACGGTGCTAAGGTCGCAGCCGGTCGAATTGATGCAACTTTGGTCGTGTTTCGAAATCCCTTCGCCGAACTCAAGGGCTCGGTCTTTCTTACGGGCTTTAGTGGAGATGTTTCCACGCAACCAGTTTCATTTATTTTAAAGACAGCCACCGGTGCAATATTGGATTCATGGACTCAAAATTTGGACTCGAACCAACGATTCTCCCACATCCCGGCGGTTCCAATTGAGGCAGGGGATCTCACCTTGATCGCGCGTGGCTCGCACTGGGTCGGTCGGTCAACATCAGTCAATTCCAGTAACTTCCAGTCTCTGAGCTTAACTTTGATCAATGGCGATTGCAACGGCGACAACGTGATCGACCTCAGTGACTACACAATTGTCGTTACTGCCTTCAACGCTCTCCCCACTTCCGGAAATTGGGATGCCCGCGCGGACCTTAATGGGGACAACACCGTGGACTTGACTGATTACACAATTCTGGTCACAAATTTCAACTCGATCGGGGCCTGAATCACTCAAGGTTGACGGCGACCGCGCCAAACGCCGAAAGAGTGTTCGGTGCAGAGCGATGCCTGATCGCCCCCTAGCGCGGAGCATGATGATGACGAGCTTAGGTTCAAACTCGTTATCATCTCCAACGCCCGCCCTCAAAACGCCATAATAAGGGAGATGGAAATCACATTAGTTTTGATCAAGCCGGGCGGAGTATCCCGAAGTCTCATCGGAGAAATTACCAAGCGCATTGAGGCACGAGACCTCAAAGTTGTGGGCCTGAAGCTCATGAACGCCCCGCGCGCGACCGTGGAAGAGCACTATGCCGAGCATAAGGAGCGACCATTCTTCGCATCGGTTTGCGACTATCTCACCAGCGGCCCGGTGGTCGCAATCGCCGTCAGCGGAGTCAACGCGACCAAGGCTATTCGCGCCATGATGGGTGCGACAAACCCGCTCGACGCGGCTCCAGGAACCGTTCGCGGCGACCTCGCCCTGACAATTGACGACAACCTGACGCACAGTTCCAGCGACCCCGAAGCCGCCGCGCGCGAACTCGCTCTCTGGTTCCCCGAAGGCACCGTCTAGTTCGAACAAAGAATGCCAATCGCATCCAATCGTAGGTTCGCCGGTCTCCAGCACATGGTGGGGAATACGCCTTTGCTAACGGTTCATTTCCGCTACAAAGGCCAGGACCGCACGATCTACGCGAAGGCCGAATATCTGAATCTCACCGGTTCCATCAAGGACCGGATGGCATTCCATATTCTCAGAAAGGCATACGAAGAAGGGAAAATCAAACCCGGAGAAACCATCGCGGAGGCGACCAGTGGTAACACAGGGATCGCCTTTGCGGCCTTCGGGCGCGCCCTCGGCCACCCCGTCGTGATCTTCATGCCGGATTGGATGAGCATGGAACGCGTGAAGTTGATTCAGAGCTTTGGCGCAGAAGTCATCCCGATCAGCAAGGAGCAAGGCGGTTTTCTAGGTAGTATCGGGGCAACCGAAGAACTCCGTGAAAAGCGTGGCGATGTCTTTCTGCCGTGCCAATTTTCAAACTGCGCGAATTGCGAAGCCCACGAAATGACGACCGGACCCGAAATCTGGACTCAACTCAAATCAATCGGCCTCAAGCCCGACGCATTTGTCGCCGGGGTCGGCACCGGGGGCACAATCATGGGGGTCGGACACTACCTCCGCTCAGTCCATCCGGGAGTCAAAATCCACCCTATGGAACCCGCCGAGTCCCCCACCTTAAAAACAGGGTGCAAAGTCGGAAGCCACCGAATCCAAGGCGTCTCGGACGAATTCATACCCATGATCGTAAAGCTCGATCAGCTTGACGAGGTTATCGACGTATCCGATGGTGATGCGATCATCCTCGCCCAAAAATTGGCCAGCCTCGGTCTCGCCGTCGGGATTTCTTCTGGCGCAAACTTCTTGGCCGCGCTTAAGGTCCAAGAGCAACTCGGCCCAGACGCTGTTGTCGCCACCATTTTCTGCGACGACAACAAGAAATACCTGAGCACCGACCTCCTTAGGGTCGAGCCGGTTAAGCCGGGCTACTTGAGTACCGATGTCGAACTCAGCCATTTTGCAGCGATAGAACGCTCCGGTCTCTGTTGCAAGTGCGAGTAGCAGCCCCAGTAAAAGTATGGTTATCGCAGGGGAGCCGCAAAGGTACAATAATGGGAATAGAAATGGACAATTTTCAAGTTTTTACATCTGAGTCAGTGAGCGAAGGCCATCCCGACAAACTCGCTGATCAGATTTCCGACGCTTTGTTGGACGAGTGCCTTGCGCAGGACGAAAATGCTCGTGTCGCGATTGAAACCCTTCTGACAAGAGGTCTTGCCGTTGTGGCCGGGGAGGTCACCGTGGATGGCTATATCGATGTTGCTCGCGTAGTTCGAGACACGATCAATGAGGTCGGTTATACCGACACCGAACTCGGGCTAGACGGAAACACCTGCGGCGTCATGGTCGCAATTCAAGAGCAATCCCCGGATATTGCCGTTGGTGTCGACCGCGGCGGTGCTGGCGACCAAGGCATGATGTTTGGAATGGCCTCGCGAGAGACCCCCGAATTGATGCCTTTGCCGATTTCTATCGCTCATGCCTTGACGCGGAAAATTGCGGAGGTGAGAAAAGCTCATCCAAGTCTCGGTTTGCGACCTGACGCCAAAAGCCAAGTGTCCGTAATTTACGAAGATGGAGTTCCTAAGAAGATCGATACGATCGTTCTTTCAAGCCAGCACTCGCCTAAATTGGATCACGAAGCAATCACGCACATCGTCGAAGAGTACGTCATCGGCCCGGTTCTGGAACAATACGGGCAATACGTGGATGGAGATATTATTCGCCACATCAACCCAACCGGCATCTTCGTTATCGGCGGTCCGCAGGGTGATACCGGTGTTACAGGTCGAAAGATTATTGTTGATACCTACGGGGGAATGTGCCCTCACGGTGGAGGAGCGTTCTCAGGGAAAGATCCCACAAAGGTAGACCGATCCGCAGCCTACATGGCTCGATATGTTTCGAAAAATATTGTTGCCGCCGGGCTCGCCGACAAGGTTCAGATTGCGGTGGCATACGCCATTGGTGTTGCCCAGCCAGTGTCCCTGCACATCGACACTTACGGAACCGAAAAGGTTGACCGAGAGGCAATTGTCGCTGGCGTTCGATCAACTTTCGACATGTCCCCCGGAGGTATCGCAAAAACGCTAAACCTAAAAAGGCAGCGCTATTTGCAGACCGCGAAGAATGGCCACTTTGGAAACCCCGCCTTTGCGTGGGAAAAGACCGATGTCGCCGACCAGCTTCGAGAAACAGTTTTGAAGGGGGCCAAGGCTCCAGTGAACGTATAGCAAGGAAAAGAAAAATGAAAAATCTACTCTCACTCATCGTTATCGCCGTTGCCATCGCCCCTGCATTCGCAGACGACTGCAAGAAATCAGCCAAGGCTGGCAAAGATGCTTGCTGCATGAAAATGGCAAAGAAGGCCACTGCAAACAGCATGAAAGGCTGCTGCAATGCTCCCGGCGAAATGGCCAAGTTCAAGGTCTTTGCGGGCGGCAAGTATAGTTTCTATGGTTGCCCTGATTCTGCCGAAAAGGGTCGAATTGCGTTGATGGAGAAGTTCCTCGATGTCAGTGCGGTCCAGCCAGTACAAGGCAAAGTCCGAATCTAAGCAAACTTAGACTCCAAATAGCCCTCTCTGTCGCAGAGAGGGCTATTTTGTTTCGTGTGTGCATAAGTATGAAATGTATGATATAGTATAGATTCGTGAAAAGTGATGAGTCCTGACAAAAAGACCCTGGATGAGTGTTTCTACGGTTCCGCAACCATTGGGGAGCGGGGCCAACTCGTCATACCTGCGGAGGCCCGGGAGGAACTGGGCTTCAAACCTGGGGATAAAGTCCTGGTTATGCGACATAAAGTATGGGACGCGCTAGTAATCACTAAACTAGACAAGATGAAAATGTTTATGGAAGAGTTTGCGCAGTCCGTCGAAATGGCTGAGTCTTTGGAGGCTGAATGAGTATTCCCATTGCGACCATCTTGACGGCCGCTCTGACAATGGTGCAAGCTGCCCCAGATAAGTTATCCATTGATGAAGCGGTAAACATCGCGGTCAAAAATAACTATGGGGTCCAGATTACTCAGATTGCCGAACTCCGCACCAAGGACCAGTTGAAGCAACTTCTGTCCTCACTCGGATTCAAACTTAACGTTCAAGGGACCTACACCCGGTACGCCGAGAAGCCTGCAAGCTTTCAGGGCGCGAGTAGCATTGATTCCAAAACTGTCGCTGCGACGCTGAGCCAAGCCATCGACTTCTCCCCGGCGAATAGACTCGCAGTCAAGAGCGGAAAGAGCGCCGTTAAAGCCGCCACCGAGACCCTCAACGCTCAAATCAACACGCTCAAAGCTCAAGTGCGAACCGCCTTTCTCACGTCCATCCGCGCCCGTTGGCAGGTTGAAATCGCAGAAGAAACGGTGATGTCCACAACAGAGCGGCTTAGAGTCGCAAAGCTCAAGAACGATCAGGGAGTCTTTTCTAATTTCGACCTTCTGAGATTTGAAACCGAGGCGACCCAAGCCAAAACGACCCTTGAAAATTCAAAAAATCAGTTCCAACTGACTAAAAGCAACCTAAACAATTTTCTTCAAAGACCAGTCGAGACCGACTTCGACTTGAGCGAGATTAGAACATTCTTTCCGGCGCGAACCGACCTCAAGCAGTTGACCGAGTACGCTATCGCAAACCGCCCTGAGTATAAGAGTGTGAATTTCCGGATCGAGCAACTCGAATTCGCGAAGCGAGTCGAGGACTTTGGACTTGCTCCAAGCGGTTCGATCGCGTTGATTCATAGCCGAAACCTGAGCCCTTCGCAATTCCAGAGCGCGGCAAGCTCTTTTCTCCAATTCCAAGTCAATGTCCCCATCCTTGATGGTGGCGTTACGAAAACCAACATTGCTCTTGCAAAGAAGGATGTTGACACCGCGAAGCTTCAACGAGCCCAACTCGCCGACTCCATTGCTCTCCAAGTTCGCCAGGCGACTCTGAATCTATCTTCCGCTTTGCAACAAGTCGAGTTCGCTAGAGTCGGCTTAGTCTCGGCCAAGGAAGCATACAGGCTTGCCAACGTGCGATTCCAGAACGGACTCGGCACCGTCCTCGACGTGACAACCTCCCAAGAATCGCTCACGCGAGCCCGATCCGGGTTTGCCCAGGCCGAATACGATTATCTCACCGCATATGCCCAATTGCAGCAAGCAACGGGCGACGACGCTTTTCCCGCCCAAGAAGGCGCCCAACCCCAACCCATCCAAAAGCCATGAAGTCTCTCGCAATCATTCTCGTCTTTTCGACCCTAGGACTTGTGACCACAGGTTGCGTCAACCGGGAACAACAGGCCCAAGCCGCCCGCACCGAAAAACTCGTCAAAGACCCCACGATCCCCGTTCTGACTCGCAAGCCGGAGAGCCGTGACCTCGCGGAAGTTCTCGACATCACGGGTCAAATCGCCTCAGGCGATGACACACAAGTCTCCGCCAAACTTGGCGGACGACTGACCGTCGTATACGTCCGCGACGGCGACACTGTCCGCGCGGGCCAAGTCGTTGCCGAGCAAGAAACGACTGAGGGGAACATCCGACTGAGACAAGCCCTCGCCGGACTCCGAGGTGCAACCTCCCAACTGCAACAGGCGATGAATGAGGCCACTGTCGGCCCGCGTCGAACATCGAGCAGCGTTCGCGCCGCCCAAGCCCAGCTCAATCAAGCGAAAGCTTCACTCGCACGAACTGTCAAAGGCGACCGCCCTGAGCAAAGACTTCAAATTAAAGCTCAAGTCGACGCCGCCAAAGTCGCAATGGAAAACGCCCGCAAGACTCTTGAAAGATACCGGGCTCTGTTCGCCGAAGGCGCTGTCAGCAAGCAGGAAGTTGAGCAGTTTGAAACCGCTTACGCCAACGCCCTCGCAAACTACCAAAACACCCTAGAACTCCAAAGAATCCAACAAAGCGGAGCACGTTCTGAGGACATCACCGTCGCACAGCAACAAGTTCGAGCCGCTGAGGAAGCCCTCCGTAACGCCCAGGCCGCGCAACAACTCGACCCCCAATTACAAATGCGAGTCGAGTCAGCGCGATCCAATGTCGCTTCCGCTGAGGAGGCTGTTTCGCTTGCCCGCCAGGGTCTCACCGACACCTCAATCCGCTCACCATTCTCAGGTCAAATCAGCGGCAAGCCGCTCCAGGCCGGAACTGTCGTTGCCCCCGGAACGCCCATAGCGAGGGTCATCGGCCAAGATGGCATCTACTTCGAGGGAGAAGTACCCGAGACCAAGCTCTCAAAGGTGACTATCGGCTCCCCCGTGTCCATAAAGCTAGATGCATTTCCTAATCAAAAATTTCCCGGACAGGTGAAATCTTTCAACCCGATAGGCTCCTCCGTAGGGCGAGTTTTTAAAGTAAAAATCCAGCTAATGACGCCGAATCCGGCGATAAAGCCCGGAATGTTTGCGCTCGGACAGATTGAGACGAGGGTCATACCTGGCGCACTCACGCTTCCCCGAAGCGCGATCATGGCGGACGGCCAAGAGAGCTACGTCATGGTCGCGGATGGCGCGAAGGCCAAGAAAGTCACCGTCAAAAAAGGCATCCAACAGAGTGATCTGATCGAGGTCATCGGCCTCGACCCCAACGCGGATGTCATTGTCTCTGGACAAGACAAAGTCAGCAACGGAACTGGAATCCGGATCGACAACAAGAAATAAATGGGTCTAACAAAACTTGCTTTAACTCGCCCCGTGCTGATCTTCATGGTCATGTTTGCCTGCTTCTTGCTAGGCAACAATGCCCTGAAAAGCATGAGAGTGGAAGAGAATCCTGAAGTCGAATTTGGCGTTGTCCAAGTCACGACGACCTATCCCGGTGCCGGACCCGACGAAATGAATACCCTCGTTTCGCGCAAAATCGAGGAGGCTGTTTCGGGAGTCAACGGGATGTACGAGGTCACCGCGATCTCGCAAGAAGGCGTCTCCATCGTGGTCTGCCGATTCGATATCGGCACCAACATGAACAACGCCCTCAACGATGTGCGATCCAAAGTGGATCAGACGGTCGGCAACTTGCCGCGAGGCGCTCTCAAGCCGACCGTGAGCAAAACCGACACCGCTTCTTCCCCCGT
>JAIOPU010000184.1 GCA_021413725.1 Armatimonadota bacterium | reverse complement strand
AATCACTCTCTCGGACGGCCTCTCGATCAGATGGCGGTGGACGTTGCCGAAGGCCTGGATGTTTGGTACACGCGGATGGATGGGGCGTGGGATTCCGATGCTTGGTCGGGGGAAATTGCTTCCTTTCGTGCTCAAATCGCTCAGCTGATCGGACTTTCTGACCCTACTACGGTGGTGCCGAAGACCTCCGCGGGCCAGGGTTTGCGTGCGGTTTTGAATGCTCTACCTGTGGATGGCTCTACCCGTCCAGTCCGGGTGGTGTCAACTCGGACGGAGTTCGACAGCATCGACCACATCTTGAAGACCTATACCAAAAAGGGACGAGCAGAAGTGAGTTGGGCCGGGAGAACCGACCACCCAATAACCTATTCAGTAGATGTGATAGACCTTATCAAGCCGGGCATTGACCTTGTCGTGATTTCCTTAATCTCATTCACCATGGGAGATGTGTGCAGCGGTATTCGCGAAGTCATCGCCGCCGCCCACGCCATTGGCGCACTCGTTCTCATCGACGCTTACCACGCGGCGGGAGTCATCCCAATCGACATGGAAGAACTGGACGCCGACTTTATGATCGGCGGTTCGTACAAGTACACACGGGGAGGCCCCGGTGCTTGCTGGCTCGCCATTCACCCCCGACACCTCGGCCTCCGAACTCTCGATACGGGCTGGTTTGCCAAGAAGAACCCGTTCGGCTACGAGCGCCCAGATGAGCCGGAACTCAGTTCGACCGGCGACGCCTGGCTCGAATCCACCCCGCCCGTTCTCACCCTTTATCAAGCTCGCGCTGGTCTGGAACTCACGCTGGAACTGGGTGTCCACAGATTGCGCGAGTACAACCTAAGTCAGCAACAGTCGCTCTATCAAGCATTTAGAGATAATGGCATCGACGCAAACGGCTACGATGACCCTGACCACGGAGGAGCGTTTGCGTGGTTACTACATAGAAACGCTGGTGCCGTCACCAGGGCACTCAAAGCGGCTGGAGTAAACGTTGACTCACGGGGAACCTTTATCCGTTTCGGACCCGACATCCTGAACTCCGAGGCGGAGTTGCGGGAAGCGGCATCGATCACAAAAAGCGTCTTGTGAGATGAATCTTAGACTTCGACGTTTAAAGGTATAAAGCACTGTGAACAACTGCCATGGCTAGACTGCGAAGCAATGCCGAATACCTTGCGCAGATACTGATCTTCGCCGAGCTGGGTCAAACCCGACTCACTCAGATTGGTGCGCTCTGCACACGTAAATCCTTTGCAGCCGGAGATCTGATCTTTCGGGAAGGTGACGAAGCCGAATGGGTGTACTTTGTTCTCTCCGGCCAGGCTAAAGTCGAAATGCGCTCCGAAAGCGGAGAATCAGAATTTGTCTTGTTGCGCGGTCCTCTTAAAACGCTGGGGGATATCGCCATGATTGAGAATACGCCGCAACCTGCCACGGCAATAGCCGCCACAAAATTACGCACTCTCGCCCTCAGTCGAGACAACTTCCAGAACCACGTCATGGACGATCCGCAAATCCGGCACCTTCTCATGGAGAGTCTCGCTGAGCGTGTGCGGGACCTTGCGAAAATAATTGTGGATCGTCGTGCCACAACTATCGAGCAAAGACTTCTTGATTTCGTGCGAAGTAAGGCCGACGAAGCGGGCGTGGCACACGTTGGGCTCTCCCAGGTGAAGATGGCGGAACTCTTGGGTTGCTCTCGCGGCTCGGTCAATCACAACCTGCGGGTTTTGGTGCGAGACGGTGCCATCTCAAAGTTGGGCCGGGGAAGATTTCGGGTGCAGGGCGGATATTTATCCTGACTCTTCAGAGTGGACCCTCCGCAATCAAGGGGAGAGCAATGACCACTTTGGGTCCAGTCCAGAGTAACTCTATTCTGCCTGCTCACCGGAACAAAAACTGATCACTAAGTCGTTGATCTGTAGACTGTCGTACATCCAGACTCAAAAGAAAGTTCTCAAAAGTGGATATTGGGCGGGATAGATGCCACCTTTACCGCTTGCCCACCCTCCAACGAAACAAACCACGGCCAGCGGAAGAGCGATTTGCGGTCCAAAAAGCTCCATTCCCAGCGCGACGCACGCGACCGGAGTGTTTGCCGCGGCGGAAAAGACAGCCACGAATCCCAACGCCGAGAATAGGACGGTGCTCTGGTGAGTCACTGCGGCAAACGCGTTCCCGATCAGTGCCCCGATGCAAAACAGCGGGGTGACTTCCCCGCCCTTAAAGCCCGCTCCCAGGGTCACTGCCGTAAAAAGTAGCTTGAGTAGAAACCCGTAGAGGGGCAGACTCTCGGCGCTAAACGAACGCAGGATAAGGGGAAGGCTCAGCCCGTTGTAGCCTTGGTCACCCACCGCGAGCGTCAACCCAATGATGACCAGCCCTCCCGCGGCAGGGCGAATCCAATAACTGCCCTTTGCGTTGGTTCCGAACCGCCCTAGGCGATGCGCTAGTTCGACAAATCCCATGCTTGCTACTGCGAATACAACCCCTGCGAGTAGGGACCAGAGAATGACGGTCGGACGCACCTCCCAGTCAAAGCCTCGGGGCAACAAGAGGTGCTGAATTCCTGTTGCTCGGCAGGCAAAGTCGCCGACAAAGCTTGCCATTAAGGAAGGCACCACGGCATTCCACCGAATCGGCGCACCCTTGATGACCTCGATCCCAAAGATCGCACCCGCGATGGGAGTGCCGAAGACCGAGCCAAACCCCGCCGCAATCCCTGCCATTAAGAGCAACCTGCGGTCGTCTGCGGACAGTTTCAAGGGGATAACCGCGAGATCGGCAAGCGACCCTCCCATCTGCACCGCCGTCCCTTCGCGTCCGGCGGAGCCACCGAAGAGGTGAGTCACGATCGTCGTGAATAGAATCAAGGGAGCCATTCGGAACGGCACGGACTCACTGGGATCGTGGATCCGCTCCAGCAAAAGGTTATTCCCACCCGCGGCTTCCTTGCCGTGATGGTGATAAAGCCACCCGATCCCCGCCCCCGCGAGCGGTAAAAAGTAAAGGAGCCAAGGAGTCTCGCCGCGCTGGCGAGTGGCTACTTCAAGAAGCCAAAGGAACCCTGCCGAGGCCAGACCTGACAGCAGGCCTACCCAAGCTCCAATGCCGCACCACTTCAATAGCCACGACACAATGGGGAAACTCTTCACGCCTAAGGCGGATCATACCCAACCCTACCGCTTGCGGCGCAAAAACACCAACGACGCTAACCCAAGGAATGCCAAGCCTGATGGCTCAGGGGCCACGACGCAGGCAATACTCGTGATCGCCAGCGTGCCAGGGATTGTAAATGTGGACCTTTGGACCCCAGTCGACCGGTGGTACGAGTTAATGATCGAGACTGGGCCCGCAAGATATCCGCCCGAATAAATTGTGTTAAAGTGTCCTGCTGCGGCGCCGTACACAAAACTTGAAGGCACGCTTACTTCCGAGTAGTTCGTCCACGCTGTGGCAGTGTAATCAAACCGTCCCCATTTGCCCGAGTTCCCCAGCGCTAGGACTACCTGATTGCCCTGGAATACCATCTGCCTCGAATCACCCAGTCCGGAGATCCCCGTCGCAACGTTGCCGACTAATACTCCGCTGGACGTGTACTTGGTGATAGCATTGGTGCCGCCAAATGCCACGAAGATATTGCCATCGGGAGCTTGACCAATCGCCCTCACCGTAGCTGCACCCGCCGGAGGTGTAAAAGTGGAAATCAGGGTACCCGCCGAATTGTAGTTCCTAAGCAAAGGCGTAGAGTAGTCGCCCAGCAGAAAGTTGCCGGCACTCGTAATCCCCAGTAGCGGATAGCTTACTGCGCCCACACTCACTTCACCCACCAGTTCACCCGTATTGTAATTGAAGGAGGCAATGCTACTGGTCGCAATATTGGTTCGTAGCATCCAAAGCCAAAACCAGCTCAAAAGACGCTCGCGCGGCGGAGGACAAAGACACTAACAAAACCAAAGGAACTATTCGCACAATTAACTATATCAGAAAACTGTCGAAACCGAGCGATATAATTACCTGTAAAGAGAGGTGTTGCCCGGATTTCTGCCCTCGGAAGAAGTTAGAGAACCCAAAGCAGGTCACTGCGAGACGCTGGGAGCACCGTTAGTCCGACGCAACACCGGTGGTTCCTAGGTTGTACGAAGGCTGTACCTAGGGTGTCCGTTGAGCGCGGGCATCGTACGGCCAGAAAACGACCGCGATATGCCCTAAGGAACTGCTGTACCTCGCGACCCTCAGACACCCGCACAGATGGCGGTTCGGGCGCGGATGGCGGCGGCGAATCGTGCTTTGCACCGGCTTTCCTTGCCGCAAATCCAGGAGTGGGATCAATTCGCCGACCGATATAATTTGGTCGCGCGGTTTAGTTTTGGGCTGTCGCAACTCAGCGCGAGCGCGATTTTTACGGGCTTTGCGACGAAGTGGTTGCAGGCCCAAGACGGCCTCACGGGCTCTGCCAATGAACTCCAAATCCCGCTAACTCCTCCCCAGAGTCCGACGGTCGGCGACAACATTATTTTGGTGCCCAGTTCGCCTGCACCGGGCGTTGTCCGACTCACCGCATCCCAACCCAACGCGACCGGCATGGCCTGCGAGAGCCTTCTCCAACCCTTGACCTCCGCAAACCGAAAGCCGCGCGATGGACACTACCGCACAGCTGGGTTCCACGTTTTTGCGACGGGTTCGTTGACGGCGGACTTTCAGGTTCTGACACGGTTTGTAGCGGTGGCGTTTCGCTTTGTTTGTATCGCGACGGGGCAGTCGACAGGGGTTATCCCGATCGGTGTGGTGCAGGTCGCGGCGTAAGACACAACGAAGTTCGGTTCATCCTTGCCGTGTGGTCAGAGTCTGGACGAATCACTGGAGTGGGAAAGTTCCAGCAAAACCTGTTATTACTACCTGTACGTATCCAGTAAACCATCTGATATAGTTTTAGGATGTATTGCTTCAAATTGCTTTCCGTTGTGTCCCTCGTCGGTGGTTGCGCCTTAGCCTCTGCCTCCTATGACCTGATGCTTTTGCCGGGAACCGACGGGCGAATATATCGCCACGATCCGGTGAACAACGTGACCCTGGGAAGTTACTACGGTGACTCCACCAGATACACCGTTGCGGCGGACACAAATGGGCTTTCGTACCTCACTGCCGAATCCGGAAGCGGTTGCTTTGTGCACAATTACAGCACAGGGGAAAGTCGAGGGATGATGAGTACAAATACAAATACTCGAGCTTTGGAACTCATCGGCGGTGCGTTGTTCACGGTCTCGACTACGGCTATCCGAAAGTACGACATCGCAACGGGAGCGTTCATGAGTCTCAATAATCTTGCCACTGGAGTTGATTGGCTTTCCGGGTGCTCTTTCGGCACGACCGTCCATGCCATAGGGATGAACACCACGACCAAGGCACTTTGCATCCAATCGCTGGACATTACTACCGGCACACTTGGAACACTGCTAACCACGACGACCATCGCCACCGGTACTCAGATCGGCAAGGCCGCGGCAGCTCAGAACACATTCACGTCAGCGCAACAAATGGTCTTCTCGTACCTCAGTGCGGGAGCGGTCAGCTATGGCCGTATGTCGCTCACGGCAACTGGGCAACTATCCAGCAGCACGGTTACCACGAGCCCATTGGCCGGATACGTCACGACGAATGTAATGCCCGCCGCCGTGACAGCTCATGCTGGTTGGTTCTTTTATGGCCAAGATGCGACAACTTCCACTCTTTCCCGCATTAGGAGGTTCAATCTATTCAACCAATCCCTGGCCGGTGAAGAGTATACGATCAACACCCCTGGTGGGACGTTTGCGCCTCGCCCGAACAACACCTTCCAGATCGCGAACATCGTAGCCCCAGAGCCAAGCTCTCTTCTCGCACTCGGCCTCGGTGGACTCGTGATGCGAAGACGCCGAAAGTAATCTCCGGCGGGTAGCATTCTGCGCATGGAAATCAAGCGCGCTCTGAAAGGGCAATACAAGGCAGGGCTGGCGATGCTGCGCGAATGCATTGAGGTTTGCCCGGAGGATATGTGGTCGGCGGGGGAGCATCCCCGCACTTTCTGGCGAATCGCCTATCACACGCTCTTTTGCACACACCTCTATCTGATGACCGAAGAGGCGGCCTTTGTGCCTTGGGAGCTAAACCAGAGCCAAGCCAGAATTCTCTGGGACGATGATGAGGAGGGGGTGCCGCCGGTGGAAACTACCTATTCGCAGGCACAGATGCTCGAATATCTGGGCATGGTTGAGGCAGGCGTGGACGGCTGGGTGGAATTGGTTGATCTGGATTCTGACCAGTCCGGCTTTTCCTGGTACAGCATTCCCAAGCTGGACCACCAAATCCTGAACGTGCGCCATCTTGGTGTGCATGTAGGGCAACTCTCAGAACTACTCATGGCACGTGGCATCGACACGGGGTGGATTTCTCGGCGAGACTAACCCCCGAACGCCATTAGATTCAACAATTGCCAATTAGGCTACAATACAACATCATTTGCTGATGGGAAAAGGGAATTCTATGCCAAAACGGGTCACGTTGATGGACGTGGCGAAAGAAGCGGGCTGCTCCGTGCAGTCGGTGTCCCACACTCTTTCCGGGAACCAAGCGGTCCGCATCCCTGAGACCACTCGTCAGCGCATTCGAGAAGCTGCCGAGAAGGTGGGCTACCGTCCCAATCGCATGGCGCAAGCGATGAAGACGGGCAGAAGCCACGTCATCGGGGTTTGGGTGAGCCTCGATCGCCCGACCAACAACAGCGTTAGAATGCTTCACGCGATCTGTGAGCGCGCCCGACAGAACGAGTATGACGTGATGATCATCGGCTTGGACCGGACCATGGCTTATGGCGCGGAAGGCAAACCTCCTAACTTTTGGCCGGTCGACGGAGTCATCGCTATTGACTCCGGCAAGGCAATCAACCGATTCCGGGAGGATAAGACCAATGACAACGTCCCGGTTATAGTTCTTGGCTACGAAGAGTTCGCCAACGCCGATTCGGTGGCTTGGAATGTTTACGAATGCGCTCTGGAGACGATCAATAGAGTCATTGCCGCCGGGCGGACGGACATCGTTCACCTCTCACCCGACTGGGTTATCCGCGATTATCCCCGCGAGCAACGCCGGCGTGGCTACACCGAAGCCATGCAAAACGCCGGCCTCAAACCGGTGATCTTGGAGGTTGCCGGGGAAACGAGCGAGGCCGCGGAACAAGCCATGCGTCTGTACATTGCCGAAAAGGGTTTGCCGGAAACAGTCTTCGGCTTTACTGATCAAATCGCCATCGGCGCGACGCGCGCTCTGCTTTCCGGCGGAGCGAAAGTACCGGAAGATACATGGGTAATCGGTTTTGGTGACTCGCCCGAGGCATCTGACTGCATCATTCCGCTGACCACTCTGAAAGTGCCGAATGCTGGCATTCTGGATCAAACCTGGGAATGGCTCATGAGCCGCATAGAAAACCACCAACTCCCGACCCGTCAAGCGGTGATTCCGATGGAGATTGTGGAAAGGGCTTCTTGCGGACGTTTGGACTGAATTTCGGCTTCCTCCGTACCCGGGGCAGGTCATTTGCGCCAAAATAGACCCATTCATGAGTTCACAGCCCACTAAAGACGTCTTTATCTGCGGAGTTCCGTTCTGGAATCCGTCCTACGACGAGTTTTTTTCGTGGTGGAAAGGCGTCATTGAGAGCGAGGAGCGATCCGGGCAAATCCTCTGTCTCGCGAACCCAAACACGATCAATCTGATGCTCTGGGACAAGGCGGTTTATGACCAACTGATCCAGTGCGATGTCTGGGTGAACGACGGCGTCGGTATCCGAATCGCCTCCAAGTGGCGCGGAGTCGAGATGCCCTACAACTTTGCCGGAACCGATCTGATGCCGAAGCTTTTTAGCGAGGACCTGCAGCAAACTGCCTTCTTCTTTGGCGCGAAAGAAGAAGTGAACGCGAAAGCGGTCGAGATTATCTCGGCAAAATATCCGAACCTCAAGATCCTCGGGCGGCAAAATGGCTACTGTGATTGGGAAAAGGATGCGCTGCCAAAGATCCAAGACTCCGGCGCCGACATCTTAATGTGCGCCCTCGGCCAGCCGAAGCAAGAGGCCTTTATGATTAAGCACCGCGCGGAGATGAACGTCAAAGTGCAAGTTACCTGCGGCGGGATGTTTGACTTCTTTTCAGGCGTAAAACCCCGTGCGCCGAAGATCTTCCGCGCTACTGGAATGGAATGGTTGTATCGGCTATCGCTGGAGCCCAAGCGAATGTTTATGCGCTACGTCTACGGCAACCCTTATTTCTTGGCTCGGACGTTCCTGGCGAAGGGGCAAGACCGGAAGTTGATGTAGGCTGGCTCTAGAGTCAGCCTACTTCGACCTCGCCATGAACTCCGGTGCCACCGACACCTTCCAGTCGTTCGTAAAGAACCCTGCCGCGACCACGGCTTTAGTGCCTTTCAGCAAAGTCTCTTTGCTAAGAACCATGTAGTCCGGCATCGAGGCGCCCGATGAGAAGAAGGGCATGCGGTCCGTCATCGGCCCGGAAAGAAGCACGAAAGAGGCGATGTTGCTATCAGGCCGCGGACGAATCATCATCACCGCGTCACCTGGCGGGGTCGGGACCTGCCCCTTCCACTTGTCGGCGACCGCGTTTGTGCCAATTCCGCCGAACAACACCACATTATGATCTTTCAAGTCCTTACTTAGAAATTCTTTGTCGTTATATATTTCCACAGAACTGTTGCCGCGATACCAAAACTGCTCCGCCTGGAACCGCGCCGCGTTCTGCGCCCACTGGGCATCTTTGCCGCGAGTGCCGTACACGAACACCACGCCATGGTCGAAGATGCTCTTTATTGTCCCACCGCGCACGGGATTCTTCTGGCTTGCGGGAGTTGGCTTGGAGTTGATCTTCCAACCTGAGATGACCTTTTCTAGGAACACCTGACCCTTCTTGGCGGAAAGTTCGTTTCCGTCCAGTGTAAGGGTCATCGGTTCAGAAAGGGTTAATGTCATGCGAGCAACGTTATCCGTCGTTCCCGTGATCGAACCCTTAGATCGATGGAGGTCCAGCGAACTTCGCGTGTATGGAATCACCTGCTGCTCAATCGTCGCCCAGTGGCACTTCGCGCTTACCGAAGGGCTGGAAGTCGCAAACTGGAGGTCGCTGACCTGGCTGTCCAGAGGAATCTTGCGATCCTTGAAGAGGTCAAAGATGCCCTTGTAATCAACTGCGTCTGCCCCCGGGGCAGGATCGGCATCCCACCAGTGGCCCGCACCGGGTTGCTCGAACCAATGCAGGTCTTTGTGGAAAGGCTCCAACTCCTTGCGCATCGTCCGCGCCTCGCTGACGGGGACATTGTCATCGGCGTCGCCGTGCAGGACGAAGATGCCCTGCTGGGCGAAATTTTGCTTCAACGCAAGCGTGTCGCTCGGCGACATCGCCCGCAAAAGCATCTGCTCAACCGGGCTTGGATTGGGATATTTTGCGCCTCCGGCATAGGTCCAAAAGCTGATCCATCCCGCACTCGGCGCAATCGCGGCGAACTTGTCGGGATAGTGCGCGCCAATCTGCCAAGTGCCGTGCCCGCCCATGGAATGCCCAGTGAGATAGACCTTCTGAGGATCGGGCTTGAATCTCTCCTTCGCATCGCTGAGCACTTCGAGGGCATCAAGCCGCCCAACTTCCTCCCAATCAAAGCCGTAGGGTCTCCGGTTGGTTGCCGCGACTAGCGTTCCCCAGTCTTTCGGACCGTAGGCTTGGGCCTGGCCGATTCCTTCCACGCTTGCGCCATGGAGGCTTAGGAAAAGTGCTTGACCGGTATCGGGTTTCTGGCTCGGATTTACGCCATAGTACTGAATGGAGCCGTCAATCTTGCTTCGAAAAGTGACCTTGTGCGTCTCCAATGGCTTTTTGACTCCGAGTTGAACCTCAGTGGTGTCTAATGTTTGGGTGCCTTTTTTGAGCGTAAGTTCAATTCTTCCGTCACCTCCCAGTGGCACCACAAACTGCGATTTTCGAACGGAAAACGGCGAGATGTTTCCGAGTTTTGCAAAACAAGGTCCCACAGAGGAAACCCCCTCAATTGTGAGGCCCGTTAAAGTTTCTGCAGTTGAGTTTCGTACCATCACAGATGCCCAAGAACTTTCATTCGTGCCCTTTTTTGCATCTGGCAAAGTCGTATCCCGCAAATCAAAAGACACCGGCTTCGCCACATCCACCAAATTCGCCTTCAAACTACCGCGCCCCACTGAGAACAGGAAGGTATTTGTCCCCTTCTTGAGCAAAACTGGCAGCGACACATAGCCATAAGAGTACGGATCGCCGACTCTCGGCTCGCCGTTTACATAGACCATGTTATGCCCGCTTGCCTCCAGGAACTTCACCTGCTCGGTTGCGCTCTCGATGGTGAATTGCGCATACCCGCCGTTGAAAATCCCTCCCGAATAGTTTCCTTCCTTGTTCGGAACCACTGTAGTCCACTTGTTCGCCCCAATCTGCTCGCCCTCGACGAAGGGGGCGGTGTGGCCGGTGAGCAGGGCATATTCGACCGGATCAATCCGAATCGGCGTCCGGGCGTTTCCAGGAACCGGAATCCCTAGACCCCACGTAAATTGCTGACCAAAAACAACCGCCGGAAGAAATGCCACCGCAACAAAAACTCGCATGCTCTGAGGCTACCCGCTGGAACCGGTCAAAATAAGGGCAACTCGCATGAATCGTCTTTCCGAAAGTAAATCTCCGTACCTACTCCAGCACAAAGACAACCCCATCCACTGGTGGCCGTGGGGGGATGAGGCGTTTGAGCGGGCGCTTATTGAGAATAAGCCTGTGTTTCTGAGCGTTGGATATAGCACCTGCCATTGGTGCCATGTTATGGCGCACGAATCCTTCGAAGACGAGAACGTTGCGCAATTCCTCAACGATAACTTTGTGTGCATAAAACTGGACCGAGAAGAACGCCCCGACGTGGACGAGACCTACATGACCGCCGTCCAACTCTCCTCCGGACGAGGGGGCTGGCCTATGACGCTTTTCTTGCTCCCTGATCGCCGCCCATTCTTCGCTGGGACGTACTTTCCACCCTCTACTCACGGGCATATCCCCGGTTTTCGTGACCTTTGTCGGCAAATCTTGGAGGCATACCAACACGTCCGCGATGAGGTCGAAAAGGCTGCCACAGAATTCGAAAACGCCATGCGCGCCGCGATGGCTCGGGAGATGGAGCCCTTCTCCGGCGAGTTGGATTGGGCGATGCTGGATGATGCTGTATATGCGCTTCAAGATGAATTTGACGAGGAGGAGGGTGGTTTCGGCAACGCTCCCAAGTTCCCGCCACATACTGCGCTTGAATTCCTGCTCAGCTACAGCCAAACCAAACGCCCCCTTGCGACCGAAGCATTTGCGATGGCGAGGCTGACCTTGCAAAAGATGGCTTTGGGCGGGATTCATGATATTGTGGGTGGTGGTTTTCACCGATACTCTACCGATAACGTTTGGCTCTTACCCCATTTCGAGAAAACACTTTATGATAATGCCCAACTGCTGAGCACCTACTCATTGATGGCGAGCCTGGACGACGATCCTTTGTTCAGGTGCACAGGTCAAGGGATTGTCGATTGGATCGAGCGAGAAATGACTAGCTCTGAGGGACTTTTCTTCTCAGGACTGGACGCGGACAGCGAAGGTGAGGAGGGCACGTTTTATACTTGGACGCATGCGGAACTTGAGCATTTCGGCGAATTCTTGGACGCTTATGGAGCTCTTAAGATGGGGAACTTTGTGGATGAGGCCTCGCAACAACGAACCGGTCGAAACATCCTGGCCTGGCAAAGAAACTTGAGCCCTATGACCGGTCAACAACTGACCTATCATCGAGAACTCCGTCAACTGCTGCTCCTCCGCGAAAAGAAACCAAGACCCAGCCTCGACAATAAATGCCTCGCCGCTTGGAACGGCCTGATGATCACCGGCCTCATCCGTTGGTATACCGCTACGGGTGCAACGCGGAGTCTTGACATCGCTCGCAAGGCTCTGCAGATCTGGACAGATTTTGAAGAGTTACCTCACCAAGTCATTGATGGCGAGCCGCTGGGTTGGGCGTTCCTTGACGACTACGCTTACCTCACGCAGGCCGCCCTTGAGATGCACCAGGTCGAGCCCAACGCCAAATGGGAGGGCCTCGCCCAACATTGGGGGCTAGAGATGATTTCTAAGTTCTACGATGAAGAAAACGGCGGATTCTTTTACACCGACGAGGGCCACGAGGAACTTTTCGGGCGTTCCAAAAGCCCTCTCGACAACGCTTGTCCAAGTCCCAACGGAATCGCTACACAATGCCTGATCCGTTTAGGTTATCCCGAAAAAGCCTCCAAAACCCTGGTCACTCTCAGCGGCTGGATGCACCGCATCCCGCACGCCACCGAGTCCCTCCACCTTGCATTGCAAATGGCCCTCCACGAGGACGCTGTGGTCGTGACCCAGCGCGCCTCGGCCGAGGTGATTGACGTTGAGCGACCGCCCGGACAAGGCTGGCGAGCCAAAATCAGGATCAGAATCCCTCAAGGCTGGACGGTCCACTCTGTCGATGGACTATCCCTGACTCTGAATGGTCGAGAAGTCGCCTCCCTTGCCTTGCCTGAAATCATCCGCGACACCTTTGACCTCCTTCTTCCCCTCGGTGATGCCGATCTCCGGGGCAAAGTTGAACTGCGCCTGCAGGTCTGCAACGACCGCGAGTGCCTCCCCTTCCAAATTATTCGACTGGGACTCTAAGAAGCAACGGGAGAAGGACAGTTTTTGTCGGTATCCGCGCGGGTACTCTCTTGGCTCGGCATGGTGACATTTCAGAACCTAGTTAAAATTCTCAACGAATATTGGTCGGCACAAGGCTGCGCCATCTTGCAGGGCTATGATGTTGAGGTTGGGGCGGGCACGAAGCACCCTGCGACTTCCCTTCGCGTACTCGGGCCGGAGGCGTGGAACGTTGCCTATGTCCAACCAAGCCGCCGCCCTGCCGACGGACGGTATACGCGCAACCCTCAGCGAAGCCAGAGGTATTACCAATATCAGGTGATCATGAAGCCGAGTCCCAATAATATTGTGGATCTATACCTTGGCTCTCTCGATGCCCTTGGTTTTGACACCGATTCCAACGATGTGCGACTGGTGGAGGATGATTGGGAGGACCAGGCCGCCGGAGCCGCCGGGGTGGGCTGGGAAGTCTGGCTCAACGGCACTGAAGTCTCGCAATTCACCTTTTTCCAACAAATGGGCGGAATCGAGTGCAATCCCGTTTGTGCTGAAATCACTTACGGCCCAGAGCGACTGTGCCTCATGCGAAACGGCCAGAATTCATTCTGGAAGGACCTCATGTGGACCGAGACGCTTCCCTACCGCGAGGTCGATTTCCAGCTTGAGATGCAGCACAACATCTACAACTTCGAGGTCGCGGACACGGATTTTCTCTTTTCAATGTTCGAGATGCTAGAGAAGGAATCCAAGCGCGTGGTGGAGACTGAGGTTTATCATGACCGCGAGCAGAATATTCTAAGTTCTGATTCAGCCCACAAACGGGAACTGTCGCCAGAGGAAAAGAAATCTATTTCCGCCGAACTAGGTTCGCTATCGTTGGCTTACCCGGCGTTGGATTTGGCGCTGAAGTGCTCGCACATCTTCAACATTCTAGATGCCAGAGGTGCGATCAGCGTTACGGAGCGGGCGGCGTATATCAATCGCATTCGCGGCCGGGTCAGAGCTTGCTGCCTCAAGCACATCGAGCAATATAAGAATTAGCGTCGCGCAATCCTGTCCACGTGTCACCCTTGTCAGGAGTTCTATTGCTGGTAAACCCCTTTCAGTCGCTTGTTTCGTGAGTTTTATTGCTGATGGCGCCGCACCAGCTACTCATATTTGATTTTCAGTGACCAAACTACCATGATTAGTGGCCCGACTCGCAATACATGTGACCAAACTACCGTGATTAGTGGCTCGACTCACAATACATGTGACCAAACTACCTTGACTAGTGGTCCGACTCACAAGATGAGCGACAGAGTGGCTAGGGAATCAAGTCGGGGGAGGCGCGAGCGCGATACGACCGCCGGAACTACTCAGCAGCGGTGCTACTACCCGATAAACATCAGCGGCTCACCCGGCTGGATGAGGTCGCCGTTCTTTGCGATCAGCTTCAATACTGTGCCTGCCATGGGCGCGGTGATTTCGTTGAAAACCTTCATCGCCTCGACCAAGCCGACAACTTGACCGCCCGTGATCACGTCGCCTTCCTTCACGAACTGGGCGGACCCTGGGCTGGGCGAACTGTAATAGATACCCATCATCGGGCTGGATAATGGCATTCCCTTGGGAGCCGCAGGGGTCGCTCTTGCAGGTGCTGCCTTCTTCGCGGGCTCACTAGGGACGACGGGGCTCGCGACTGCCGCAGCGGCAACACTTGGTGGATTTCGGTCGAACTCGACCGTCCCTTCGGCTGTCGAAAATTTTGCTTTATCAAGTCCAAACTCTTCCATCATCTGGGCGAGTTCGGTGACTTGCTTTTGAATCTCGCTCATGGTTCCACCTCTACTCCGGGATCCCAACCTTTCTCGGAGGCCAGCATCAGCGGCTTTACTTCCATGTCCTGATCAACTCGAATTTGGCAACTCAGTCGGAAATTTCCAAGCTCGCCGTCTTCAACGAGACAGTCTTTTTCCTTATCGCCCATCTCCGGCTCTGGACTCGCGAAGGAGACTCGACAGGTGGTGCAACGGGCGTTACCGCCACATCGGTGGCTGATGTCCACTCCATTTTGTTCAAGTGCAAGAACGAGTTTTGTCCCTTCTTCCACTGCGAACGTCCCAAATCCCTCGGCGACGATATTAAAGCTTGCCATGACCAACATGATACCGCCCACGCCATTTCCAGGTACAAACTGGGAGTGATTAACGAAGACCGCCTCATCAGCCTATTTAAAGACCTCTGCCTCATCGACGCCCCCTCGCTTGGCGAGAAGGACTGCGTCGCCTGGACTAAGAAATACATCCAAGATATTGGATGGGAGTGCTGGGAAGATGAGGGCGGCAAGGCGATTGGGGGAAATGCGAATAACTTGATCGTCAAGGTTCCGGGCAACAAGCCGGGTGCGCCGCGAATTTTCTTCAGTGCTCACTTCGACACCGTCGAACCCACTGCCGGACTCGTGATTGAAGAGCGCGATGGGGTTTTCTACTCGGCGAGCGACACGATTCTTGGTGCTGACGATAAGGCGGGAATGGCCCCGGCGATTGAGGCACTTCGGGCGATCCAGGAAGACGGCCAGGAACATGGTGATGTTTTTCTTCTTTTCAGCTGCGCCGAGGAAATTGGCCTCAAGGGCGCGGCGGCTATGAAGCTGGATGAATACAACTTCGCCTACGGCTTCGTCCTTGACACTGGCCCTTCCGTTGGCACCTTTGTCAACCGCACTGCCTTCCACGACAAGCTTGATATCACGGTTTACGGCAAACCTGCTCATGCCGGCAAAGACCCAGAGAAGGGCATCAATGCGATTTATGTTGCATCCCGCGCTATTGCTCAGATGAAGGTCGGAAGGATTTCGCCGAATACAACGTCAAACCTGGGAATCATTTCTGGCGGCACGGGTGTGAACATCGTTTGCCCTGAGGTCTTCATTCGCGCGGAGGCGCGAAGCACGGATGTTGCCGAACTCGATGAGCAGGTCAATCATATGATCAAGCTCTTTGACGAAGCTGCAACCGAGGCTCAAACCACCGTCAAAATTGACCACCGTCGCCACTACGACGCCTACATTGTTGAGGAAACCGCGCCGGTGATCCAAACCGCTCAACGTGCGGCCAAGAACCTTGGCCTGGAAGGATCGTTGCGTGTGACTCTCGGCGGGAGCGATGCGAATGTCTTCAACAGCATGGGAATCCCGAGCATCGTCGTGGCGACTGGAATGGACAAAATTCACACCCACGACGAGTTCGTCTCGCGAGCGGATCTCCTGAAGACAACTGAACTCGCGTACCAGATCATTCTGGAAGCAGCACGCTAGTACAGGTAATTTTGCTATAAAACGGGCAACGGTCAGGAAAATTATGAGTTTTTCAAACAACTAATGTATCTTTTGGAAAAAAGGGGATACCATATAGTTGTAATGAGAATATCCTCTTCTTTTCGCGTCGCACTTGTGAGTGCACTGGCCGCTACTGCAGTCGCCACCAACGCAACGGTACTCCTCAACGTCAATTTTGATTCGTACACCACCGGGACCGCCCTTACCGCAATTAGCCCTTGGTTCACGACCGGTGATCGAATTAAGGTCAACGCCTTTGGCAACACCGGAAAGTCGGCAAGCGCCGTTTGGGCAACCGCAGGGGCTTGGGCTTGGCAGGACACTCCAGTGAATCCGATCGGTGCCGAAAAGGTGGTTGTTTGCTCCTCAGATATTTACTACCAAAGCGGTTCGACCGCCCTTAACGGATTTATCATCGGAATGGAAGCCTATACGGCTGCTGTCGGCTTCGTTGGCGGCGTTTACGTGGACTCGGTTTCAGGCGATGTCGTCGTCGAAGGAACTCAACTGTACGGCCAAACAGCGATGACCGGACTTGCACCGAACACTTGGCACTCCATCAAGTCTGTCATTGACTTTAACGGAAAGTGTGCCCGTGCAATGGTGAATGGCGTGTTCGTCGGACCCGCGTTCTCCATTGATCAAGTCGACATGAATGACTTCGACATTCTCCAGTCCAAGCAAACCGATGTCAACCCAACTGCGTTGGGCTTTACCGACAACTGGAAAATCGAGACCGTGACGCCTGCCAGCTTCGGAATGAAGAATCTCACCGGAAAGGTCACACTTTCGAACTTCACTTTGCCCCCCGATGTCTTCTTTTACAGCATTGCTCTGGCTAACCCCGGGACAAGCACGGTTGTTGACCGAGCAACGGTGATCGTGAACGCGACAGGCGATTGGACATTCAGCACCATTGCCCCCGCAGGAAGCTACGACGTCTACATCAAGGGCGGCACGTTCCTTTCGAAGAAGGCCGGGACCTTCAACGTGACAAGCGGTGCAACAAACGTCGATGCAGTGTTGGCAAACGGTGACGCCACCGGCGACGATATTGTTGACCTTTCGGACTACACTTCGGTTGTCGTGGCATTCAACGCGGGTCCGGCTGATACCAACTGGGATCAGAACGCAGACCTTAACGGCGACAATATTGTCGACCTCACGGACTACACGATCGTCGTCAGCGCATTCAACGCGGTAGGCGATGCTCAGGCAGCTGGAATTTCGATGTAATCATCGGTTCAAGTGGTAACTGAAAGCCCTCGGCCCCATTGGAGCCGGGGGCTTTGTTCTGGTACCCTATTAACCGTTAATGAAACTCCACGAGTATCAGTCAAAAGACCTTCTCGCCCGCTTCGGGGTGACCGTCCCCGGCGGCGATGTGACCAGCGATCCCGCTGAAGCCAAAGCCATTGCCGACCGCTACAATGGCAAAGTCGTGGTCAAGGCTCAAGTCCTCATGGGTGGACGGGGCAAAGCCGGAGGCGTCAAACTCTTCAATGACTCCAGCGAAGCCGCGGCGTTCACCAAGGAGTTGATTGGCAAACGTCTCATCAGTATTCAAAATCCAGACGGCATGATTGTCGAAAAAGTCCTCATCGCTGAGCAGATTGATATCGCGGAGGAATACTACGTTTCCGTACTTCTCGACCGCGCAGCTGGCAACTTGGTCGTCATGCTCTCCTCTGAGGGCGGTATGGAGATCGAAGAAGTCGCCGAGAAGACGCCGGAAAAGATTATTCGCATTCCAGTGGATCCGGCTTGGGGATTGGAAGCATTCCAAGTTCGCGCAGCAGTTGCTGAGTCTGGAATCAACAAGATTGCCCAGGGGCAAATGGTCAAGATGATCCTGCAACTGGTCAAGGCCTACCAAGAGACAGACGCAGACCTGATCGAAATCAACCCCTGTGCGCTCACTCCCGAAGGCAAACTTCTTGCCGCTGACGCGAAAGTTTCCATCGACGAGAACGCTCTTTTCCGCTATCCCGAGTACGCCTCGGCGATGGAAGACGGGGCCGACGATCCGATTGAGGCGGAAGCCGCCAAGCTCGGAATCGCCTATGTCCGCCTTGGCGGCGACATTGGCGTCATTGGCAACGGCGCGGGCCTCGTGATGTGTTCGCTCGACGAAGTCAATGCTGCGGGCGGTCGCCCGGCAAACTTCCTTGACGTGGGTGGTGGCGCGAAGGCGGAGCGAGTTAAGACTTGTGTCGAGCTGGTCATGAAAGACCCCAACGTGAAGGGACTCTTGATCAATATCTTCGGCGGAATCACTCGTGGGGACGAAGTCGCCAAGGGCATTATGGAAGCACTTGAGCAGCTCAAGCTGACGATTCCGGTAGTTGCCCGTGTCGAAGGAACCGCCGCTGAAGAGGCACTTGCGATCCTCAAGACTTCTTCTATCGTCGGTGCCACCACGATGCAAGAAGCAGCTGGGAAGATCGTCGAATTGGCGTACAAGTAGGATTTTCTGGTTATTCTGAGATTTCGATTTGAACCTAAGGCGCGGGCTTTGGCTTCCTTTTAGGTTCATTTTGCCCTTCTTCTGAAATTACTACTATTACTGTCCCTGTCGCCTTGCGTCTGAATTGTGGAGTATTAGTATAGTCATTGTGAGTACGGTGTTCGTGGACAGAGATGTAAACCGGGGCACTTTCACGCAAGGTTCGCTGGGTTCGCAGGGGGGTGACAGGCTGAAGCCTAACCTCCGTTTGCATTAGAGTGCGCTTTCCCCGCGCTCGCCGGTCCGAACTCGGACGGCGTCTAGGACTTCTGTGATAAAAATCTTGCCGTCGCCGATTTCTCCGGTTCGCGCCTGGTCTTGGATGACTTGGAGCGCGAGCTCCAATTGGGCGTCGGTGACGACTACTTCCACCTTCATCTTTGGGATCAGGTTGAGGGCGTAGGTGCTGCCTCGGTATTTGTCCGTGCGCCCCTGCTGCCGCCCAAATCCCCGAACCTGCTCCACGCTCATCCCCAAAATCCCCGCATCCTCCAACCCCTGCTTCACCTCATCAAGCATGTTGATGCGGATGTAAGCCTCAATTTTCTTCATGGCTTATTCTGGCAGAGATGAGAAGTCGTACTACCAATCCTCTGCCGTAGCGGTAAGATGCGAATATGAAATTGTGTTCCTGGAAAGTTCTAGTTGGCTTTGGCAGCGCTATATTTGCGCTGGGAATCCCCGTTGCGACCCAAGCTGGAGCACAGGATAGTGCCTCGATTCGCCGAAAGCCCTTTCTCAAGAGAATTTTGGAGACTCCCGTCTTACATGTGGTTGAGAAATCAAAAAATGGCGACACCTGGGATATCTGGCGAAAGCGTTCGGGTGAGTGGGCAACCTCTAAGGGCGACTATCGAATGATTGACTATCGAACAGTGCTAGAGAACGGCAAGTGGCGCAAAGTTGCGGCGGGCGAAAACACAGCCACTTGCGCGATCAATACCTATCTCGATTGGATTCGGCGCGGATTACACTATGATCGAGGTGGTTCCGACATTACTCAGGGACAATTCCTCTGGAATAAATTGTGGGTACCGAAGACCTCAATATTCTGGGTTTATGGAGAACCAATGCAGGGTTCTACGGAAATAATCTGCGATGGTCGAACTGGTGAACCGAGAATTGTTGTCGAAGATTATTGGGGCTTGCCAGTTTCGGAGGCGACCACAAATGACAAGCGTACAGTTGTGTACATTTGCAAAATCGACTTAAATTCTGCCTGGCCAGAATGGGCTCAGTAGTTTACGATTTTGATTTTAAAGGCCTGTTTCCCAATCATGATTGACTCCGGTGATCCCTTCATCAGCTACGAGTTGTGCCTTCACAATGCCCGAACAGGCATAGCGGGTGCAGACCCGCAGATAATTCGAGAACTCCAAGTAATTTTGTCAAATCCAAAATTATTAGTCGAATTCGGCGAGGTACAAATTAAGCTTGGGAAGGCGACAGGGATTGACTTCTACTTTGTTATTTCAATGGAGTGTTTCCGAAAGCATTTCCCACAATTCGCAAATTTCCTAAAGCAAACCGAATCCAATCGACCCTTCTGGATTTTAAAAGGTGAAGTCCATGGTCTTGCAGAGTCTGTGGGGCAGCCCTTAGAGTTTGTCAGCATCATGGTCGTCTGCCTCGGGTTTGAGCGGACATATATGGATGCCGAGTCAATCGCGATCATTCTCGGCTTGAGGGCACGCAGTGGCGATCAGAATTCGAAAATCGGATCCACGCCCGAAGTAGAGATCAGCCACCACAAGGTCACCATCGCGGAAAATGGCAATCAAAAGTTGGAGACGGATGGTTTCACGCTTGCCATCCCCGATTGCTGGGAGGTGTTGCGTGGACTTCTAGGCGTATCGGCTGACGCGTGGCCGTTGCCCTGAATCAGATTAGCGTACAATCATAGAGGGTGAAAAGTGAAGCGCAAGCGGATAGGACGGGGATTTTGCTTTATGTGGCGATTGCCGTTGCCGTTTTGGTTTCTATTCTTGGGCTGGCGGGGTTGCTTAATCTTACGGCGGCACTGACGCTTGCCCTGCTCACCACGCTTCTCAGCCTGTACTTTGCCTGGAGCAATGGTCAGGCGCAGACTGAAGAGGAGCGGTTGCACTCGCGCACGCAGAAGCGCGCGGAGATGTATGAGCGGGAGTTGCGGCGACAGCGGGATGTGGTGGATTCGCTGGCGGATGGGCTCGATGTCTCTATTCTTGTCTGCGACCCGCGCGGCATTGTCGAATACGCAAATCGCGCGGCCATCCAGTTTTTCAATATCAGCAAGCCGGAGGGTCGAAGCATCACGGCTCTTTCCATTTCCGGTGAACTTACCAAGCTGATCGACGAAAGCGTGCGGAGTTCCTCAAAAATGGAGGCCGAACTCAGCCTGCGTATTCCCGATGAGCGCTCGGTGCTGGCTCAGGTTTGGGCGGACACTCGGAACGAGGACCGGGTTTTTGTTACGCTTTACGATGTCTCGCGGTTGAAGCGACTGGAGCGAACGCGGCAGGACTTTGTTGCCAATGTCTCCCACGAGCTGCGTACCCCCCTGACGACGATTCGCGCGATGTCGGAAACTTTGCTCGACAGTCCTCCCGTTGAGCAAGCGGAACTCGGGGAAAGGTATTTGCCCAAGATCATCGCCGAAGTGGACCGGCTGACTCTGATCGCGACCGACCTCCTGACCCTCACGATTTCGGAGACGACAGACGCCATCAAGTCCCCCACCGACATGACCGACCTAGTCGAACGCGTGGTCACTCAGCTCCAGCCAGTCGCCAAAGAAAAGGGGCTGACTCTCACCTGCAAGACCACACCCGAGATTCAAGTCAATGCCAACGCGAACCAACTCACCCAAATCGTGATCAACATCATTGAAAACTCGATCAAGTACAGTCAAAGCGGTTCGATCCACGTGAGCCTCTCAGCTCAAGAATCTGAGGTGATTTTCAAAGTTGCCGACCAGGGATTGGGGATTCCGATGGACGACCAGGAGCGCATTTTTGAAAGATTCTATCGAGTAGAAAAGGGGCGAAGCCGGGAAAGCGGGGGAACGGGACTTGGTCTTGCCATCGTGAAACACATGGTTGAACAACACGCCGGACGCATCAAGCTGGAGTCTACGCTTGGAATTGGAAGCACCTTTACGGTGTTCTTACCCCGGTTGGCGAGCCCGACTCCACATCAAAGTTGATATTGATCGCGGCGGGATCGAACACCTTGCTCTTCCACGGACTCATGTTTCCCATGCGGTCTACCGCCGCTACCGAGAACGCCTGCAACGCTTCCCCGCCGTCCTTGAGTCCGCGCGCATAACTCAGCGTTGTCGCCGTGTAAATTTTATGCGTCCAGACGTTATTTTGAAGCAACGCCACCACATACATGTGAGGGGTATCAATCCCTTGCGGCGACCAATCGAAGTGCTGAATTCGCGTTGGGCGATCGAAAGTATAGGTTAAATTCGGCATGAAGGGCGCGAGATTATCGAGCCAAGTTGAAGCCGGAATCAATGCCGGTTGGGCATAGGGGCCAGTCTGGATTTGCGTCCGCAACGTATCGCGATTGTTGCGCATGACCGTCCAGTTGTAAAAGACATTTCCCGTAGCGCCGGCGATATTTCGGGTCGAATTGATTTGATCCAGAATTTCTTGGCTCACCCAGGCTGTGCCTGTTCCGTCAGCAACTTTATACGCCGCGTTCGAAATGTATACGTGCCGATTCATCAAATTCTGCTGGGTCCACCAAGTCGTCAAGCTATTGTAGGGTTGTCCCGTGGAGCTAATTTTCCAGTAGAGTTGAGGACAGATGTAGTCGAGCCAACCAAGGTTGATCCACTTCTTCGTGTCGGCATAAATTTCATCGTATGACGATAGGCCAACGACCCCAGCGGGATTTCCGGGCTTCCAGATCCCAAAAGGGCCGATTCCATACTTACAGGTGGGCTTGATTGCCTTAATGGTGTTGGCAATCTGGAGAACCATTGTGTCCACGTTCTGCCTTCGCCAATTCGCCAGAGAAAGTGTCCCCCCGGCGGAAGTGTAGGCGTTGTAAGTGGCGCTGTCGGGAAACGAGGTCACTCCGTCCGGGTAGGGATAAAAATAGTCATCAAATACGATCCCGTCCACATCATATCGAGTCACGATGTCGGCGACGACATTGTTGAAGATCGTCTGGCTATCCACTTTGCCCGGATCCAAATACTTGGCGTTGTTATAGGTGATAATTAGGTCAGGGCGGGTCACCGTGACGTGCGTCGAACTCCCCACCCCGGTTCCTGTCAGCGCCCGATAGGGATTGAGCCAGGCGTGGAATTCTAGCCCACGCTGGTGCGCCCCCGCAATCCAATACTGCATGGGATCATAAAGGGGACTCGGAGCGACCCCCATCGTGCCGCGAAGTGATTTGGACCACGGCGCGAGAGTTGTGGAATACAGCGCGTCGCACTGAGTGCGCATCTGGACAAACACCGCGTTCATGTTCATCGCCTTAGCGGTATCCAGGACTGCGTTAATCTGAGTCTGTTGCGTTGCGGTGCTGAGGTTTGAGGCGGTCGGCCAATCGATGTTCGAGACGGTCGCGACCCAAGCCGCCCGCATCTCCCTTCTCGGTGAAGGGGGTTGAAGTTGCGCGTCCAGGGTGGTGAATTCCACTTGTGCAAACGCTACCACCGGCACCCATGAAAGGAACCCGACAAAACTCTTACTGATGCTCATTTCAAGTTAACTACCGTAGCCGCGCTCAGAACCGATGTATGGCTCGAGGAAACTAACCTGTATGATTTTACACCGAATTCTTCCAAATGACAAGAGATTTGACCTGATTCTGCAGAAGTCACCGCAATTATATGGTCGGAGTCGTCGAGAAGGTAAACAAAGAGTGCTTTGGGGGCCCTGAAGTTGATCGTCAAGTGCCGGCCATCCTCAGAGATTTTACCGACCTTTGGCGCCGCCGGGGCATTTGAGCCAAGCCAAGGCGTTGCCGGGACCATCGCCCTTTGCGAATACACGCCGCCCTGCAACAAACCACCGATATCCTTCTTATTCTCCATGAAGATTTTCATGGAGAAATGGACATTTCCGCCCGCTCCCGGCGTCGTTCGGGTCACCACAATCTGGTCGATCAGTTCTTGCGCTTCCCATTTGCCGCGAATCTGGTCGGAGTAGTTCCCGGGCCAAAGGTGACGGTTCTGCGTGTTTTCGGAAACCCACCAATCAAGGAGGACGGGATACGACTGTAAGGTCTGCGCGATCGGCCAGTAGAGTTGCGGGGTCATGTAGTCGCACCAGCCTTCGTTGAGCCACTTTTTGCAATCGGCGTAGAGCGTGTCGTACTGATCGATCCCGGCGGTTGTGGTCTTTGGGAATCCGGGCCGCCAAATGCCAAAGGGACTGATGCCGAACTTGACCCACTTCTTCTCGGCTTTGATCTTTTTGTAGACATCTTGCACGAAATTATCGACGTGCATTCTTCGCCAGTCGGCGAGTTTGCGCATTCCGCCGCCGGCTTGGTATTTGGCAAAATTTGCCGAATCGGGGAATGGAATTGCCTTTCCGTCCGCGTCCTTTTCGGGATAGGGATAGAAGTAGTCGTCCATGTGGATTCCGTCCACGTTGTACCGTTTGACGACATCCAGCAGGACGGCTTGGCTGTGCTTTTGAACGTAGGCATCGCTCGGGTCCATCCAGCGGTATCGTCCGTAAGCGGGAGCGGATTTTGGATGGGTGTTGGTGATGTGGTCGTCGGAGGGTTTGGACTTACCTGCCGGATGCAGAGCACGATAGGGGTTGAACCAGGCGTGGACCTCGATTCCCTTGGCGTGCGCTTTCTCGCAGAGATAGCTGAGCGGATCCCAGGCGGGATTTGGTGCCTTTCCGGTTTGGCCGGTAAGATACTCCGACCATGGTTCCAGCTTCGATTTATAGAGTGAGTCCCCCGAAGGGCGCACTTGGAAGACAATCGCGTTAAACTTCAACTCGTCGCATTTGGCGATGATGGCGTCCAGTTCCCTTTGCTGCTGAGCGGTCGTCAGCGTCTTTTTTGAGGGCCAGTCGATGTTATCGACTGTAGCGACCCACACTCCGCGGAATTCGCGGGGCGGATCAATCGGCGGCGTAGAAGAAGTGGACATAATGCAAGCAACCAAAGACGCGAGAAGCATAAAAGGTACATTACCCGGCAAAGACCAAATGAAATCACCCCTCATCATCGGATCACTCACCGTGCAACTGCAAAACGTCACCCTACCCTTCGGGCTGACGGTGGATCAAATCGACGTTTCCGGCAAAAATCTCTCGATCAACACTTCCTCGGGAAAGATCGAAGGCGTCGAGGGCGACACGGCGGTTGCGATTGTGGGGGAACAAAATTTGCTGGAGTTCTTGCAAAAGGAGTTGCCAGAGCAGCTTAAAGAGTTGGAAGTCTTCATCGGCGACGGATTCATTAAGCTCAACGCGAAGGCGACGATTATTTTCCAGGTGAACGTGAGCGCGATCACGAAACTCGTCTTGGCGAATGGGGGTTCTGAGGTTTTAATTGAACTCACGGACGTCTCGCC
>JAIOPU010000186.1 GCA_021413725.1 Armatimonadota bacterium | reverse complement strand
CCTGCGAGAAGGAACCGTCTCCTCCAACGTGGAACCGTGCCCACTCGGCTAGGTTCGCGATGCCTCCGGAAATTCCAAGCGAAGCTCCAATCAACCCGCCCAGTGCGATACTCCCGCCCACTACGAGCATGTTTTTCGATGCTAGGGCCATTTTCAGGCCCAGCACCAGCGTCACCAAACCAAGCCCCGCCAATGCAATATCCATCAAAGCCTGAGGCAAGAACTGCCTGAGGCCTAGCCCGATCAACGCGCCCACGGCAACGCAGAGCGTGTTAAGCAACGTCCCGCGCATCGGCAAGGCCCTCATGACTACATCGCAACGCCGACAAACTCGGCCAGCTTCTTAAGCTCATCCATCAATCGCTCGAACTGGTCGACGGTTAATGCCTGCGAGCCATCGCTTAGCGCTTCCTTCGGATTAGGGTGCATTTCCACCATGACGCCATCGGCCCCGGCGACCATCGCTGCCTTCGCCATTGGCGCGACGTACTTGGCTTTGCCGGTGCCGTGGGAAGGATCCACGATGACTGGCAAGTGTGAATATTCCTTCAGGACGGGTACTGCTGAAAGGTCAAGCGTGTTTCGCGTATATCCTCGGTCAATCGCCATCACGCCGCGCTCGCAAAGGATTACATCAGGATTGCCCTGACTCAAAACGTATTCTGCCGCGAGGAGGAAGTCATCGATGGAAGCCGACGGCCCTCGCTTTAGAAAGACAGGTTTCATTGCCTTTCCAGCGGAAATCAGAAGCGGAAAATTCTGCATTGAGCGTGCACCGATCTGGATAATATCCACGTACTGAGCGACCAACGGCACTTGCTCGGGCGACATTGCCTCGCTGATCGTCACAAGACCAAACTCATCGCCAACTCGCTTCATAATCTGAAGCCCTTCTTCGGCAAGCCCTTGGAAAGCATAGGGTGAAGTGCGGGGCTTGAACGCTCCACCTCTTAGAACGGTGCCGCCTGATTTCGCTATTACTTCTGCGGAACGGGCGAGTTGATCGTAGGATTCTATGCTGCAGGGTCCGCCAAACATGACAAAGTGTCCGGGTCCAACCTTGACCTTACCGACTTCGACGACGGTCTTTTGACGGTGAAATTCGAGCGAAGCGAGTTTGTAGGGGCGGCTCGTCTGGGTGATCTTGCTGACCCCGTCCATCCCGCCGAGCATGGTTTCGATCTGGTCGCGCTTGTCCGATGTCAGCGCTGAAGGAATCCCAATCGCAACCCGTCCTTCGCCGGGAAGAACGAGTGGGTCAACCCCCTGCTCCCGAATCGCTTTAGCAACTGCATCAACCTGGGCCGAAGTCGCATCGACCTCCATCGTAATAATCATGCAACTAAGGTACCGGAAAGTAGGTCTTCCAGGCTTATTCGAGTCTACAAATCCGCTATTCTCGCTCCTCCTCCGGGAGCGGTTTTACAAAGTCGGGATCCTGGGACCCATTCCTTGAATTGAGAGGAAGTAAAGTTGTGTAAATATGGGCAGAGAGAGGGTGGTACGTCAACCGGGTGCGGACCCAGCACTTATCGCCGTCGTCGAACTCGAATGCTCAGGATTCCCAAAGCTGTCAACGTGACCAACGAGCTCGGCTCCGGCACGGCTGCAACTGGTGTCGAAGGTGCGGCGTCGGCTTGCCCGTTAAACAAATAGGACCAACCGTCCCAACCGCCGTCAATCAGTGCTCGCTCGCCCATTCCGATGCTCGAATAGGACCATGAATCGGGGGTTCCAGTCCAATACGACCAGTACCCGACGGGCCAAGCTGGTCCCGAGTGAGTTTTGTAACTCATGGAATCCAAGTACGATCCGAACGAACTTCCGAAGATGTTCGCGACCAGACTAGAATCAAGGGTATCGACCGCACGCAGCAGGTCTTCGCCGTTCGCCACGCCATTCCAGCGATAGCCCCATGCGAAAGACCTTGGCGATGTCCCGTCCTGAAAGTCAATCACAACGCCGGCTTGCTTGGATCCCGATCCCGCCCAAAGTTGGATATCCGAGAACCCAAACGCAAAACTCATCAAGGGCGAAACCGTCGCCGTCAAAATCAAAATAATCTTTCTCATCGTATTCTTCCTCTCGTAACCATTTTCCGCTGACCGCTCCGTTCTTTTAGGTGTCCAACCCGCGAAATTCCATCCACTTCTCCCCCGTTGGAGGTCAGTCGGATAAATCGAATTGAAGTAAAGCTGGAGGGGGCGAGGTCGTAGGCCGTCCCTCCTGCGCTTTGCTGATAGAGCCTAATCACCTGGGCGACCGTCTTGCCCACCACGTCTGAGGGCTGCAAATTTGGGTTCACGGGCTTGGTCCAGACCTGACTCCCGGCGAACTGGTGAGTCACCGGGTCCCAGGCGAAAGCCTGCGTGGGCCAGTAGCCGTCGGAGGTCGGACTCGCATAGGTGTACCAAGCGATCCCATCCGGGCTCACGCTGACGGTCACTGGTTCGACAAAGAGATTGCCCGTTGAAATCAGGATATTGTCGAAATTGGAATTCGCGGTAATCACGCCCGCGCTGTTCGTGAAAAACGAGTTGCCAAAGACAATAAAATCCTTGCCGAACCAGTTCTGCGGATCGTCGAGAATGGGAGTGTCAAAGGAGACCGTCACCGACCCGCCGCTTGGGATCGTGCAAACGGTATTTGCGCCACCGGGATCACTTTGCCAGGCTCCGTAAACGACCGAAGAAGCAACTTGCTGAGCGGTGCCACCGTTCACGGTGTCTCGATTCCAGGAGGTTGGCTGACCCAAAATCGCCAAAGGGTTGTTGTAAAAGGTGTTGGTGCCGAGGCCGGAGGCGGCGACGACTTGACTCGCAAAATCTTGCGCAGAGGCGAACCCCGTGAGTGAAACGGCGGAAATCCAGGTTCGAAAAAGTCTCGTCTTCATGCTGCTCGGCAATTGTTGCAGGCGGGCATTCGGACTTGGAGCCTGAAGCTCATTACCGTTGCGGCACAGTGCCGGAATCACACCGGACTTTCCCCATATTTCATTCCAGCCACGACAGCCGGAAACCTGTCCCAACTTTACCCTACGGCAAAATCACAACGAGCCTCGTATTTATAACAGGATTTTGGTTATCGTTGCCGCCAAAAGTACGAGGAATCAAGGATTTAGGAACGGCTTTCGTGAAATTTCTGTCAAAATAGGTCAGAGAATTGTATGAATAAGAAGGTAAATCTGTCGCTTTTGCTAATGATTTTAGGCATTGGAGCATCCGCGCAACTTCGAGTTGCAAACTGGAACGTTACTAACTACAATAACTTGAGCGATAGAAAGGCTCTGTTTCAAACCGCATTTTATGGGATTTATCAGGGACGGCAGTTTGCGCCAGACGTTATCTTGGGTCAAGAATTTCTCACCGCAGCTGGACTTGAAGACTTCAAAACCATGCTGAATACTGCTCCGGGCAGCCCTGGAGATTGGACCTATGCTCCCTTTATAGATGGTACTGACACTGAGGCGGTGTGCCTTTACCGATCGAGCAAGGTGCAGTGGCTTGGAACGTCAATCGCTGGCGTCGGGTCTTCCGCAACGACCAACCAACCCAGAAATACCTACCGATATGATCTGAGACCGGTGGGATACACATCCGATTCGTCGGTGATCGCCATGATTTCAACCCACATGAAATCTTCGAGTGGTACCAACTATCTGGGGCGTCGACAGGTGGAAGCCGATAACATCGTTGCTAATATCAATACAATGCTGACTGCACATCCTTCCTACAATTTCTTGTTTGGTGGAGATACGAATATGCAGTCTAGCAACGAGACCGCTTTCCGAACCATGGTCTCCGGCACTTGGGGCACCCGTCTATTTTTTGACCCTATCAAGAGCCCAGGAACCTGGAATAACAACAGTGCATTCCGATTTATTCACACCCAAGACCCCGGACCAAACGGGCAGATGGACGACCGCCACGACCAACTCTGGCTCAGCGGTAGCCTGATCAATGGCAGCGGAGTGGATTATGTTGGTAACGCAAACCTCACTTACAGCACGACGACCTGGAACGATCCGAATCATTCCTATCGATGCTGGGGGAATGATGGCAGTTCGTACGGGTTGCCCTTGAATGCCGCGACGAACACCATGGTTGGCCCTGATATCGCAGCCGCGCTTCGCGATTCCGCCACTACTGCAGGCGGACACCTTCCTGTATTCCTCGACCTCAAAATGCCCCCGAAAGTAACCTTGAGTTCGACAGTTCTGAATTTTGGGACAGTCTTTTTAGATGGCTACGTGCAGCTCCCTCTCACGATCATGCATGGTGGGGATACGAGCAAATGGACCACCTCTGGACTTCAGCCTCTGACGTTTTCTTTGGTTCCTGGGGCGGGCGTTACCGTTCGCGGTGCAGCCGGCACCGTTGCTCCCGGGAGTTTGACTCGAGCCTACGTTCAGGTCGACACATCCCAACTAGGACCGTTCAGCCGAACGTTGGTCGTGAATACAAACGATCCAGACCAGCCCACCCAAACAGTGACGATCACGGGCAATGTGCGCAACCCACTTTTGGGCGGCGGCGGAAGCGGTCACGGGCCACGCGGCTAAGAACTCTTCCCGCCCGAGGGAGGGAGAATAACTACAAGGCTATCCCCAGAGAATAGCCCCGTCAAGGTCAATGCTCTCGTTCACATTCCCACCCAAAATGCAGCGGTGAATGGTGCCCAGGGTGTGGACGGCTGTGCCGGGGAGCACTACAGAATCCTGAATCGAGTCGCAGGTCACGGTACAGCCCGCGCCAATCACCACGTTGTCCAAAATCTGGCCATGCACAACCGCGTCCTCCGCGATTCGATTTTCGCCCCCGCAAAGGAAACGTGTCGTCTCTAGGAAGGAGTCCAAAGTGCCCGTGTCAAACCAAACATGGTCGTAAACTCCGGCACGAACGTCGTGACCTCGGTCGATCAGCATTTGAATCGCGTCCGTAATCTCATATTCGCCTCGACCACTGGGTTTGAGGTCAGGCAAGACCGACCAAATCTGCGGGCCAAAGAAGTACATTCCCGCCATCGCCAAGTTGCTCTCTGGCTCCGCCGGCTTCTCGACCAGCTTGGTAATCCGATCCCCGTCGACCGTTGCCACACCGAAACGGCGTGGGTCCTCGACCGGCTTGACGATATTCAGGTTCGCGCAACCGGATTCCAAGAACTTTGCGGCATGCTCTTCAAATCCATAGCCGTAAATGGCATCCCCCAAATATAGGACAAAACTGTCATCGCCGACAAAATCTTTCGTAAAGCCAACCGCATGAGCAAGTCCGAGTGGCTCGGTCTGTCTGACAAAACTGAGCTTCACGCCAAACTTTGCGCCATCGCCAAGGGCTGCCTTGACTAGGGGCTCATTTTCGCCGACCACGATGCAAATTTCGGTCACGCCCATGTCCTTCAGGCGATCAAAGGCGTATTCCAGAGTCATGCGATTCGCCATCGGCAATAGCGGCTTGGGAATGTGATGAGTGACCGGATAGAGCCGAGAACCTTTGCCTGCAGCGAGAATTACACCTTTCATGTAGCCAGATTTTACTCCAGCGCGGTAATCTCCAACCTAATATGAACGTGCGACATGGATGTTCGCGTTTGGTTCTTGCGGGATCAGCCGCCCTGTGGGTGAGTGGATGCTCGCGCCAAGCCACTGTCACCTACCCAACCTGGGCAGTCGTGAAGGAACCTTACGCCCCTCAAATCGGCTCCGCCAACGGTTTCGACCGCTACTGCTTTGCTGCCGCAGAAGCGGAAAAATCGCTGAATGAGGGTGAGATTAGTCAAGTCAATTTCACAAGGCAAACAAAAAAGAACACCCTTGCAAAACTCGGCTCCGCACTCTCGCAACTCGATTCCGGAGTAGGGTCAATGTCCCAGTTTGAGTTTCGCCCCACGCCCCCGATGACCATGCCCACTTATTCAGCCGGATGGCGAATACTCGGCGAGGCCATGATCTGGCGCGTGGAAGCCGCAGTCGAGTCAGGCAACCTCGTCGGAGCCGCCTCTGCGTTCTCAAAGGCCTGTCGATTTGGCTTTGATCTTGCCCAGGGCGATGCCGCGAATGCCGTCCTTGGATTTCACATCGTGGATGAAGCTCGAAAGGCACTTGTTCCCGCCCTGCCTAAGATGGACGCTGCGACCTTGCGCACCGTCGCTACGGGCGCACGGGCAGGTTTGCTCTCCATGCCTTCTCTAGAATCATGCCTCCGCAACGAAAGCGAGAACGGACTGCTCGCCATTCAATATTGGCAAGACCGCTACCAAAAGGGCGAACTCAAAAAGCTCAACGAGGACTTTAAAAAGGGCGTAAGCGATCTCGTCAAACATCTCGAAAATACGAAGCCCAACTCCCAAGGGCGAGAGCGCTTCTTCCGCCTCCTCGACGAAGCTCGCAAGACGGAATTGAAAAACGAGTTGGAGCGGTCTGCGTCCCCTGCTTGCACTCGGATGGACTATCCAAAAATGACTTCTGCAGACGGAGGCAAACTTGTTCTGACCTGGAGCCAGTTCTTCCTGAGGTCCGGTCGAACTGTCATCACTCTCGCCGACAATACGCTTGCGCGAACTCGCCTCCTTGTCATCTATGCTGAACTCGGAGCCCAGGCCAGGACCGGCGCCCCTCCCAAAGACATCGCTTCTCTTCCGCTAGAAATAAGCACCGACCCCTACACCGGCAAGCGGTTTGTATACCGCACGAACGGCCAAGAGTTTGAATGCTACAGTGTCGGGCAAGACGGACGCGATGATTCGGGCCAATCCGATGCTACAAATTCGTACCCAGACGTGCGCCTAGAGCGATAAAAAATCCCCGGTCCGTGTGGACCGGGGATTGCAGTTGAGGATTCTAGTACTTTAGAATCCGTACTGCTGTCCAATGTGGTTGAAGTTTGTGATGATGACCGTGTAATCGGTCAAGTCCACAACTCCATCACCATTCAGATCCGCTGGATCCGTATAGGGTGCTGAGCCGTATATGCCATTGAACGCAACGACAACCTGAGTGTAGTCTGTAAGGTCGATAATGTTATCTCCATTACAGTCGCCATTCTCATGCGTCGTGTACTGCCATGCAGATCCATATGTTGTTGACGTAAATGCAACGCTTCCAACATATTGGCTCAACCAGTGGCTTGGCTCAATAAACACCTTGTAGGTGCCGGTAGGTCCACTATAAGGAACTTCCCAATTACCGTAAGGTGCGTTCACTACCGTGTTCACAACCACAACGTTGGCACTGTTCTTTATCTTTATCCGAACGTTTCGGTTTAGGTAATAGTACCAGTACCAATCCGACAAGGTCGTCTGTCCGATGAAGGAAGGCCCCTTGACTGTGAATGTTCCCACAGCGTGCTGAGTTTGATAGTACGGACTCGCGGCAGGCGGGTACATAAGCGCATCCCATGTGTGGGCGCCAATGGTCTCTGCCGCACCAACCGTATAGGTTCG
>JAIOPU010000182.1 GCA_021413725.1 Armatimonadota bacterium | reverse complement strand
AAACGACCGGCTTCAGGTTGTTCTCAAAAGCTTTCTTCAGGACAAAGCGAGTTTGCGGCTTGGGGCCTTCGTTGGCGTCAACGATAAGCAAAACGCCGTCCACCATGCTGAGAACGCGCTCTACTTCACCGCCGAAATCGGCGTGACCAGGCGTGTCCACGATATTGATCTTGATATCCTTGTAGTGAACGCTCGCGACCTTGGAAAGAATGGTGATCCCCTTCTCGCGCTCAAGGTCATTGCTGTCCATAACGCGGTCCTTCATGTGCTGGTTTTCGCGAAACACACCGGCTTGCTTGAAGATGGCGTCAACCAACGTAGTTTTTCCGTGATCGACGTGCGCAATGATACCGATGTTGCGAATTGCAGGGGGCATAGGCTACATTGTACCGGAATTAGACCGATTCGGACCTATTTCCTCAGTTTTCATGCAGAAAGGGCAAAAAGCCTAGCAATTCTTAACAGAAACACGTGAGTGCTTACCCTCACAATTTCTATCGGGGGAGGGGCAAGCCCAGCTCAGTGCACAATCTCAAGCGTCAGATGCGCGTCTATCGAATCCTCTTCGTCAATCGGGAGTTTCTCGGCGTCGGCGACCATTTTCACTTCAACGCCATCAGAAATCCGAATCCAATAAGCACCCTTCACCTTGCCCGGGTTCTTTCCTTCTGTCTCCGCGACTTCAAACGTCACCTTCACGCATTTGAAGCCCGCAACATCTTCTTCTTCGCCGACCTTATACTTCGCCTTTGCCGCAACACTATGCTTCTTTTCATCCGCTTTGAACTCAAATTCCCAGACATCCCCTGTCTCGGCCTGATTCTTCGGGCGGATGAATCCAGTGAGGTTCGCGAGGCGGTAGGCGACCGGATTATCGGCCTCCTCCTCTTTAATACCGTCCGTGACTCCGTTCTTGAGAATGGTCATTTCAGACTTGGTGGAGGGAACGCCTTCTTCGCCGAGATCAATTTTCTCGCCACCAGCGGTCATCGAAGTCGGAGTGTCTTCCTGTGCGATGACCACGCTACCATCGTCGTTGACCTTGATGTACTTCATCGTCGACTTCTGCAACATTTCAATCTCGCTGTCCTCCTCCTTGTACTTCAGGGTCTGATTATAAGTGAAGGTGTCGCCAACCTTCACCTTCCGGGCAAAGTCATAGGTACCCGCAAATGAGGCGGACGAAGTACAGAGAAGTGCGAACAGAAGGGCTTTCTTGAGCATGTTAGTTTATGATCGGATTTGTTGGTCGGAAATGAGAGTCATCCCTGACTGATTGTTGCCAAGAGTGGCATTTTGAATGATGAAATGGGTTTTGAGAATGCGACCATTTTCCGGGCTGACCCAGACCTCGCCCTCGGCGCTCATCGGGTTCTTGCCGGTCGTTTCCTTCGAGCTCAGAGTAACTCGAATCGCCGCAAAAGTGCCTACTTTGGTCTTCTCCTCGATCTTAAAATCTAAGTGAGTTGCTCGCAGACCGCTTTGAGCATTTTCTTCGAGATCAACCTTCCATTTGGTCCCAAGCGGGACCTCGCCCGCGGGCACAACAAGTTGGGTAAGGTTTGCTATCCGAAAGTCCTCGGGCTTTTTCTTATCGCGCAGCATGTCGACAATCTGCCCGTTATCAACTTGGATAATTTTGATCGAAGAAGCGTCCTCAAGCTTTTGAACTTGACCGCCCATGTCGATACTGAGGTTAGACAGGGTGCGGTTCGTGACCAAAGTCCGATTCTCAACCCGCGCCACCTCCTCCTTAGCCATGCCAGTAACGACCATCTTAATCCCGCCCTGAGTAAAGCTCATGGTGACATCGTAAGTTGCTTTGTCGCCCACCGATGCGCGGCGCGTCAGGTTGAAATTCTCAACCGGTGCCGAAACCAGTGCGAAGCCAAGCAAGAGCGCGGAGGTCATCAGAAAACACGCTCAAGGGTTATGGAGAGGCTGGTCGGTTCTTCCATCATGGGGAGTGGAGTGTTGGTGAGTTTTGCTTCGAGCTTGACCAAGGTGAAATCCTTCTTGCTCAACCAAAAAGTGGCTGCACCGATGGCAGGTTTGTCGCCAGAGACTTCCTTGTACTCAACCTTGACTTTGACGCAGTCCGTGCCGGCTACCGTCTCAGCACCAAGTAATTCGTAATTTCCTGCGGCGGCCAAAGTCCCGGTTTTGGCATTTGATTTATAGACGGCGGTCCACTTGTCTCCAACCTTCACCGCCTTCGCTGGGGCGATAAAACTCATCATGTTCTCAAGTCTGTACCCTTTGGTAGAGCTGTCCTCTGCCGATCCGGTGATTTCGATTGGCATTCCTAGTTCGGAATAAGCCACCTGACGAGGTTTTTCACTATCCGCGTCCCCGCTCGGCAACTCCTTGCCATCGTAAGTGACTTTGAGCTCAGATTGGGCAGATTCTACGGTGTAGCTCTTGTCTTCACCAATTTTGAGGACCTTCTCCGAACTATTGCTCGTAATCACAAGCGGTTTGTCTTGGAGACTCAACTTAGCTTCCATTTTGAAATTGAGAATCTCGCCTACCACGGGAACTCGCCTCAGGCTAAAAGTGTCCTGCGCCGAGGCGCCGACCACCAGTAGCAACGCTCCGAGAATTGCAATCTTTCTTGATAAGTTCATGTTCGTGTTTATAACTACGGGATTCGCGCGCAGATAGGCTCCCGGCAGTTTGAAAATGCCACACTTATAGACGTTCCATGCTCCCTCCAGGTATCCAAGCAATTTCATTTGACTGCAGCATGACCTTGCTGGAGGATCAATGGGACCCTGCACGATTCGCGATGGAGTGCGCCGAGCAGGTCGGAATGCCCATTGACCGGGATGCTCACGGACCGATCTATAAAACCCTTCTGAGGCGCGGATGGCCCGAGTTTCGAGAGCGAAATCTTACTCGCGACTCGTCGGTGTGCGATTCCTGGTGGGACGATTTGACGCTGGATTGGCTTCGGGAGTCCGGTCTAGATCCCAATATGCACCCGGACGTCATGTCCAAAGCGCGCGCGCGCCTTCAAGACACGACCGACGTTTTTCGAGTGTTTTCTGACACCCGGCCCGCACTACAAGGTCTTAAGGAACAGGGACTTCGACTGGCTGTGCTGAGCAACTGGGATAACTCCCTCCATCGCGTGATCGAGTCGCATGGGCTCAGTGAGTATTTTGAGGTCGTGATTGCGTCGCTTGAAGAAGGGGTTGAAAAGCCTGAACCACTCATCTTTGAAATCCTTCTCGAACGACTCGGCTGTCGAGCCGACCAAGTTTTGCACGTTGGCGACAACCCGCTTGACGACTATCAAGGTGCTCGCGGCTCTGGGCTGCACGGTCGGATCATTGACCGGTCCAGCCCTTCCCCCGAGGGCATCTATATTAGTAGTCTCTTGGACCTCTTAGAAAAATGAACTTGTCCGACTATGACTACCACCTCCCGCCAGAGTTGATTGCGCAGAAGCCACTCGAAGATCGAGACGCATCGCGGCTCTTGGTTTTGCCGAAAGCGGGTGGCGATTGCTACGAGACTCCGTTTCGGGACATCGGCTCCCTTTTTAAAAGTGGTGATGTTCTGGTTCTGAATGACACTCGAGTTACCGCAGTTCGAATTTTTGGCAATCGTCAGACAGGCGGAACCGTGGAAGCCCTTGTTATGAAGCCGAATCCAGACGGGAGTTATCATGCGATGGTCAAGCCCGCCAAAAAGCTTACGGTAGGAACAGATATCCAGTTTGGCGAAGTGCGGGCAACGGTCGTGAGGGAGCATCCGGAGGGACTGCGCGACCTTTCTTTCTCGGTTGGGTCACCGGGAAAATGGCTTCAGGCGTTCGGGACGACTCCGTTACCGCCCTATATCACCGCCGCCCTCGCACGGCCCGAGCGATATCAAACTGTTTACGCCGATCAAGGTGGAAGCGCCGCAGCGCCGACGGCTGGACTGCACTTTACACCCGAACTGATTCTTGAAATTGAGGCGCAAGGCGTCAAGGTCGTCCACGTCACGCTTGATGTAAGCCTGGACACCTTCCGCCCTATCATGGTGGATGATCTTTCGGAGCATGTGATGCACGGCGAGCTTTGCCGAATATCGGCGGAGTCAGCGGAGGCGATCAATCAGCGGACCGGTCGGCTCATCGCCGTCGGAACCACGAGCGTTCGGACTCTGGAGTCCTTTGCGGACTCCAAGGGGCGCGTCCACTCGGGCGAGAAAGACACCCGAATATTCATTTCGCCGGGAGTTCAGTTCAAATGCGTCGAGGGGCTGATCACCAATTTCCACTTGCCGCGCACCACAATGCTCCTGATGCTCGCGGCGATGGTGGGCCGAGAGCGGCTTTTGGATACCTATCAGTGGGCAATTGACCGTAGATTCAGATTTTTGAGCTTTGGCGATTCAATGGCAATTCTGTAAACGAACAATTTTCCGTAAAAATACGGTTATCTGGCGAGAAACATCCACAATTGAGCGCAAGAACCATTATTGATCAAGTAAACTATCCTTCGTGAGTCAACCCATTGAAGAATTAAGAACTCAGGACGAGTTCGATCCCATGGCATACATTGAAAAGTCATTTACTGACACGAAGTCAAAGTCCGGCGCAGCGGTTATGGATAAGGTTTCCACGTCGAATGGCATCAAGACTTCCCGACCCAAGGCCGAAAAGCGAACACTCAGTTCGCCGCGACCACGACGATCCAAAGAGATCATCAAGGATGCGTTGCCCATCAATGCAGAGATGGAGCAGCTTTGGTCACACTTGCCGAAGATCGTAACATTCCTGCAGTCCAACTACGACGACGCTGTCACCTCCAACTACTATCGTGGCGATTTCAAAGAGTCCCGCGAAGAGCTCATCGAGCGACTTCTGGATCCTGAGCTTTCGCTAGAAGAAGTAAGCCGCCTCCTCGGCGTCTGCCCGGCGACAGTTCGACGGTACACCAACCGCGACTGGCTCGGACATCACCGCACGAAGGGCGGACAGCGCCGATTCCGCCTCAGCGGAGTCGCGAAGTTCGTCGAAGAGCACGGCCGGGACATTCGGTAGTTTCTCTTTCAAACAATATTAATTAGGCGGACAGATTTTCTGTCCGCCTAATTTTTTCGCCTTAGTTATCTCCGACTGCGTTGAAGTTGGTGACGACGATTGTGTAATCAGTGAGGTCTATGACACTGTCTCCGTTGAGGTCTGCGTTTGGGTTCCAGTTGGCTGATGCGGGAACTGCGTTGAAGGCAACGATGATGTTGGTGTAGTCCGAGAGGTCTACGACGTTATCTGGGGTTGCATCTCCGTTGATCAGGCTATGCGTCACTGAAGCTCCCGTTGTTCCTGCGGTCACCGTCTGAGATCGTTGGAGCCAGTGTGATCCTCGGACCTTTACCGTAACTTGCGCCGTTGTTCCTGGATCGTAGGGCAAGCGGTAATCGCCGTTCTTGTCGAGTGGGATATCGGTTGGAGTAGTCGCAAGGTCGGTAACGACCGTCACGTGGACAGACAGGTTCTGGGTCGTCTGCGGCCAGTCGCCCAAGTTCACGTGACCCGTGATGAGCCTTCTTCCCGCATCGATGTTAATCGCTCTGCCCACGGCGCTGGAGATTCCGTTGGCGACCACGAACATGTTGTAGTTTCCTGTCGCCAGAGTCGCGGGAATCTCACATTGCGTGTAATGAACAACCGAACCCGTTGCAATTCCCATCGTGCTGTGATGATGTGTTCGACCGAACGTCACCGCATTGGTCGAAGTGTTCACAAACTTTACGAGGGGGAAGTTTGTGGCCGGCACCCCTTCATCTCCGTATGAACTGCCCTCACTCAAACCATTGATTTGCGTTCCGAAAACGTTGATGGTCTGTCCCGGAGAAGCTGTGGGAGGGGCCCAAGTGATCGCAGGTCTCCAGGCCGCGCTCGGCCCGGTGGTCGGAGTGTAGAGTTGAATTTTCGCGGTCCCATTGCTATACGCGATTTGCCCGTTCGGAAGGATGATCAATCGTCCCTCGTAGGGGATTGCGGCGGAGTCCGCGGCATCGCTGACTCGAGTCAAGAGGTCTGTCACTGGATCGTACTCGAAGAAATAGGTGGGGCCCAAGAAATCCCCGGCAACCCCGGTCACGGGTCCGGCGATGATGAGAACTTTCCCGTTGGGCAGGAGCGAGGACATCGAGTCTTTGCACCCGACCTGTTTGGTCGCGATGATGGGGAACTTAGGTCCTCTCACCCACGAGCCGGGCATCGTGGGCAACAACCCTTGCGAGTAGATAACTGTGTTGCCCGTGCCGCCGGTATGGAACATTCTGCCGTCGGGAATTGCGACTCCGGCTCCTGGTTCGCGGGACGACGCTTCGTAAATGGACCACGGCAGGGTTCCTGCACTGACCCAAGTGTTTGTTGAAGGGACATACTTCTCTGCGTTGGGGCTCGCGACGCCTTGCGGGCACACCAACGTGCCTTCCGGCATGAGCACGAAGCCTTCCTCGGACCCACTATCGAGTTTTGTTGGGCCCGGAGTGAATGTGTTTGTGGTCGGGTTGAAAAATGTGGTCAGCGCGTTGAATGCGTTGCCTTGCATGTACCTTCCGTCGGGCAACACGGAGTGGGGTGGATCACCAATGCCGCCCCAACCGGCGGGCGGCGTGATTGCGGTCCAGGTATTAGCGACGGGATCGTAGACATGGGTTTGGTTTGTCCAATTCGCCGTGAAGTTCGGCCCACTATATTCGCCGCCGGACATGATCACACGCCCGTCCCCGAGGGTGGATTCGCCAAAGTAAAGCCGATTCAGCGGAGAATTTGCGGTTGCCGTCCAAGTTCCGGTGGCATAGTTGCCGTTAGCATCGGGCTTCAACTTGAACCATCGCGGACCGTCGTAATCCTCTCCAATCAGGATGGAGCCATCGGTCAACTGGAGCATCGAACACGGCCTAAATCCGACGGGTGAATTGAACTGGCTCCAAGTCCCTTGGCCAAAAGCAGTTCCAGAGAGGGCCAAGTAGGCGAAAGGTAATAACTTCTTAAAATTCATAATGGGGTCACGCAGACCCCATTATTATAAGCCACAAATCCCGAAAACCAAAGAACTACATCAACTTTCCAGGTAATAATCTGATAAACCGGTTCGGCTCTTCGCCAATTGACTCGCATCGGATGTGTTTACCTTCCAAAAAGTCGTGCTGGAGTTTGCGCGCTCTGCCATTTTGGGGCGAGAGGTTCACCGGTTTTGCGGTTTGTTGAAGCTGGGCAATCCCTGATTGCACCTCAAGTAGCGCCGCTTCCTCCGCATCTTGGCTCGCGGTTCCCGCTTTCACCAGGTTCTCCAACGCCGCAGCGATTTGGCTGAACGTGTTCGACTTCACGACCTCAATAGGAATCTGTCGGTGAAGGTCTTTTAGCTTCGTGGGGCGGTTTTGATACGTCGTGCGGATAGCGATGATACCGTCGGCTTGAGCAATATCCGCGACCATCACGGCGTTCACGTTGCGTTCTCGAATCGCGCGCTCAAGGCGAGTCTTCGCAATCCCGTAGGGATACACCCGAAAGGTCGCGGTGCTGACTTTTGGCGCGGTGATCTTCTTTACTCGCACCGGTTCCTCATCGATTCGGGTTCGGCGCGACATGCCTTTCTCTTGGACCAAAGGCACAGCCTCCGGTTGTTTCGAGAGAGAGGGGAAGCGCTCATTGAAGCCGGGCACGTCCATGTCGGGGGCCATTTCTTCCTGCACGACCTGCATCTCGCCCTCCTCCGTGCGCACTCGGATCTCCGGGCGAGGCGGGACGCCGCGCAGGATGAGGTCCACGGTCTTCATCACGTTGTGATGAACCGCCAATCTGTCGTAGTCGAGAAGCTCGATCACGACATCGAATGTCGGGGGAGCCTTTCGCTCCAGAACGGTCTTCTGAGTTCCGCGACGTTTTGCCTCGTCGTCCGACAAAGTGACGGCTTGGATGCCACCAATCAGGTCGGCGAGCGCGGGGTTGAGCATTAGGTTTTCGAGGGTTTGGCCGTGGGCCGTGCCGACGAGCTGCACGCCTCGCTCGTTGATCGTTCGGGCCGCAGCGGCTTCGGCTTCGTTCCCAATTTCATCGATAATGATCGCTTCAGGCATGTGGTTTTCCACCGCCTCGATCATCACGTTGTACTGTTCACTCACGCGGGGGACCTGCATTCGGCGTGCGTTGCCGATTGCTGGGTGAGGGACGTCACCATCGCCCGCGATTTCGTTGGAAGTATCCACGATGATCACGCGCATGTGGACTTCGTCCGCAAGAACTCGCGCGACTTCGCGCAGTTTTGTCGTCTTTCCCACGCCGGGGCGACCGAGGAGCAGGATGGATTTTCCGCTGCGGACAATGTCATCAATAATATCAATCGTGCCTTCGAGGGCGCGACCGACGCGGCAGGTCAGACCCACAATCTTCTTCGTTCTGTTGCGGATACACGAGACTCTGTGGAGAGTTCTTTCGATTCCGGCGCGATTGTCCTCGCCAAATTCGCCAATGGATTTCACCACGTAATCAATGTCAAGCTCCGTGACGATGACATTCTGCATCCGTTCCACGCTGTCGCGGAAACGAATTTCCGCCGGGCGGCCGTAGTCCAGAACGACTTCAATCAAGCGTTCAAGATCCGACGAAACTTGCAGCCGTTCCCGAACGACGGGGGGCAGGATTTCAAGGAATTGAGGGAGACCATCCGCAAAGATGGACGTGAATTCATCTGTTGTAATGTTTGACATTCTCGTTTCTAGAGACTTTCTGGCAGTGCCGAACGATGCAACGCAATCGTTAAGGTTTGGCTAACTTCGAACAAGATCCTCTAATGTAATGTTGACGGATTTTGTCACACTTTCGTTCCAGAACTTAACCGCGACGACCTCGCCCGGCTTTTTGTCCGTCATGATTTTGCTGAAATCGATCGGTTCGCGCAGGTCTTTTCCATCCACCGCAATGATGACGCTGAATTCACGAATTCCGGCGCGATAGGCGGGCGTTCCTTCCGCTGCTTGTCGCACGATAAGTCCATTAACCGGTGGCGTTCCGCCAAAGCGCTGAACCAAGAACTTCCCAACATTCGGGTTGGCCATGGTGTTTCTGTTGTCCAGCACCACGCCGAGTTGTCCATACTTGGCTCTTCCAAACTTAACGATATCGTCCACGATTCGTTTCACGCGGTCCACCGGAATCGCAAAGCCGATTCCCACCGAACCTCGGCTGGGGGTCGCAATCGCCGAGTTGATGCCGATCAGATTCCCCATGGCGTCGACCAGAGCCCCGCCGGAATTGCCCGGATTGATCGCGGCATCGGTCTGAATCGCGCCGACCATGTCGGTTCCCTCGATGGGAAGCGCGCGATCCAGCGAACTCACGACGCCGACGCTCACCGAGTTCTCAAACCCGAGCGGACTGCCCGCCGCGATGGTCCACTGCCCGACTTCCAAGTTGGCACTCGTGCCGACGGAGGCGGGAACGAGGCCTTCGGCTTCGATCTTAATCACGGCAAGATCGGAGCGGGGATCGGTACCGACAACCACTCCTTTGTACACCTTCCCCCCAGGAACATGTACTTGAATCTCACTCGCCAAATTCACTTTATTCACGCGAACCACGTGATTATTGGTCACGATATAGCCGGAATTACTCATAATCACGCCGGACCCCTGCCCGCCCTGTTCGACATCTTCACCGAACCAATTCTGCGCATAGCCCACGGCATTGATCGAAACGATACTCTTCAAAATCTTCTTCGCGGCGGCGCGAAAATCCACGTTTGCGCCAGTTTGCGCGACCTCGTTCGAGGCTAACTCGACGGAGGCGGGTTGCGTGAAGATCGTGGCGGTCCGTTCCTTCTTTGCGTTGGTGTATTCATTCACCTTCAACGCAATAACCCCGCCCATGACGGCACAAACCGTCACCAAAAGTGCTTTTTTCATCATTACAACTAATCTTACAGGAATCGCGCCCATTAGGTTCCCGCGAAGGGCCATTTGGACTTTCGGGGGGATGCTACGGACTGGCGTTCTGTCCGTGCGGACATTCGCGTTGTCCGTATGGCCTTGCGCTGTGTTTGTGCGGACTGTTGGCTTGTCCGTGTGGGCTTTTGTTTGTTTTGTGCGGCCTGGTGGTTTGTCCGTGCGGACGTTCGGGGCGATTGTACGGCCTTGCGTTGTGATTGGGTGGGCTGGGTGGTGGTTTGTAGTATTGTAAAGCTGAAAACTGGCAGGTTTCTGCGAGAGAGTAAAACCTCACCCCAGTTCGCTTCGCTCAC
>JAIOPU010000181.1 GCA_021413725.1 Armatimonadota bacterium | reverse complement strand
GAGTTAGAGGCGGCCTGTGACCTATGGCAATTACCAAAAGAGGAGGGCGAGGCGGCGAGTTTAGCGCAGAAAATGAACTACGAAGATCCCTCCAGTCCTCAAGAAGTTGCGCACTGTTATGCTCTGATGTGCCGCTCGTTCTTCCGCTATGCAGTTCCGCGCAAGTACATTGTGTGGTTTATCAAATAGCCATTTCATAAGCCTGGCGCAACCAACCAAAAACTTCCGCGTCTACTTCTGACAGGGCACCTAATCGGACGCGGTGGGTGAACATGCCGTTCCAACTTCCGGATGCTTCGAGGCGACCAACCGGTTCAATACCCTTGAGATTGATTCCGAGATCAACCCGTGTAGCGGTGGAAGGTTGGATCATGGCAAATTGCTTTGCCCGACGAATGCTCACATAACCCTTTTTGGGAGCGACGTCAACGTCGTCTCCGAAGTTCTCAATCTCCGACATGAGAGTATCGTGAATGGGTCGTAGGGCCTCTTTTGCACCGGCATAAATCTCATCGGCTGGGTCCCCATTCCAATCGGCGGTACCGCCGTGAACTGCGCGCAGGGCGATTTGATTTGCGTAACCGTAGCTGACTCCATGCTGCTCTTGCAGGAATACTCGAATCTGCTTGTGCTTATCGAGCCCTTGGGATTTCAGGATTTCCAGCCAGTCATCGAGGGATTTTCCTGTTTTTGCGGGAAGGTCAGCGATCATCTTTGCCAGTTGCTCTTCGGGTCGAGTTGCCATGGAACGATCTTACCTACTTCCGACCAAATTTCCAGCCGTCAGGAGTACGGTATGCTTGCCACCAGCTAAGCCACCTTCCCCGCGTGCCACGATGCTTCTCGCGGACTTTGATTGCAACCAAAACAACCCGCAAGAAGTAATCATTCGTAACAGTCGTTCGTGATAGACTGACGGAAAATCAAATGTTGTTTGCACAATCAATGTCTCCCGACCAACTTCTTGGCTATTGGTGGGTACTTATCCCGTTCATTTTCATTATCTTTTTCAAGCCCATCCTCCGACTCTTCTTGGGAATGGTTATTGTTCCCGAAGATAAAATTGGACTGGTCACGAAGAAGTTTGTTCTCGTCGGTTCGAACCGAAACCTACCCGATGGAAGGATTCTCGCCACCAAAGGTGAAGCAGGAATCCAAGCGCGAACGCTCGCACCCGGACTCTACTGGATGATGTGGCCCTGGCAGTATGCAGTCACTATGGAGCCGTTTACGGTTATTCCTCAGGGCAAAATCGGACTGATATTGAGCAATGACGGCTTTGAATTGCAGACCGGTCACATTCTCGCAACTCGCGTGGAATGCGATAACTTCCAAGACGCCGTTGGGTTCTTAGAACAGCGTGGTCAGAAGGGGCGACAGACTCAAATATTGCCGTCGGGTACCTACCGAATCAACACTATGGCGTTTACTATTACGCTGACCGACATCACGATCATTCGCGAGAATATGGTCGGAATTATTACCGCTCTGGACGGGCAACCCATTCGGAAGGGTCAGATCGCAGGTGAGCAGATTGAGGGTCATAACAACTTCCAAGACGTGGACGCGTTCCTGAGAAATGGCGGTAACCGAGGACTTCAGCCGACGGTGATTCTCGCGGGAAGCTACTTTATCAACCCTTGGGGAATCCAGATCGAGGAAATTCCGATGACGGACGTTCCGATTGGATATGTTGGCGTTGTGATTTCGTATATTGGCGAAGACGGCCAGGACCTGACCGGTGACGTGTTTAAGCACGGAAATATTGTCGGCAAGGGTTTTCGCGGTGTCTGGATGGAGCCATTGGGTCCGGGTAAATACCCGGTCAATACCTTTACGATGAAGGTGGAACTTGTTCCGACGACTAACCTGGTCCTGAACTGGGCGAACGCGCGCAGTGAGGCCCACAACCTAGACAAAAACCTTAGCACGATCACTGTTCGCAGTAAGGACGGCTTTCCATTCAACCTCGACGTTGCGCAGATCATTCATATTCCCGCAACTGAAGCCCCAAAGGTTATTGCGAGATTCGGTAGCATGAACAACCTAGTTTCGCAGGTGCTGGAGCCGACGATTGGAAACTACTTCCGTAATAGCGCACAGGACAGCGACGTTATCAGCTTCCTGAGCACTCGAAAGGAGCGTCAGACGGCAGCGAAGGACCACATCAGAGAGGTTCTTGACGAGTACAACGTGAACGCGGTTGACACCCTGATCGGAGATATCGTCCCTCCCGAAGCCCTGATGAAGACTCTTACGGATAGAAAGATCGCTCAGGAAGAAGAGAAGACTTATGAGAATCAGCGCATGGCGCAAGAGAAGCGTCAAGGCATGGAAAAGGAAACGGCTATCGCCGACATGCAACGAGAGATCGTGAAAGCATCGCAAAGTGTTGAAATTGCTCAGCGCACTGCAGACGCGACGATCAAGAAGGCCGAAGGCGACGCCGCGAGTCTCAAGCTCAACGTTAACGCGGAGTCGGAAGCGGTCAAGATGAGGGCCAACGCCGAAGCGGAAGCTACCAAAGCAAAGGGTGCTGCCCAAGCCGAGTTCGTAAAGATGAATGCAACGGCAGAAGCTGAGCGAATTTCTAAAACGGGTCTTGCTGAGGCCGAGAAGATTATGGCGATTGGTCAATCAACCGCCGAGGCGTATGAACTGCAGGTCAAGGCGATGGGCGAAGCAAACTTCACCCGATTGAAGGTTACCGAAGAGATTGCCAAGGGCAAGGTCAAGATCATCCCCGACTTGATCGTCAGTGGAAGTGGCGGCGGGACGGACGGTAGTCTGAGCGGCCTGATGGGGTTGCAGTTGCTGCAAATGATCCAGGAGAAGCAGGGTGCTACTGCGGAACCAGAGGCAATAGGAAAGCCGAAGGCTGAGTAATCTCGTTGCTTACCGAATAAAAAATAGGGCGGCTCATTTTGGAGCCGCCCTATTTTGATTAAAGGGACTTGCCTTAGCTGGCCTTCTTCATATCCTCTTCGGTCAGCATCGTCGGATGAGCCGTTCCGGCCAAAGCTCCAGCGGGAACCATGACCTTTTTGATGTCTGTGCTCGGGACTTCGTACATGATTTCCAGCATCAGGTTTTCGAGGATAGATCGTAGCGCGCGGGCCCCGGTCTTTCGCTTGATCGCCTCGTGCGCAATCTCCTGCAATGCCTCTTTTGCGATTTCGAGTTTCACTCCATCCAGCTCGAAAAGGCGCATGTACTGCTTGATAATCGAGTTCTTAGGCTCGGTTAGAATCTTTAGCAAGGCATCTTCGTCAAGTGGATCAAGGGTCGTGATGACAGGGAGTCGTCCGATGAACTCGGGAATGAGACCGTAGCGCAAAAGGTCGTCGGGGGTCACTTCTCGCAAAATCAGAAGGTTTTCGTCCTTCTTGGATTGCGGGTTGCTGAGAAAGCCCATGACGTTCTCCTTACGGCGACGTCGGATGATGTCTTCCATGCCCTCAAAGGCTCCACCGCAGATGAACAAGATGTTTCGCGTGTCGATCTGGATGTATTCCTGTTGCGGGTGCTTGCGTCCGCCTTGGGGCGGGACGTTGGCGGTTGTTCCTTCAAGAATTTTCAGCAAAGCTTGCTGAACGCCTTCACCGCTCACGTCTCGCGTGATCGAAGGGTTGTCGCTCTTGCGGGTGATTTTATCGATTTCATCGACGTAAATAATGCCGCGTTCGCAAAGCTCCTTGGCTCGCTTTGGATCCATGGACTCAGCGGACTGCCAGAGCTTGAGCAAGATGTTCTCAACGTCTTCACCCACATAACCCGCCTCGGTGAGGGCGGTTGCGTCGGCGATGGCGAAGGGAACTTCGAGCATTCGCGCTAGAGTTTGGGCGAGAAGAGTCTTACCGCTTCCGGTAGGCCCGACAAGCAAAATATTGCTCTTTTGCAGTTCTACATCAGAGACTTCAGCTTGGCTGATTCGCTTATAGTGGTTGTACACAGCGACCGACAGCGACCGCTTGGCGTGGTCCTGACCGATGACGTACTGGTCGAGGTGGTTGACGATTTCCTTGGGCTTGAGAATCTTGCCGGACTTGCCTGCGCCAAGAACTGCTGCAACCTTCGCCACAGCCTGTTTCTCGGCAGGGGTTCCGCCAGTTTCGTGCTGAAGGATATCGTTGCAAAGATCGATGCAATCGGAACACACCGCGCCATGAAGGCCGACGATGAGTTTCTTCACCTGATCTTTGGTTTTGCCGCAAAGGCAGCATTGGTCGCGTCTTTCTACTGTTCTCGCCATGAGGTTCTTCTAATTATCGTACGTTCAAACTCAGTTCTTTATGCCCGAGCAACGATTTTATCTACAATTCCATATGCGACGGATTCTTCCGCCGACATCCAATAGTCCCGATCCATATCTTTTTTAACCTGATCTTGCGTTTTTTCACAAGCTTCAGCCAAGATTTTCGAAAGAACTTCTTGATAACGATCAGCCTCTTTTACAGCAATTTTCATGTCAGAAACCGTGCCCTGAGTACCGCCGCTGACTTGATGAATCATCACTCTCGCGTTGGGAAGGACATATCGCTTGCCTTTCGCGCCGCCGGCGAGGAGTACTGCCCCCATAGAGGCGGCCATGCCCACACAGATCGTGCTGACGTCACACTTCACAAGATTCATGGTGTCGAGGATTGCCAGGCCGGCCGAGACTGAGCCACCCGGGGAGTTGACGTACATCTGAATGTCCTTGTCCGGGTCTTCCTTTTCCAAGAAGAGGATTTGGGCGACAATCAGGTTCGCGACATAGTCGTCGACGCCGGTACCCATATAAATAATTCTGTCCTTGAGCAGTCGGCTCCAGATGTCGTAGCTGCGTTCGCCTTGCTGAGTCTTTTCGATTACGTAAGGAATTCCCATATTCTTAATTTCCGAGTAAATACTATATCGGCACGGAATTGCCCGTTCCTCCTGGATAAATTACTAGGTCTTAGGAGTTTACTGTAAATTCAGTTCAAAGTTCGAAATCTTTATCCACCGGTGGCACGGGACGGGCGATGGTTTTTGGCTTTTCGACCTGCTTTGCGCGAGTTGAGGCCTCGATGATGGACCACATATGACAGCAAAAAGCACTGATGATGGGGAGAATGACAAACGGGCTATAAGATCCACCTCGGCCACCAATGGCGCGCAGGAGATCGCCCAACCCACTGGGAATGAGCATCGAAATGAGAATTGAACCGATCCATCCGCCGAACATGATAAGCCCTTGGTTTTCGCGCCCACTCACATATTGTCCAAGGCCGGGGACGAACAGGGAGAGCTTGACGGCTTGCTTGGGCGTAGCTGCGGCGTCATAATCGCGGACCTGAAAGGGATCTCCCGCCATCGCCTTCTTTAATACCAACTCCGCGTGCTTCGTCTCCAAAGATTTGTTTTCTGGACCCACTTCAAGAGCCTGTTTGTAGAGCTTGATGGCCTCGTCGATACTGCCAGCATCGGCAAGAGCATCGCCTCGAAACTCCATGACGAGCGGGGAACCGGGTGCGAGTTCTTCGGCACGAGAAATGGCATCACGCGCGGATTTCCTATCGCCACGTCGCTTGGCAATCTGGTAATCACGTTCGATCTTTTCGAGCGCGGCAATCAGTTCAAGCGAGGGTTTTCCTGGCGGATGAGGAGTTTCTTCCAAATTGCCTCCGGTCGGTTCCATAAAAGCTAGACGTTAATCTTCGAGAGTTGGATCAAGTTCTTTCGTATTCCAGAGCGTTTCAATATCGTAAAACTGCCGACGTTCTTCGCGCATGACGTGGAAAACAACGTCTCCGAAATCCAAAAGCACCCATCCGCCTGGGTTGGTGTCGGACCGGGTTGGTCTAACCCCTGCCTCTTTCATTTTCTCTTCAACTCGTCCAAGAATCGCATTGACATGGACGTCACTCGTTCCGGAACAGACGATAAAGTAGTCCGCGACAGAAGTCTTTTTGCGAATATCCAAGGATTCGATTCGTTCGGCTTTGATGTCATCGGCAAAGGCGATGATCATTTCGGCTTTTTCGGTTGAGGTACGGCTATTTTTGGGTTCGGGCATAAAGTTCGTGGGTCTGGATGAACTGCCAGACGGCAGGGTCAACGTGATGGGATTCGTCTCTTCCTCGTTCTATGTTGTCCCGAACGATGGTCGATGAAATCATGCTTGGATGGAACTTGATAAAGTCCACATACGGGTGAAGAAGTTCGGGAATATACCGAAGTGTCAAACCCTCATCTTGCGGGGGCCTGAGCACCACGGCGAGCCTAGCGAGTTTGCCAAGTTTTTCCGGATGCTTCCATTCGGGCAATGTAATCGCCGCATCACTTCCCAGGATAAACCAGTATTCGGCAGGTCGGGCAAACTGCAATTCTTGCAAGGTATCAACCGCGTAGCTGGGGCCGGGACGCGAAAGTTCGACGTCCGAAATCGACATGTTGGGTTCGTCAGCGATCATCAGCTTGACCATCTGGAAACGCCTTTTCGCGGAAACTTTGCTGTGGGTCTTTTTGAGCGGGTTTTGGGCCGTAGGAATGAATATGACCTCGTCCAAGCCAAGCTGCTCAATGGCTGCCTTAGCTACGGCGAGATGGGTTAGATGGGGCGGGTCAAATGTCCCGCCAAGCACTCCAATTTTCAAAGAATGGCTCCGAATTCGGGGCGCAAAAGTAACATAGACCAACAAGATACCCGGAACCGGCGAACTGTACCGGGATCAAGCCACCGACTAGCCTTTCGTAGCAATCTCAATAAATGTGATTTTGGGCCTCTTTGCAGGATCGACATCGTTTACTTTTCCGCTAACCAGGGCAACGTAAATCTTGCCCGGAACGAACGTGAATGTGCCCTCCGCGTAGACCAAAGCCGCATCCGAACCGTTTTGGCGAGCCTGGAAAGTTCGGGTGCCGCTATCGATATCGAGGTTACTCTTGGTGGAATCGTACGCCCCAAAAACTAGGGCTTGCTTTTGATACTGCGGGTTATCTGCAGAAGCCGGGTTGGCAGGATCGTATGATTGGAAGTCGATGGGGGAGTTCTCCTGACCATCGCGCTCGGCCAACGCATTGAAAATGATGAGATGCGACTTGCTTCCAATGGGGGCCTCGCGGTTAATGGCAAAGAAGACCTGGTCAAGGCGCTTGGTCTGTTCGTTATTATTGTTATTGAGCCCAAATGCAATCCACAGATAGCTGAGGTCCCGCGTGAAAAGCTGCGCGTCCCGCACCTCGTTCTCTGTTCCTGGAACGATGACCGTGCAGTCAAAACCGCCGTCGGCTTCCTCGATAAACTTCACCGTAGTAAAACCGGCAGTTGAACTCAAGTAGGGCACAGCTGTCGCGTGAGCGACTTCATTGAGCTTTGCATCAAGAGTTGAATCTGGTGAGGCATTAATGAATCGAATCACGGGATCGGGGAGGACGTTGGTCGACGTGCTCCCACCGCATCCGGTGACAAAAATTGCGGCTCCCAAGAGGGCTAATACACTTAAAACTGTCTTCTTCATTAACGACACACTGCTAAGATACCTAAGTCTGCGCTTTGGATCCTGGATTATAGACGTCCAAAGACGCCGTTTCGTATTCAAAAATTGAGTAGCAAAGAGCACATCCGTAATATCGGGTTGCCATGAACTGAGCTTTGCTCCACCCACAATGGGGGCAAACAAGGCAGTCTTGACGATTCTCTCTGCACATAATTCCGAATGATGAAGCCATCGCCATGGCCTGCTTCTGGCGATCTATGCTAATTCGGTTCGCTCCCTTTGGGGTCAAAGTGAGCGCGGAGTCCGTCTCCGACAAAGTTCAAGGCGAAAATTGTCACACTCAGGATGAGGCAAGGCCAGAAAAGAACCATGGGGTTCGAGTTCATCAAATTCTTGGCATCGCTGATCAGATTGCCCCAACTAGGAGTTGGAGGCTGAACGCCGATACCGATGAAACTTAACGCGCTTTCGGCAAGAATCGTTCCGGCGAGTTCTACCATGAGCACCGCCATCAGTATTCCGACAAGATGGGGCAGCATGTGGCGAGTGACGGTGTAGAAAGTCGAGGCACCGAGGGCTTGCGAGGAGACCACGAACTCACGGTCTTTGAGCGTCGCGGCTTGGGTTTTGACGAGTCGGACTACGGCGGGCCAAGCTGTGATGGAGAGTGCAATGATGACGGGACGCATCCCACGATCGTTGAAGATGCCTATGATCATGATCGCGAGGAGGATATCGGGGAACGCGAACATGCCGTCGGTGAACCTGAGAATGACGTTGCGGAGCCATTTGGGACCATAGACTGCGACAATCCCAAGTGTAATTCCGATCACAAGGGCGATGAGCTGGACGGAAATTCCGACTGTCAAAGATATCCTAGCTCCGTATGCGAGGCGGGCCAGAATGTCGTAGCCCTTATCGTCGGTCCCGAGCCAGAATTGCATCGATGGGGAAGCGAGAACCGGTCCTACTTTGCGGTCGTAGGGTCGAAAAATGGGGATCAAGACGGCCGCAAGGGTCAGAATGACCAAGTAAATCGCGCCAAGGCGGGCGAGCCAGTTGAACTTCAAATCTGCGCCTCACGAATGCGCGGGTCAAGGATCGGCTGGAGAATGTCCACGATCAGGTTGACAATGACGAACATTGCACCCGCAACCAGGGTGGTGGCGAGAATCACCGGCGTGTCGCGCTTTTGGATCGCCTCAATCGCCTCGTGGCCGATTCCCGGAAGAAGAAAAAAGGTCTCGACGACAAAAGAACCAGTCAACAAAAACCCAAAGCTGGTACCGATAGCGGTCACAACGGGGAGGATAGCGTTCGGCATCACATGGCGCAGAATCAGGCGAGGGCGGGGGACGCCTTTGGCGGTCGCGAGCTTGACGAATTCTTGCTGGAGTGTGTCAATCGTCGTGGCTCGCATGAGCCGGGTCAGGGTTGCCATCGGCCGAAGCGAAAGGATGATGACGGGCAGGATCAGATAGTAGTAATCTGGCGCAACACGCTCTACCGCCCACGAGGTGGGGAGTTTGTCGAGTTTGGTCGCGAAGATTAGGACCAGCAAAGGCCCGAGGACGAAGTTCGGGACCGTGACCCCGAAGGTGCTGAAGCCCAGAATCAACCGATCCAGCGGTTTATTTTCTTTTAGTCCGGCAAGCAACCCAAGCGAGATTCCCACAAACGCCGCCAATAATATCGCCCAGAGAGATATACGAAGCGTCATCGGCAGGTTCGCCTTGAGTTGCACCGCAACCGGCTCTTTGATTCCGTGATAGCTGTTGCCAAAATCGCCCTTCACCGCTCCTGCAATGAATGAACCGTAGCGCTCCCACATGGGTCGGTCCAGTTTCATTTGCTTTCGAATCATCTGATAGGCTTCGGGGGAAGCTTTTTCTCCGGCGACGATTCTTGCCGCGTCGCCAGGGGCGAGATCTGCCGCGACGAACGTTATCGCCGAGATGAACAGCAAGCTCACGAGGGCGTAGACGAGGCGGAGAAGGATAGGCCGTAATAGCTTCAAGGCAGGTTGGATATTACCGCTATCGGCTTCTTCTTGATTTCGCCCCAAGTTCGCGGGTATCTCGGGTGGGTTTCAGTGGTCTTCCTGAATATCGGGAATGCCCGTTCTACTTCCTCTCCGGGCAGTATTCTATTTTCAATTCTTTCCAACTCAAGTCCCAGTTCCTCGGCCGGGAAGGCTTGGATTGCTTCTAGGTCTTTCGAAGTCCTCATAGGGATCACCGCGCCGCCGATTTTTGCGGCTTGGGCACTGAGCTCTAGCTGCGCGGGGAGCGGAGCGAGGGCACGTCCGGTTACGACCTCGAATTCTTCACGAAAACCGCTTTCCTCAGCTCGACCCTCGACGATTATTAAGTTTTTCAGAGGGTGCCGTCGCAGGAAGTTCAACATCTTGCCCGAACTATCCGCGGCGTGAACCTCCAAATCCGGCCTCGCGCAAGCTAGAGGCCAAGCCGGGAAGCCGGGCCCGGTCCCAATGTCTAAAACTTTTGCCCCATCCGGGATCAGATCCATAAAAAGGAGCGAGTCGATAAAGTGCCGCACCTCACAATCCTCAACCGCAACTCGGGTCAGGTTCATCGTTTGGTTGATGAAGTAGAGGTCTTTCTTAAAGGCCTCAAACTGCCCGAGCTGGCGGTCGGTGAGCGGGAATCCTAGGTTGAGACAAAAGTGGCTAAGCTGTTCCAATCCTAGGAATGTACCTGCTTGGGTGCAACCACTTAGGGTCCGGTCGAAATCGGCGAGAGGACGAACGCGGTCGTCTTGCCGTTCAATTGCCCGTATCCGACGATCTGGCCAAGTTTGTTGATGCCGCTAGCAAACTCGATCGTCCATCCTGCCCCGGTGCTGTCCAGCGATGCCTGGAGGTCCTGAATTTGACCATTCACCCAAACGCATGCTTGGCCGTTTTCGCCGTGAGCACCAATGATTGTGCCTGCTCCGTTGATTGCCCAGGCGTAGCCATGAATCTCTTCCGGTAACAGTGGCAGCGGAGCGACTTCGTGGGTCGATGCACTCCAAATTACAGGAGTTGAGGAAAATACGCCGGTATCGCTATAGCCGACCACGGTCCCGCCATCATTGATGCCCATCGCGTAGGAATCCCATTCGTTTGGTAGCGGATCGAGCAAAGTGAGGCTGTGTGTTGCGTCCGCATTCCAAAGGCCCCCTCGCGCGCTCCAAAGTGAACTACTGATTTGTCCGATCACCTCGCCTCGGTTGTTTCCGCCAAAGCAATAGCAATAGCTCTGTGCGCCCGAAGGATCGGGAAATTGTGGCAATGAAGTTCGCTTGTACTCACCCGGCTTTCGAGGATCGGGAGTGTAAAGGACAGGATTCCAGCCACCTCCGCCAAAGCCGCGAGCATAGTTGCCGGCAATCACTCCGGTTTTCGAGATAAACATGCCGCGCGAGTTATTTGCGCCTGAATCAATGATGGAAGCCTTTCCCTTGGCAAAGATGATGACTTGGGGGCGAATATTCCCATTATCGCCTTCGCCCGTGATTTCTCCCGCTTTGTTGATCGACGAAGCCAAACTGTAATTCCCCCGATCAACCTTGCCGAGAAGTGTTGGCTGGCCATTTTTCCAAATGGTGCCCTGGTAGTTGAAGTCAATGTTATTCGGAGCGCTGTAACCCACGACCTGTCCCAGATCGTTCAAACCCATCGCAACCGATTGCGTATAGCCTGGAGCCGGGGCGAGGGCGGTCAGTCTGTAGGTGACTGAAGCCGAGGAGATTGCGCATGCCGCGAGGGCTGAAGTGGCGAGAACGGATTTGAGCGTGAGCTTGACCATGGACTAAGAGTGCAGCGGGCTCTTGGGTTTGATACATGATTCTTCATCGCATGCTTCTGTGATAATGGGAGAATGCAATCGGGCGAATGGACGAGATTGGGACTTGTGCTCCTCGGTACGCCTCTGGTGGCGTTCATGATTCTCGTTTTCGCGACCGGAGATGCGATCAAGGGGAAGGTTGCGAAGCTGTTTTTCGGAGCTGTGTATAGTCTCTATTGGTCAGGTCGATTTCTTTTTCCGCTGGGGGTGATGTGCCTTATAAAAGGAGCAATTGTGGTCTGAACAAATTGAGGCTCCGCGCAACAAAGGCCTTCCGCTTCAGCGAACAGGGAGGGGAAATTTGGTTCTCGGGGCCTAACTCCCTCCGAGCAAAGGTTAAACTTCCCCCCTCAATTCCCTCCAGTCATTGTCCCTCCATAAATGGGCGGGAAATTTTGTGCTATCCAATGGAAAGACGAAGGTTTTCAATGACAAAACTTCGATCTTCAATGAAAAGAACGAGGTTTTCAATGGCAAAACTTCAATCTTCAATGAGAAGAACGAGATTTTCAATGGCAAAACTTCGATCTTCAATGAGAAGAACGAGGTTTTACCATTCAGAATCGAGGTCATTTTTGAAAATTTGAGTTTCCTTGCATCCAAAATCAGTCGACCACATGCGGGAGCTGGCCATCTCGCTTCTACTCTTTCCGAAAACCCTCCGGATTTGTGTAAACTCTCCTCATGACCCCAGAGCCTAGCCGAATGGACCGCGCTACCGGTGTTCACCGCCTTCCACCCAAAATGGGCAAGATCGGGCTTGCCATTGCAATTGTCGCGGCGGTTGGGGCGGTGAGTTTGCAGATCTATCTTGCCGTTCAGCGCGAGAATCCTTTGCATCCGGCTTATCTTGTTTTTGCCGCGCTCTACCTTCCCGGCGCGTTTCTCGCCTCGGCGACTTATGGTTACACGCGGGGATCGAAGCTTTATTACACGCTCATGGCGTGTCGGATGGGGATGGCGATGAGCTTGGTTTGGGGCGTGATGCGCGCTACGGGGCAGGCTTAGATGATTTTGGACAGCCTGAAAGAAGGGTTCGATTACGATATTTGGGCGAACCGGGCTTGGCTTGATTGGGCGGAGACGAGTGCTCTTCGCGAGGACGCTCTTGCGATTCTTGAGCACCACGTCCGCTGCTACTCCCATTGGATTGAGACTTGCTTTAGCGAAGAGGAAATCCCTGGTCGCGAACCCACTCTGATGGCGACTTTGGAGAAAATGGCGGAGGCTTGGAAAAACCTTCTGAGTCGGTGCGACATCGAGGCTTTTGCCTCGGTGGAGAGGGAAGGGAAGGTTTACTACATCGCGATTTGCGACATCGCCCGGCATGTCATCAACCACGGGACTTATCACCGGGGAGAGCTTCGGGGGCTTTGCATGGCGCAGGAAATTGTGGGCTTTCCGGAAACTGACTTTGTGCGCTGGATTCGGGAGAGGGAGTGAATCCTTCTAAGTGAGCTTCCAAATGAATTGCAGATCAAACTCTATGAAGACCCTTGTGCTGGGAACGTTGGCCACAGTCACGATTGGATGCAAGGCACCTCCGCGACACCCGGTGGAACGGTCGCAGACTCGGCCTACACTGAGTGAGAGAGAGGAGATTTTCGCCTCATGCACCGATTATCTAACTACTAAGCCTCCCTGGTCCAATTACTGGGGAAACGCGACGTCCGCTCAATTTCTTTCAGTGGATGGGCAAGACCCGTCGCCCGAGCTTATAACTCGAATTTTGAGTCAGGGAAGCAATTTCTTGCCGGTTAGCAAGTGTAACAGGACTTTCAAAGGAGTTTTTGAAAAATCCTCGGGAAAGGCCGCTCGCCTATACGACCTAAACCTTTGGGAGCTGCAAGCTGGAACGAATGCAAAAGTAAACTGCTCCTTGCGATCCGTCGGATGGGGCGGCCTATCCATCACCCTGCAAGTAGAATTGAAGGCTGGAAACTGGGTGGTAACCGCTGAAGGGAAAATTATGAAAGGGTGACTAACTTGAACAAAACCAGTGAGAGGGAATAATTCGCAAAAAAGTTCGCGTTTTTAGAATTTTCCGTGTAGAATAAGGTCGGTGAGAAAACAATGAATCGAAAAGTAATTTGCGCACTCGACACGACCGATCTGAACGAAGCTCTCGATGTTGTTAAAAAGCTCCGGGGCCACGTTGGCGGCGTGAAAGTCGGACACTCGCTGACGCTGGGTCATGGTCTTGAGGTGGTTTCTCGAATTCAGGACGCGGGGATTGACCGGGTTTTTCTCGACCTGAAATTCCACGACATTCCCAATACGGTCGCGCTTGCGGTACGCGAAGCGGCGAGGCTTCAGGTTTGGATGCTCACTGTTCACATTTCTGGCGGTCCTGCGATGATGACTGCCGCTTCGGAGGAAGCGCATTACTATGGCGAAGAGGTCGCGCCCTTACTCATGGGGGTCAGTGTTTTGACATCGCTTGACCAGCACGTTCTCACTGACCACCTAGGCGTGTGCCGCTCAATTACCGAGCAAATGGTGGAGCTTAGTAAACTTGGACTTCAATGCGGCCTTGACGGGGTGATTTCTTCACCGATGGAAGTGAAGTCAATCCGTGCCGCGATCGGGCATGGGGGCATCATCGCCACCCCCGGGATTAGGTTGGAAGGTGGGAATAACCACGATCAGGTAAGGGTTGGCACCGCCACCCAAGCTCTTGCCGATGGCGCAAATTATCTCGTGATTGGGCGACCGCTCATGTCGAGCAAGGATATTCCGGCGACTCTGGCGCAAATGGAACTTGTTTCGATGCACAAGTAAGGCGTCTTCCGTCCTAATTGGGTGCGAATCTTAATTACCAACGACGACGGCGTGCGCGCCGAGGGCATTTCAGTGCTTGCCGCTGTGGCGCAGAAGTTCGGAGAGGTGAAAATCGTCGCTCCAGATCGGGAGAAAAGTGCTTGCGGCCACGGAATGACCTTGCACGATCCGCTTCGGGTGAAGCCGGTGGACTGGGCGAGGATTTCGGACTCGTGGGACCGACCCTCGGTCGCGGATGCGTTTGAGGTGAACGGCCTGCCGGTAGATTGTGTGAACGTTGGGCTCACGGTGGGTTGGCCGGATGGTTGCGATTTGATCTTGAGCGGCATTAACAACGGCCCGAATTTGGGGTTTGACGTTACCTATAGCGGGACAGTCGCGGGGGCGATGGAAGGGGCGATCAATCACGTTCGCTCGATTTCGGTCTCGATGGCGCTCTTTGTTTCGGGCGCGCCGTTGCACTTCGATTCTGGGGCGCAGTGGCTTTCGGAGAACCTGGGTCGGCTGATCGAGACGCCGATGAAGCCGCTGACTTTCTTGAATGTGAACATCCCGGCGGTGTCGTTTGTTGAGATTCGCGGGACGCGGGTTGTGGGGATGGGGAAGCGGGTTTATGAGGACCGAGTTGAGGAGCGGTCTGATCCTTGGGGACGGAAATATTATTGGCAGGGGGGAGTTGTTGTCATGGACCCTAATGAGGAGGACACCGACGTGAAGGCGGTATCGGAAGGGTTTGTGAGCGTGACTCCGGTGAGCTTGGATTGGACGGATCACGCCTTGGCGAGTGCGATTCGGGCGGGACTGGAAAGGTAACAAAAAAGCCACCGAAACGGTGGCCTAATCTTCTGAAATTTGGGTGCGGGAGTCGGATTTGAACCAACGACCTCCGGGTTATGAGCCCGACGAGCTACCAGACTGCTCCATCCCGCGATATGACAATATTAAACCCCAACGAAGGCCTATTTGTCAACTGGGTCTCGGGAACCATTTGCCCTCACCTAAGCGTCTAACACTCATAGACTTGAGTGTCCTACACGCAGATGAGTAAAGACTATTATAAGATTTTGGAACTTGACAAAAAGGTCGACGATAAGGCGATCAAGACGTCGTTTCGTCGCCTTGCGCGTAAATTCCACCCCGATTTGAACCCGAACGATAAGACGGCAGAGGCGCGGTTCAAGGAAATCAACGAAGCGTATGAGGTTCTGGGTGACGCAGAAAAGCGAAAGCTCTACGATTCCTATGGCTCGAACTGGGAAAACGCTCAGCGAATGGGCGACCAGGATTTTGGTGGAGGTGGGGTTGGTGGGCCGGATATCGGTGACATGTTCAGCCACATTTTCCACAACTTCGGCGGCGGGGGACCCGGTGTTTCGCAGCAGCCACAGCGGAAGCCCCAGGTCCCCCCTCGGGACGTGGAAAAAGTTGTTGAGATAACGCTCAATGAAATTGACACCGGGACCAAGCGCACCTTGACTTATCAGGTCCCCGATGTTTGCAAGAGTTGTGACGGTAGCGGTCAGGTGCGGGTTCGCACCGGTCGCACTTGCCCGACTTGTCGGGGGCAGGGGCAGGTTCGGAGCATGTTGGGGTTTGCTCAGATTTGCGATGAGTGTGGTGGTTCGGGGCAGCTCAATACCGAGAATTGTCCGAGCTGTGCGGGTACCGGGGCGCTACCGACGACTAAGAAAGTCGAGGTCACGATCCCGGCGGGGATTAGCAACGGTAAGAAGTTGCGAGTTCCCGGGCGCGGCGGGCTTGGCAGCAATGGGCGCGCGGGCGATCTTTACGTGATTATCAAAGAGCTTCCGCATCCGCAGTTTGTGCGCGATGGCGAGAGCTTGGTGACGGAGATTGCGGTGCCTTATTCCACTGCGGTTTTGGGAGGTGAGATACGGGTGCCGACTCTAACTGGGGCGATCACGATGACGCTCAAACCGCTCAGTCAGCCAGGGCAAAAGTTCCGATTGGGCGCGCAGGGAATTCACAAAATGAAGGGCGGAAAGGGTGATCTCATGGTGAAAATC
>JAIOPU010000178.1 GCA_021413725.1 Armatimonadota bacterium | reverse complement strand
GCCAATCCAGCCCCGGCTCCTGTGCCGGTAATGCCTGCCTATGTGATCGGCAAAATCGAGTCGCCGTACGCCGGTTCGTTACCCAAGGCTGATGAGGGAGAAATCTTTTATTGCCGAGGACCGCACGCCGATGCTCGGGGGCGGTTTGAGAACGGCGGGATATGGGTGTTGGCGGGGTCGAAGGCTCGCAAGGAAGCGGTTCCAAGCGACAAAGGCATCGTTGCTAACAAGGTTCTGAAGTTGCAGCAAGAACGCAAGTTGACGGAGGAGGGACCGCATTTCATCTTGACCGAGGACGCGTTCTTTCAGTCTCCGAGCGGTGCCGCAATTTTCGTGCTCGGGCGCGCCGCAAATGGCTGGACGGAATGGCAACTAAGCAACGGAACCGTACTCGATCGCGTCCATCGGCGAACCAAAGGTAGCCAAGGGGGCTAATGGGTTTCTATTTGTCTACATTGTGACCTAGGTTTTGGGATAAACTTCAGGCAGTTTTCACGTCGAGAAAAGTATTGGTGGAGCGCGAGTACACAGCTTTCGCCAGCTAACGGTATTGCAACCTCCCAAATATTAACCATGAACGAATACAAAATTGTGCCTTTAGTTGGTGCCGGCGCATCGGTTTGCACTAGCTTCCCACTGATGAAGGATTGGGTACATGAGCTGGCTGATAACTTTGGAGCCGGTGAAGTCCTAAATAGCTTGGTTGCCGAAGGATTTGCAGAGAGTGTCACGGATTTCTCGAATATTGAAGAGCTTTTTGCGATTATTGATCAGCGCGTTGCAACACCAGACGTGCTAACGCCAGAACAGGAACGACTCTCAGAATTACGCGCGGTGTTGGTCGAGAAGGTTGAAGGACTAATACTAAATTCGTTTTTCCTGGAAGGGCAGGACTCGTCTCGATATCAGTACTGCAGTGCCTCGGCTCCGCATCGACGGTTTGTCAAACGGCTCATGGAACTCGGCGTACAAACTATCGGCACGTTTAACTACGATGCACACCTAGAAGTAGCATTGGTTGAGCAGGATCGCTCCTTGCGGATTGACTATGGATTTGAAATGCCAAAGTGTCCGCGGGACGAGCAGCTCCTCGGTCTTGCACAGCCTGCAGAACCAGCCATGAAAATCCTAAAGCCGCACGGGTCTATAACGTGGTTTCACAACGGAGAGGAAGTGTTGCAGCTCCATCCACATGTCTTTATGCAGAATGTCTGGGCTAATTCGGGTCGACGAATTGCGATGGAGGCGAACATGCGTGTCAATCCGCTCTATCTTTTTGAGAATTCAGCACGCCTGCACTACCCCGCGTCCGAGGCGCTTCGCCCGGTTTTCGCGCCGCCAACGACAGACAAGGGATCCGTTCAGATCGGCGCTTACAGTCAACCGGAGTTGTTGCGACAATTAGCAGGAGAATTGGCAAGTGCAGGTGAAATCTGGGTCGTAGGATATTCTTTTCCGGAAAGCGACCAGTCCATTTTGGGCTGGTTCAAGCAAACCTTGGCAGGGCGTGTGCCCCCCAAAATCCGGATATTTGATCCATTTCCGGGCCCGGTTCAGGAACGCCTTCTTGATTGCATTGGGACGAGATTCAAGAGTTGGATCACGATTGAGTATGCAAGAGACGAAACGCCTGCCTTTTTCCACAAAGTGGATTGGGAGTCGGTAAAGCCTTTGAAAGTTGGCAGTCACTAAGGAAGTGGTTTACGGCAACCCTACCTAGTTGAGATATTTGAACTTCGCCTGCGCTCACGGCGCTCCACTAAAGTTCCAGGAAATTCTCTCGAGCGACTTTGAACCTATAATTCCCCACTGTAGGGCGCATTGTTGTAAATTCTTAGTGAATGTCACTCGGCAGGGTAAATGTCCTTATCACACCTGCCAACAATATTTCACATGGCGAAAATGTCTCCATCGGTCCTGATTCAGGGACTTAAAGGTTCATCTGGCTCTGTTGTCTTCCAAGACGGCAAAGACGGCATTATTGTTCGTGTCCGAGTTAAAGGCACGAACCCTGACACGGCTGCTCAGCAGGCGGTTCGCGCCGCACTGACGACAGCCTCTCGGCAGTACAAGGGCCTTACAACCCCACAAGTACAGGCTTGGGAAGCTTATGCTGAGGCGAATGCGCCGGCATATGACTCCGCAATCAATGCTTTTGTGAAGCTCGGAGTCAAGTACATTCTCGCCAATGGCGGGGGTACGGCACCGGTGACTCCTCCGACCGCACCGTTCACCGGCGATACGCCGAAGATTACGGTTGCGGTTTCGACCGGGAAGTTGACCTTCACGGCGACCGCGGCCAATGCGGCGAACGTCGCCACTGAGCTTCTGTTCCAACCTCTGAAGAGCAAGAACCGAAAGCCTCAGGCGAAGGCCTACAAGACCGGCGCGTACGTGAGCTTCAAGGTGGGCACTCTGAGTGCCGACGTTGTGGTTCCAACTGGCTACTATGCCGCGGGGTATCGATTTGTTTCGCTCGCGACTGGCCAAACTACGCATCAACAAAACCTGACCGTTCCTGGTCCAGTGACCTTCTCGGTGTCGGAGACCGAGGGTAAGAAGAAGGCCGCCTAGGCTTCTGTCTTCCAGCCATACCGAGACCCGCACCGAATGGTGCGGGTCTCTTTTGTTTGGGCCGGGAGAAATTTCCCCCCTCAATTCCCTTCGGTCATTGTCCCCCCCGAGGGGCGGGAAGTTTAGGCGTCTATAGCTGCCTTTTCAAGTGCTCCACTCCGCGTAGCATCCAGATGTTGATGCCGAGAATTCCTAGGCTTGCGAGGGCGGCGGGGATGGCCATGGCGGTTTTGCCGCCGAGGGTATTTTCCAGGACCATCACGAAGAGCCATATCTGGATGAAGAAGAGCAATAGCTCGAACAGCATGAGGGCGACGAAGACGACCGACTTTTGCTGCCTGCGGTGGTAGTCCGGGGTCTTCATGCTTCTTGTTCCGTGGTGATGCCGAGAGCCCAAATCTCCTCGCCGCGTAGCTCGATCTTCACCTTGGGCAAGGGATGGGGCGGGGGACCGGCGAGGACCTTTCCTTCGGCGACGGAGAACGAACCGTTGTGGCAAGGGCAGTACAACCGCTCCGCGCCATTGGTCGCCTCGTACTCGACCGGGCACGAAAGGTGGGTGCATCGGCGGGTGTACGCGACGAAATCGCCGTTAATCTTATGGATCAGCAGGCAGAGATCGGAGGGGCGGGGATAACTGAACGAGAGGGCCGAGCCCTGTTTTAGGTCCCCGGTTTTGCAGATGAGGGCGGGCTCGAATTGCCGCTCGCCTTTGGGGAGCTTGGAGTAAGCCGCGATGGCGGTCGTGCCGACGGCGAGGCCGCCGCTGGCGAGGGTGAGGAACTTGAAGAACTCGCGCCGGGTTACGAAGTGGTCGTCTTCCCAGTCCACGGGGAAGTCATCTTTGAGGTGTTTATCCATTGGCAGTTAGCTCCTTTTTGCGAACGAGGCTGAGGAGATCCGACTTTCGCACGCTGACCCCGCCCGAGACTTTCAAGACTTTGGAACCGGGCGGCATCATCAGGCTCACCTTGGTTCGGACGGTGCGTCCGCCGAAGATGAACTCATTCACGGGGGTTCCGCTTCTCTGCTCGGCGAGTTCTTCGGGGGTGCCGAAGAATAGTGCGCTCGACGGGCAGACGGTTGCGCACATGGGTTTGAGGCCGACGGAGGTTCGGTCATAACACATGTCGCATTTCATCATCTGGTCTACTTTGACGTCGTACTTGGGCACGCCGAAGGGGCAGGCGAAGACACAGTTCGTGCAACCGATACACCGGGGTTTGAGTGAGCTCTGGACAACGCCATCGCTTGTTTTCTTGATCGCGTCCGCCGGACAGACCGCTGCGCAGGCGGGGTCTTCGCAGTGCATACAGACTACCGGGGTTGTTTGAACGGTGTCCCCACGCTGAATGACCTCCAGGTGGATCATGGAAACTCCCGCATGGGTGTCGCACTCGCCACATGCCTCCACGCAAGCGTTGCATCCGATGCAACGGCTGGGGTCGATATAGAATTGACGCTCGCTCACTTGATTGGATTATGGTGGAGATCACAAGCGCTGGTTATGATCTCCATCATAGTTGGGGTTAGAACTTCGCGGCGTATTGGAGGTAGCCGAAGAACTGGGCTTGGTTCTTGCCCGTTAAGGTCTTGACGAAGCTTCCGGGTTGGTAGAGGCCGATGCCCGCAGAGATTGTTTGCTTCGGATTTCGCACCCAAGTCGCTTCGAGGTCCCATTCCATACCGAGGTCCTTCCCGGCGGCTCCGGTTGCGTCCTTAAAGACTCCGCCAGCTAGAGTATTCGCTCCTCCTCCGGCACCGTACCATGCGTCCTTGCTGTCCATCAGGTAGTTCTTGCTCACCCGGGTTTTGATTTCCAGGTCTTTCCGTGGCTTGGTACTCCAAGTCAATGCAAGCTGGTTCATATTCTTCCAAGCGTGCATGTCCATGAGGCCATAGAACTTGTGGTTG
>JAIOPU010000177.1 GCA_021413725.1 Armatimonadota bacterium | reverse complement strand
AAGCACGTCAGTTCCGCTAGCATAACCATAAGAGAGCCCCGGTACGCTCCCGACCTAACAAACTCGCTCCCGCGGGAGGAGGCACTAATCTACAGCGAAATCCAGCTCCGACTCGCATGGCTCCGCTCTACCGCGTCCAAGACCCGTTGATTCTGGAAACCATCCTCCAAGCTCGGACTCGGATTCTTGCCCGAGGCCATCGCCGTCACCGCATCCGCAACCAGATTCACGAACGTATGCTCATAGCCAATAATATGCCCCGACGGCCAGTAATGACCCGCATACGGGTGCACTGACTCGGTGACCTGAATCAGCCGGAACCCCTGCGCCTCCGCTGGGTCAGCCGCGTTGTAATACTCCAACTCATTCATCCGTTCCAGGTTAAAAACTACCGACCCTTTCGACCCATTGATTTCAAACCGATTGTAATTCCGACGACCCACGGCAAACCGACTCGCCTCAAAGGTGCCAATCGCTCCGTTCTTGAACCGAGCCAAGAACATCGCCGCATCGTCGACCGTAACCGTCCCCACCGCATCCGAATCCGGAATAGGTCTTTCCTTGATGAACGTATGCAAAGTACCGCAAACTTCATCAAATTCTCCGACCAAAAATCGGCCAAGATCGATAATATGGGAGTTGATATCCCCGTGCGCCCCGCTTCCGGCGGTCTCTTTCTGAAGTCTCCAAACCAGCGGAAAAGCCGGATCGGCGATCCAATCCTGAAGGTAGGTCGCCCGCATGTGGTGAATTTCGCCCAGTTCGCCCGCAGCAATCATTTTCTTCGCAAGAGCAACCGCTGGAGCCTTGCGATAGTTGTGAAAAACAGCATGAGGCACACCCGCCTTTTGCACGGCGTCGAACATCGTTTGAGCCTCAGCGAGGGTGTTCCCAATTGGCTTTTCGCACCAAACCGCCTTGCCGGCCTCTGCCGCCGCGACGGCAATTTCGCAGTGGCTGTTGCCGGGGGTGCTGATGTCGATCACGTCAATCTCAGGATCTGCCAGGACTTTGCGCCAGTCCGTCTCAGACTGCTCCCAGCCCAAATTCTCTGCCGCCGCCTGGACCGCACCGGCGTTGCGGCCGCAAATCGTTTTCATGCGAATCTGCATCGGCAGATCAAAGAAGTGATTGACCTGCCGATAAGCGTTACTATGAGCCTTGCCCATGAACTGATATCCGATCAGCCCAATCGTAAGAGTTGGCTTCGGCATGAAACTAGAAACGGACCCCGAGTTCAAGCGAGTAACCCTTGTACTGCGACTTGCCGTTGATATAGCTCAGCTCAATGAACGGGGCCGCACCCGAAAGCTGCGACACATTCCCTACCGGAACATTTCCCAGCCAATCCAGCTTACTCAGCGTCTTGCCGATGCCGATTTGCTGAATAAACCCGCGCTTGGTGTCAAAGTTTGTCGTACCGCGAGTCTTGGCCTCGGCATACCCGAGCCCGTAGATGGCGTAAAGTCCACTTGTAGGGATGCGGCTGCGCGTGAGCGCCATGAGACGATAGACGTTGGCGTCGTTATCGTTGCCCTTTCGAGTCCCTCCGCCCATGAAATAAGTTCCAGAAAGGCTCAGGGATGTGCCAGCGACGGGAACCTTGTAAATCGGGATATCAATGCCGAATTGGAGGCCCTCCAGCTTTACTGTAGGAGTAGGTGCGAGGCCATTGAAGTTGTTTCCCCGGAAGAACCCGGCGCGAAGTGAAATGCCGCTCAGGGCTTTTGTGATCTGGGCTTGGGAACCGGTGGCAATCAAACTGGCGAGGGCAAAAGAACAAATTGAGGCATATGAAACTCTCATCCTGCCAATTTACCTCTTTAGTTCACGAGAATTCGGTATAACCTCCCCGTGGCTATTCGCAAATTGCTTGTTGCAAACCGGGGAGAAATCGCGGTCCGCGTTTTTCACACGTGCCGAAAACGTGGAATTCGGACGGTTGCCGTCGCCAGTGATGCTGATTTGCACGCGATGCACGCCGAAGTAGCCGACGAAACCGTCGCCCTCGGCGCCAGTGAAGCGAGCGAGAGTTATTTGCAAATTTCAAAAATTATTGACGCCTGTCGCGTAACCGGGGCTGATGCGGTGCACCCCGGTTATGGTTTCCTCAGCGAACGGGCTGAATTCGCCGATGCTCTTGCCGATGCCGGAATCCTGTTTTTGGGACCGCCCGCCTCGGCCATGAGGAAACTCGGCGATAAGATCAGTGCGAAACAGCTCGCCGTTGAGAGCGAAGTCCCGATCACACCTGGATTCTTTGAGGCTGGAGCGGCAGATGACGCTCTCGAAGCAGCTGCCCACAAGATTGGCTTTCCGGTCATGTTGAAAGCGAGCGCGGGCGGCGGTGGCCGCGGTATGCGCGCGGTTTTCGACCCGTCTAAATTGCGCGAAGAGCTGAAAATGGCGAGCGACGAGGCTCTGAAGTCCTTTGGCGACGGTCAAATGATGGTCGAAAAGCTCGTGCTCAAGCCTCGGCACATCGAAGTGCAACTCATGGCGGATCAGCACGGCGCGGTCGCGGCACTTTACGAGCGAGAGTGCTCACTCCAACGCCGTCACCAGAAGGTAATCGAGGAAGCCCCGTCTCCGGTAATGACTGACGAGCTATGGCACCGAATGCGCGCTGCGTCGATCGAACTCGCCCAAAGGGCAGGCTACCAGGGTGCGGGCACCGTCGAATTCATGCTGGACGATGATTCCGGCGAGTTCTACTTCCGCGAAGTCAACGCCCGACTTCAAGTTGAGCATCCGGTAACGGAATCTATCACAGGATTGGATTTGGTAGGACTCCAAATTGACGTCGCGGAAGGGAAGCACCTCGTAGATGTGATTCCTTCGGAATTCCTGAACGGTGACCGAGGAGCGATTCGAGGTCATGCGATAGAGGCGCGAATTGTCGCCGAGGATCCGGGGCGCGGTTTCATTCCTTCCATCGGGAAAATTCTTGCCTGGCATGAGCCGAAAGGTCCGGGAATCCGCGTCGACACTGGGTTTGGTGAAGGCAAGGAGGTTTCCCGGTTTTACGATTCGATGCTCTCCAAGGCCATTGCCACAGGTTCGGACAGGGCGGATGCGACACAAATTTTGAAGGGTGCTTTGGAAGATTTCCACGTTCTTGGCGTGAGCACGAATATCGAATATCTGATTGACTTGATCGCTCTGCCTGATTTTGCCAGTGCCAATTTCGATACGAAGTATTTGGAAAGGGAGCATTCGGGTTGGGAACGTTCGTCAGAAATTCCAATGGTTTTGGGAGACTTGGTGGGATCGGCATCGGCGGGGTCACCGACCGTCTCGGGGAAAACACCCCACAGGGGCTCAGCGTGGAATCTCGGCGACAGTTGGCGCGTCCTGAAGACCTAGCGCGGGAACGCAATATCCGCGACGACCGCAAGATGGTCGCTGGTGAACACCTGGGGGACCCAGGCTCGCAGGACTTTCATGGACTTCGGAACCCAAATGTGGTCAATTCTCTGCACGGGTAGGCTTGGGATGAGCGTAAACCCCCAACCCCGCCCTGCGACCTCAAAAGCGTTTTGATATTGCGCGCGCATTTCGTGGTACGCGATTCCGCGAGGGCTGTGATTAAAGTCTCCGCCGATGATTGCGTCGCGCGGAGTGTCTCGCAAGAGCTGGCGGGTCTGTTCCAAGTTCTGTTTTCCGAACCTACTTAGTTTCGTAGCGTAAGTCCCCGACTCGATTGTGAATTTGTACCACTGCGGCCGACCGTGGAGATTAGCGACGGTGAACTTCTGCCCCCGGACCATGATTTCCGCATACTGAATCGGGCGGACTGCGTCGTTGTTGACCAGTGGTAGACTCCACCTTCGAACGACCTTGCCTTTGGTTGCGATGCCGATTTGTCCCTCGAACACGACGGCATAGTGCTTGAGCGCCGCCTTGAATCGATTCGCATGCAGTCGGTCGCACTCGTAGTTATCGGCCTCCTGGAGAAACACGATATCTGGCTGCATATAGTCGATCATCGCGGCGATATTCTGTTCACCGTTTTCATAGCCATTGACGTTGTAGGTCATCACTCGCAACGTGTCCGGTGTACGCTCGGACTCATTCGTAGGTGCACCTGCGCCCAGTGAGTATCCGAAGAACCAAAAAAAACTCACACTCAGCAGTACAACGCAGAGCCCCGAAGTCAACCATCTCCGGCGCAAAAGTGCCAGTCCAAAGATCAGAAATCCAGGAAGTACGTACAGAATTTGGGGTGACATGTTGATTGCGTCGGTTAGCCAAAAGTTATCGGCGACGAGCCACTCCCCCAACACGATCAGGATGAGGAAAAACAGGTAGACCACCAGAGATCGCTCGGTGCGAAACTCTCTGTCCTGACCCAAAATCCACCATTGGCGAAGCATCCCAAAGAGTAACACCAAGATTCCTGCCAACACTCCCTAAAACAAAAAAGCCCGTATCCAATTGGATACGGGCTTTCCTAACCAAATGGTTAGAGCTTGATTTGGATATCGACACCGCTCGGCAAGTCGAGTCGCATCAAAGCGTCAATCGTCTTGTTGTTCGGCTCGTGAATGTCGATCAATCGGTTGTGAGTTCGAAGCTCAAAGTGCTCCATGGACTCCTTGTCGATATGGGGTCCACGGATCACGCAGAATTTGCGGATGTGGGTTGGAAGGGGGATGGGACCGCTGATGCGGGCACCGCTTCTCTTCGCGGTCTCGACAATTTTCTCTGCCGATTGGTCGATGAGCCGATGCTCATAAGCGCGTAAACGAATCCTAACTCTCATTGCCATAATAATTTGTTCCTCCCTTGTGGGAATCTGCCGTAAAAAACAGGCTTGCAACAGCCCCAACCTCACGGCTCCCAGATTGTACCTCGTGGGAGCCGTGACAGGCTAGTTAGGAGAACTTTAGGACAACGCCGCGCCGTTGGATTTCTTCAACGAATTTCGTACCAGTGATCGCCGTCTCGTATCGAACTGCGCCTTTGGTGACGTTGCCATCAGCGATTTCCTTAGCGTAGATTGCCATCGAGAATCCTGTGAGTCGCTCCATCGAGGTGAAACCGGTCTTCTCGCACTCCTTGTCGTGAATATCAACCTGCTTGCGAACGGTCTTGCCGTCCTTGGTGCCTGTCCCAACGCCGCGAACGAAGCATTGGTCCTTGTCCACAAACTTCGAGAGCTCTGGGCCAAATACGGCGCAGAAAACGTCCTTTGGCTTCACCTTTCCGCCGGGAACAACGATCTCATCCTCGCGCCAAAGGCCGAAGTCCTTGAAGAGCTTGATTTGCGCGCAGTGACCAGGGAATCGGATGGTCTTGTACTGGTAGTTCGTGATTTTGTCCTTAAAGGTGTAAGGAGCAGTGGAAGTTCCGCCCGAGGTCACGAAGGCTTCCATTTTCCCCATGCCGTCGATTTCGAGTTCTTCGAGTTCGGTCAGGGTGGGGACGCGGATGATTTCGTTATCGCGGAGAGCCACTGCTTCGTAATCATATTCGGTTACCAAGCCTTCGACGTTGAAAGTAACCTTGTAATTGAGCGGCGGAACGGGATTCTGAGGAAGCACTCCACAGTACATGCTTACAGACTCAGGCTTATCCATTTGCTCCATGAGGTACATACCAAGGGAGTTGACGAGACCCGGAGCGAGACCAGTATCGGGGACGAGCGTTACTCCAGCCGTCTTAGCGGCTTCGTCCATGTGAAGGGTCTCCATGGTGACGTCAGTGTTTCCGCCCAGGTCGCACATGTTGACGCCTAGCTCAATCGCAACTTTTGCGATTTGCGGGTGCATCCAGTAAGGGACACAACTAAGCAGGACATCCACTCCAGCGAGGAATTCGCCAAGGCTCTCGGTCTTGAGAGCGTTGACTTGGTGGGCTTCGCAAAGGGCAGCACCGGTGAGAAGATTAACTCGGCTCGCGCTCTTGTGAGCCTGGTCGAGGGACATATCGCCCATCTTGATATTTTTTGCGTCGCCAAATTTAGCGAGATCGTAAGCGGCGGCAGTGCCTTGCATGCCTGCGCCGAGAACAGCGTAAGTGTATTTCATTGAATTTCCCTCGTGACGGCGTTGTCAAGTGCTAGATTTTCTTTCGGGGGTTAGCGACAACTGAGCCTATAGGATACCATTTTAGGTTCAACTCTGGCAAATGGGGGTAGCCAAGTTGGGGCTGAGACGTTCAAAACTGGATGCTGTTTTTCCTAGCTGGAATTCCCGGGGACATGGTCTCACCCCTCATGGCGATCGAATCTGGGGCCGCCGCAAAGATGGGTTTTCGCCTGGAATCTCCCTGTGCGGTAGCTCGCGATACCGGTAACCCCCAGTTTGATTTCAAGGTCGGCGAGACCAGTGTTAAAGTTGTCTTTGAAGGAGAAAAAATCGAGTTTTCGGGCTCTGAGGAAGGAGAAGCGCCCCAATCTGGCTCTGTGTCCTGGAACGCCATCACGGGTGTTGACCAGCTCGCTCAAACCCTTGCCACGATCCCAATGACAGTAAAGCACGGCATTATGCGAACCGCTTCGAT
>JAIOPU010000179.1 GCA_021413725.1 Armatimonadota bacterium | reverse complement strand
CGGCAACCTCGCACTTCTCGCGGCGCAACGCCCGTTATGGTTGAAACCCCCTTTGCAAGGATCACATAGCCATGGAACTTCCGGTTAAACGTCCCGATCATATTGTCCCTAGCTATTCGCTGACAGGTGACTTGCTGTCTTACCTACGATGTGGCTTGCAGTACCGTTTTCATAATGGAAGTGCACTTCCCCCCTCTCGTCCAGTGCAGCAATGGTTCGGTGAATTTCTTCACGGCACGCTTGAATTATCATTTCGATTTTGGCAGGAAAATTCCGCACGTTATCCTTTCCCATGGCCAGCCACTCAAAAAGAATGGGCAGGAGGGGTCCCAGATTGGAAGCCTCACGATATCGGGCAATTCGCAGATCGTATTGAAAATGCTCTTCGTCATCAAGGGAAGCAGGCTCGGAGCCGCGATGCCAGGGATTCGGCATTTCGTCGTGTTACTATAGCGATCAATCAACTTGGACCTCATCTCTTTCCCCTCATTGAAGCGGCGGAGAAAAAAGTTATTGGTACTCGGCCTATACCAACTGGGAATATTCCACTTCGATGTTTCAGCTATGAAGTTCATGGTGTTATAGACGTCTTGACTCATATAAAATTGGATAGAGTTGCTACCGACAATTTGATCAGTGAAAGTGTTCGGTCTGCTTGTCTGTCTTTGGCTGGACCATACGAGGTAATTGTAGATTACAAGGGGTCGCAACGGCCTTTGATTAATGATAGTGAGGGTTATTGGAACCATGGAATTTGGCAGCTTCAGACATATGCGTGGTTGCGTAGTAAACAGCCTGATGCGCTTCCAGTTGCGGCGGGGATACTTATATATGTGAACGAGCTAACGCCGGGTGGGAAGGAGATGATGACACTTAAGGCGGGTATCAAGAATAAACAGACTGATATTCTTCCAGTGCCCGGGTCTCAAGATGAGCAAATTGTCAGAATGTGGCGTCTTGGTAATAGTACCGATCAGCTCTCTTTGGATTTTCGATTAAGAAGGGCGATACGGGTTATTCCAATTACACCGGAGAGCACTCTTGAAGCATTAAAGAAATTTGATGATGTTGTCAGACAATCAGAAGAGGATATTGTTGCTGAGGCACAAAACGGAAATATTCTTGGCACATGGAAGCCCAACGGTGATGAGGCGACTTGTGATGCTTGCGATTTTCGTTGGTTCTGTCCGAGTAGCAATGTTGGAGCGCAAAAAATTTCGGCTCCGTAGTGCACTAGTGCATAGACACAATTAAAATTTCGGATGACCGGTTATGGTTGATGCCTTAAATCCAGTGCATTTTGAAAACCTCAATCCGAAATTTCACGTGTGACAATGCACTATCACGAAATTAGAAGGATATATTTTAGGCGTTACGGTCTTTGGCAAGGGTCGGAAGTATGTCGTTATTTTATTGTCACTGCGATGGGTCTAAAACCCTCGCCTTCAGGCGAATCCTTTAGGTTTTACGCTCCGAACTTTACACTGGTGTGATGGAGCACTATAGAACCGGTCCCCATACGTGTTACGACTTGAAGTACCACTTTGTGTGGGTCACCAAGTATCGGCGTAAAGTCTTGGTAGGTGAGGTTGGCCGTCGTTTGCGAGAGCTTGTGCGGGAAGTATGTCGGACGTACGAGGTGGAAATTCTAGAGGGTGCGGTGAGCGTGGATCACGTGCACATCCTTGTGTCTTGCCCGCCGGATTTGTCGCCCAGCAAGTTGATGCAGTACATCAAGGGCAAGAGTTCGCGGAAACTGATGATGGAGTTCCAGCACTTGCAGAAACAGTACTGGGGGAGGCATTTGTGGGCCCGTGGGTACTTCGTGGCCTCAAGCGGGAACATCACAGACGAGGCGATTGCGGCATATATCCGGGGCCAGGACGGTACGGAGCTCGGTGATGGCGGCGACAATTTCCGGGTGCCTGCGAATGGACCGTGAGCTGAAAGGGCTTCCAGCCCGTAGCTCACGGTTCTCAAACCTACCGGCTTCAGCCGGTAGTAGTTCAGTCGTCGCTGCTTTCGAAACAGGGACGGCAAGCGTCACGCGTATTGGGCGCTGGTCGAGTCGTACCGCACGGACCGTGGTCCGCGGCAGCGGGTGGTGTCGTGGCTGGGGTCGATGCCCGAGGAGCAGAGGCTTGGTGTGGCTGCTGCGGCACTGGGCGGGAAGCATCAGTATCGCTTTGGTGAGCCGGATCCGCAGTTTGTGCGGATCGATCCCAAATCCATCAAGGCCCAGCGGGTGCGGGAGTTTGGCGGTCCGTGGCTGGGGTTGGAGCTGGTTAAAAAGCTGGGAATCGACGCGCTTTTGAATCAGGCAACCGAGCTTGGGCGCGAGGAGGTGCCATGGCCATTGATGAGCCTGGTGCTGGTGCTTTCGAGGCTGTGCGATCCGTCCAGTGAGCTTTACATTGCCGAGCATTCGTTTGAGCGCAGCGCGGTGCCGGATCTTCTGGGCGTGCCTGCGACGAAAGTCAACGACGACCGTTTGTACCGGGCCCTGGATCATCTGCTGCCGCACAAGGAGACGTTGGAGAGGCACATCAAAAAGCGGATGGGCGAGCTGTTCAAGATCGACTATGACCTGTTTTTGTACGACGTGACCAGCACCTACTTCGAGGGGATGTGCGAGGGCAATCC
>JAIOPU010000196.1 GCA_021413725.1 Armatimonadota bacterium | reverse complement strand
CCCAGACCGATGCGCTGCCGGTCACCTGCAACGTTCCATCAACCTGCACCTTGCCGCGCTCCTTCGGCAAAGCCAGCGTGTCAATCAGCGGATGGGGCGACGACGCTCATTTTGCCCAGCATCGACTTAATGTGCCTCATGCTTTCGAGCTCACTCTGGCAAGTTGCGCACTCCTGCAAGTGGCGCGAAAGCTCAAGCATGGTGGTCCCAGTTAGTTCGCCATCCAGGTAGGCGGAAATTGATTGAGAGGCATTTCTGCAATTCATCGAATGCTGACCTCCAGTGAGTTTTGGATCGAGCCCAGTCGCTCCTTAAGCTGCTTTCGCCCGCGGTGAATTCGTGATCGAACGGTTCCGACTGAAATCTTCATGATTTCTGCAATTTCCTCATAGGCCATCCCTTCTACGTCCGCGAGCATGACGGCAATACGAAACTCGGGAGTCATGGCTCTGAGCGCGAGCTGGAGCGGTTCTTCGAGCTGACTTTGCATCATCGACTGTTCGGGCGATGCTTGTTCGTCGGCAATATCCCAGGCGGTGTTCCCTTCGGTGCCGCTGTGGTCCAAACTTGTGGTCTTTATCCGGGACTTTCGTCTCAATTGGTCAATGTGGACATTCGTGATAATTCGGTAGAGCCAGCTTGAGAACGAAAGACCCCGGTCGTATCGGTGGAAAAATCGGAACGCGCGAACGTAGCTCTCTTGGACCAAGTCCTCGGCTTCCGTCATGTTGCCCGTGAGGCGGTAGCCCAGATTGAGGGCCTGCCGGTAGCTGTCTCTCATCAGCCCCTCGAAAAGGTGCTTATTTTCAGCCTCGGTGCGGGTGTCCGCCTTAAAAAATGATGTGATCAAACTCATGCCGCTTTTTTCTCAAATGATACTAGCTCTACGAGTTTAACCCAACTTAATGTTCCCCAGGACCGAAATCCGCCAACAACTGGCAAAATAATGGGTCTAACTGGTAGCCCGCCCCACCGTTCCCGACAATTCTGCGGTGACTTTCGATCAGAGTGAGGCGCGCCTCGGGGGAAGCTTTCTCTTGCTGGAGCCAAACTCCCAAGAGCCTCACTCCTTCGGAGATACTCTCGCGAGCCGAGCCGATGTCGAGCTTTTCGGAAAGAGCGCGGAACTCCTCGCTCGCCTTGAGGGCTCGCGTGACCGGCATTCTGCGGAGAGTTTGCATGAAAACGAAAAGTGCACGAAATGCGTCCGGTTTCTTGCGAATTACAGTAAGGCGTTCTAGGTCACGCTCGCTAAAAAGCTCTTCCATCTCGCTGAGGTTGCCAAGATCGTCCTCAGTCACGGGGCGGCAAGAAACAAGAACGCATCGCGAGAGGATCGTCGGAAGGATTCCGCTGGTTGTGTGCGCGCAGAGTATGTACTTCACAAACGGCGGCGGCTCTTCAAGAATTTTGAGAAAAGCACTAGCGGCATCGTTATTCATGCGTTCTGGGCACTCGATCACCACAACCTTGTGCTTGAACTTTAGGGGAACGGTTCGAATGAACGTTCGAATGTCGAGGATATTCTCTTCGCCTTTGATCTTTACCTTGACTGGTTTGATGTGAACGAGTTTGATGATTCGACTCGGCGGGGCCGGGACGACGCGAAGCATGTCGACCGGACCGCGCTCGTATTGCTCGGCAGAACACCCGAGCCAACCTTGGGCCAGTTTTGCCGCGAGCAGGGGGCGTTCTGTACCCTCGCCACCAATCAGCATGACGGCATGGGCGCCCGATCCTTCGAGGGCGAGGGCATCAATCGTGCGAGAAGCGGGCGATAGGGTCAGCATAACTAAAAGCGAATAAATTGGTCGACAGGCAAAATAAACATGACCGCACCGCCGACCGGAACTTTCATGGGGGCGGGAAAGAGTCCGGCTCCCGCGTCCAGCGGTGCGACGTTCACCAGTTGTTCGCGAGCGCAACAGTTTGCTGCGACAACTTCCTTGAGCCGAGTTTCTTCATCCAGCGCAAATCCGATCAAAAAGGTGGAGTTACCCTCACGCAGGAATCCCCCCGTGGAGCCGATGATGGTGAACTTAAAATCCGCCGCCAAAAGCTTGTCCGTGACCTTTCCTTTATCCCGATTGTGCACGATGCAGATCGCAAGT
>JAIOPU010000029.1 GCA_021413725.1 Armatimonadota bacterium | reverse complement strand
ATATCCAGATACTAGAAAGCGGGCAAATCAAGCTCACGGACTTTGGCATCGCGCGGCTCACCTTTGAGCCCAACTTGACGATGGACGGTCAAGTTTTTGGCACTCCGAGCTACATGAGCCCTGAGCAAGTTGTCGGAAAGGATATTGATGCACGGAGTGATATTTTTAGTGTGGGTGTCGTGCTTTACGAAATGATCTGTGGGCAGAAGCCATTTCCGGGCGATAGCATCGTTTCAATCACCCACTCGATCATGAATGCCGCGCCCGTCAAGCCCGCTCAGATGGAGTATCCGCTCTGGCAGATCGTCGAGCAGGCGATCAATAAGACCTCTAGTCTCCGGTACGCAACGGCTAAGGACATGCGGCAGGCATTACTAGGATTTACTCGCGGATACGCGGGTGCGACGACTCAAGCCCAGATAGTCTCTCCGCCTCCCGCCTCGATGGCAAACCCGTACGCCAACCCTTACGCTTACAACCCCTACGCTCCTCCCGGCACACCTGCTCCACCTCCCATGGTCAATCAGGCGTACTTGCAGCCTTACGGCCAACAACAACCCTATCAACCTTACGCTCAGGGTTACGGGCAGAACTATGGTCAGCCCGGAGGTCAAATGCCTCCGATTCCGGTCTACTATCCTCCTCCTCCCCGGCAGCCGTTGATGAGTCCTGAAGCTAAGGCTTTTTGGGGCAAGCTATTCATCACCTTGGCTCTTGTGGGAGCCCTCTTTGCGCTGGTTTTTGCCGGCGTGAATGCGATTTCACAAGCAATCGCCCAAGATCAAATGAAAAAGCACGATCAAAAGCTGCGCGAAGAGGCGACTTCGGGGAGTACGAACACTTCCACCGAGTCTAAGATTAATGTGCAGAAGCAGGTGATTGAGAAACTGGAGAGTCCAGAAGAGCGCCGGCTTGCTAAGAAGCAACTTGCAGTAGAGTATGAAAGGCAGGGCAAGGGTTACCTGAACGATGCTCGGTTTAAAGAAGCTGAGCAAGCCTTTACAACTGCGCACGACAATGATCCCGGCAACCCACTCCTTCTTGCAAACTTGGCAGACCTTTATGAAAAAGAGGCTAACCTCTCGCCCGATTTGATTGTCGCCGCGGGTCTATTCCACCAAGCTGGTAGCGCATGGTTGCGCGCAGGGGAGGCACCCGGAGCGAGGGCGGAGGAGTATCGGGCCGCAGGTGCCCGCTGCTTCATCAACTCTAGCGATAAGTACTTTGAATATGGTCGAAAGAACGAAGCTCAAACTGAACTCGATCGAGCCGAGCCATTGGTGGGCCGATGTATAATGAAGGTTCGCCAGCGCAGAGAGATGGCAGAGCGGTTTAATGCGGCAGTCTTGAAAACTGTTGTGGGGCAACTCACCGGGGGTTCGAATCCCTCTCTCTCTGCCAATAGGTTCAAAACAGGGGGGTTTGTTCCCGGTTTTTCGAACCCATTTGTTCCCGGTCGTCAAATGTTCACTAGAATCTGCAACGCTTCTCTAGTCTGCACCGCGGACTCGTCAAGGTAGTCTCGGGTCTGCTCGATCGCCTTGTGACCGAAAAGGTTGTAGTAAGTTTTCTCGTCAACGCGGCCGTAAAGATTGACGATCGCCGCGCTTCTGAAATCGTGCATTGTGACCTTCTCAACGCCTTCCTCCTTTGATTGAAACGGTGCGAGCTTTCGATACGCGTGGGAGTAGTCGAGCGGTTGCCCCGTTGGCCCTTCAAAGAAGTAGATGCCGGATCCGGCGAATTGCTCGAGCTGGCTGCGGAGCTCCTTTGGGAGTCCGATTGTGCGGCGTTCTCCGGCCTTGCGCTTCTTGACGTAGGGAAGTTCGCCCACCTTGTCGTTTCGCTGGCGTTGGATGGTCAGCACGTCGCCTTTGAGGTCGCTTCGCTTGAGTCCGCAGACCTCGCCCCAGCGAAGCCCTAGCGTATACATGATCCAGAGGGGTCCTTCAAGGTAAGTGCCCTTGGATTGGTGGAGCACGGCTCCGCAGCGGGATAGCACGTCGAATCTTTGCTTGGGAGTGCGCTGGCCGACTTTTGCGAGCGAGATCGCGACCTGGACCGAAGCGTCGGCATCGTTGGAAGCGATCGCAAGTTTGGTGATTTGTCCCAGCAGACTCTTGGCGTTCTCGCGGACGCTGGGACTGTTGCCACAAGTAAGCAGTTTTTCTTGAGCCACTGATGGCGTGATCTCATCAAAGCGAGTGGTGCCAAATGCGGGGCCGATCTGATGGTTCCAAAGGATTTTATACCTTTCGAGCGTCATCGCCGAAACGCGTCCGGACATCCAATCCCAAAACTTGGCTTTCTCGACGAACTGACCAACGCTACCCGGGCGAAGTCGCACGGCATTGAGGCCGAGCAGCTCGCGCCAGACGCCTAAGCACTCAGCTTCGGTTTTGCCGTAGGCCCACTTAGATTGCGCGTTGGAACCCGTAGGCAGACGCTTCTTCCACCGGTTCCGATCTTTGTCGAAGGTTGCTTTTGTTTTGTTCATCGGTCTGCCCATTTACATAGTTTGTCGCGTAAGCCTCTACAAGTGACCTCGCAATTTTGCCGTCTTCGAAGGGGTGCTCCGCAAGTTTTCCCTGTTGAATCAGAAGTAGAATCCGCGTCTCGGTGCAACCCAGCATCCGGGCCGCCTCTTTGTGAGTGACCAGGAGCTGAATCGGATCCAGGGAGACGCGGCGAGCCATTTCTAAGCTGATTCCTCCTCGATGCAAAACCCGTCCAGGTCCGAATAACCTGACTCGCGAAGCAAAGCCTCGGCCAGCTCGCGGGTTGCGAATCTGATTACTTCCCCGTCCTCATCGAGCAGAAACTCGTTGCCGTTCAGAGTTATGCCGTTGATCGGGCGCGAGATTGTGAAGTAGGTCACTGCCTATTCACCCAATCCCTTGCCCAGGTCAGCGTTTGATGGTTAAATCTCGCGGTGTGCCGGTCCCCGTTGGGCGCGGTGATCTGGTGCCAGCCGTCGCCGAGCTTGGTTTGCATAAACACATGGTCGCCCATTTGGATCGAGCGCACGGGAATGCCGCCGATGCGGGTCCACTTTTCGAACTTGAGGGGGAGCGGTTCACTCATTTCTTCCTCCCCTTCCGCTCGCAGAGGACCAGGTACCCAATCGCGAAAAGAGCGAGACCGAACGCAATGTCAATGAGTGAGCTGAGCACAAGGTAGATGGTGTCGCTCATACCTTCCCTCCCCGTCGCACGATTTCGCGGTGGAGAAGTTCTGCCTTTTCGAGAGCTTTCGCGGCGTCCATGATGGCAACGTCGAAGTAGTGTCGTAAGTAGACAACGGGATCAATTCCGAACGTAGAGTTATTAGCTTGCGCTGTGATGTGAATCACCTCGTCTTTAACGGTCTTGTCCGGCAGTTCCATTGCTCGAGCAACAGCCTTCTCGGCTTGCAGTTTCAGCCAGTGGCGTTGGGCGTGGCGTTCAGCCATTTTGCACCTCGAATTCGTAGGCGAACACCCAGTCGTTGCGATTCCAGGAGTCGTAGCAGTTAATCATCATCCACAGGTGACCGAAGTTTTCCTCAGGCCATCGGTGTTTCTGAATCACGTTCATCATTGACCCGTCGCGGTCTTTGTATTGCCCGTCGAAACCGATCTCGGAAAGGTAGCAAATGCCCTCTGCGGCGGCGTCTTCTCGGCTGATGCTCTGAACTCGCTCGACCTTTACGCCCGTCACGTTGAGCGTGATTCGGGACGCCCAGCGGGACATGAATATTGAAGGCTTCCACTTGCCCCAAGGTTCGAGCGTGTCGTGTGTGCTGTCAGGGCTTCCGGTTGGATAGTCGGCTTTGTAGATGTATGGCGCGTCTAGGGCATCAATCCCAGGATGGAACGTCTCCTTGACCCAGAGCAAGTCACCTACTTGGATTCGTGAGCCTATGCGCCCTCTGGTGTCTTCTTCGGGGTCGCTTTCCCATCCATCGACGGGGTGAGCAAAAGGAACCTTCAAGTAAGAGCCGTTCTCATTGGTCGCCCGGTCGAAGTCCACAAGATGGAATCCGAGTTTGATTGCGCCACCACTGACCATGTTCGACGGATTGACAAGCCGCCTCGTCTGGGTCTTCTTGCCCGCGAGTAAGGCGGCGATCATTGGCGCACTAAATAGGATTGGTTTTTCAGCCATTATTTCTTCGAGTGCTGCGAGGCATTGGGGCAAGTCGCAAAGTGCGAGACGTGGAATTCGGTCGAGTCCGTGAGTTCGTTGTTATCGAATCGCAGCGCGTCCACATTCCCGCCGCCAAGGTCGTCGAGGCGGTAAGTCGGAGTTGAGCCCGGCTGGAAGGTTGCGAGCGTTTGCGCCTCGGCGTCCATCGGGCATTTCTTGCCGGACTCCAAAGTTGTCCAGATGATTTGGTTGCCGCATGATCGGCATGTTGATAGTTTCATAGTCGTTCTCTTAAAATTCGGTCCGGGGTTGGTGGGAAACTACGCTCACCTTCCCTGGTGTCTCGGCGGGTGTGGGTCGCCGAAATTGTCAGTGGTTAGTCAGGCTCGACAGGCTCTGTAACTGCCTCGTCGCCGGTTACCTCCTCTGGGGCGGCTGCTTCTCCGACTTCGGCGACGGCAACGTCAAGCCCTGGCCATCGGTGGAGCGGCTGCCCTTCTGACTCTTCGGATTGGACTTGCCAGAACTTGCCTTCGGGATCCTTGCCGATGTAGTCGGATGCGTCTCGGTCGAAGTACCAACTCTGCTTTGCGTCCTTATCGGATGGCTCGGCTTGAGTGGCGAACTTGAGCGCGTCGAATGTCGCTTGGTCGATGATGACCTCGGATGGCTCGGCGCCGCCGTTCGGATTCTCTTTGTCGTGCAGAGTCTCAGCCCATGCGATGATGTCGGAAATTTGCTGGTCTGACATGATCATTGGCGCGGAGGCGAGGCCTTTCTTGTACTCGTCCCAGTATTCCCATGCGGTGTCCTTGTAGTCGAATGACTTATCTTCGATCGCAACGACGCTGATGTCGCCATCTTCGCTGAAGCGCGCCACATTGAGCAGGTAGCGACCGGAGTGGCCATCGGTGCCGGCGGGTTCAGGAGTGACGGTGGCGCGGTACTTGTCGCCGTCGAGGGTGACTTCTTCGCGACCGGACTGCTCGCGGGTGCGGGGTGGGTCCATGGGCAAGGTGGGCTGGAAGACAGGGCGCGCGACGAGGTTGATTCCTTGAAACGCTAGACCCGTGATGTCGTCGGGCAACTCTTTGAGCTCTTCGCCGTCGGGGCCAATGAGCTTGAGGATTCCCATGTCGAAGAGATCGGTGATTCCTTCGGTTAGCAGAGGCTTGCCGATTCCAAAGTCGTCTTCGACCTTCGAAAGAACGGTA
>JAIOPU010000175.1 GCA_021413725.1 Armatimonadota bacterium | reverse complement strand
GGCGGATTCCCCCGAGCTTTTCGTGTCCCGGGGTACTTAAGAACAGGAACAAAGAAGATCTACAGTTTTTGTCTACGGGACTATCACCCACTAGGGCCCATCTTTCCAGATGATTCGACTAACAATAGATTTTGTAACTTCTCTGCTATAAATAGCACGTTCCTGCCTTGCAACCCTCAACCTAAATCGCGCTGCATGAACTCAAAGAGCTCATACCGCACGATTTAGGTTAAGTTTAGTCTCCTCCGCTTTCGCTCGCCGCTACTAACGGAATGCATAGTTTGTTTTTATTCCTCCTGGTACTGAAATGTTTTACTTCCCAGGGTACGCTCTCAGAGTCAAGCTCTGAGTCATAAGAGTTCATCTTATGGTGTTTCCACATTCGGACATCTTCGGATCAAAGGTTGCTCGGCACCTCCCCGAAGCGTATCGTCGCCACGCTACGTCCTTCATCGCTTTTTACAGCCAAGGCATCCACCATACGCCCTTTAAAATTCCCGTCAGGAACTTTAAAAACCGCATTATGATTCATCATCATGATGGTTTAGGTCATGATGATATCTTTTTTGTTCATGTGGTATTCCGCATCCCACCGACTAAGTGGTGATGCGGCACATGAACTACCTACATTGCTTATTACATACTTGTTTTCTTTCTGTATGAAATTGTCAGAGACCCCACCCTGTCCGCTTTACAAAAGAAAAACCGCTGTTGAGCGGCCTGTGTCACGTCCCTCGCGGGATGTGGCTATGGCCGACTATATTCGCGATGAATGTTTGTAACCATTTAGGATGTAAGGAGTAGTATACGTACGCCTGAAAATAAGTCAATGCCTGAGCCATATTCCCTTTTCTGGGGAGAATATGGGGATTAAATAAAGGCTCTATATATAGACATTAGTCGAGCTGTTTCCACTGCGTCCCGTCACAACCATAGAAATGCTTGTCTGTGGAGTTATAGTAGAACGCACCTTCTACCGCTGCGGTGCATGAAGTTGCAGTGGTTTGTGTTGCACGAATAAGTCCGCGCACATCGAGCGTTGTGGCAGGAGCACTTGCACCTATGCCGACATTTCCACCTGTCGGACTGAAGATGAGATTTCCCTGAGCATTCGTCGTTACATCCGTAAATGCAGTATTGTCCGTGTGAGTGAGTCGCAGCTGTGCCTGACCGCTATCGAGAATTTCGAGACGGCGCTGCGGATTGCCTGTTTTACCTATCGACATACTTCCGCGGAAAATAGAGCGAACATCATTCGGTACAAAGATCGCAAGACCAGTTGTGTTGTTGAACATGTATCCGATGGAGGCGTCATCAGTCCTGAATGCATAGCCGTTTGTCGGAACAGACGCATAGTACGCTGTACCTCCATTTCCATACGCAGTGAAATGTAGACCGCTCGATGATTTGCCGAGAAGTGCGACATTCACATCAACCGGTAGACCATTGAGTGCAATATTTCCGTTGGCACCTATGCGCAGGAAGCCTGCACCCGACACGCCGGTATCGCTCGAGGTACCGATGATGAATGATCCATTCTGTGATGAGAGATTCCAGCGCTTGAGATTCGTCCCTGCAGACGTATCAGTCAACGTGAGAGCTGGCGCAGTGCCTGCCGCCTCAAGTGTAGTGACGGGTGCATTCGTCCCGATACCAACCCTACCTTCCACACGCCACAGATTAGTTCCATCAGTTTCCCACTTCGGAGTTCCGCCACCTTCACCGGTACCAGCACCGCCCGACTGATTATTGAGAGGACTACCTGACCAATAGAGATCCGGTCCTACTGCATACAATCTGTTCTGGGTTGCGGCAGGTACACCGCTTGAAAAATATATTGGCCCCGCAACCGAGAATGAATCACCGGGAGTCGATGTGCCTATGCCGACGTTACCATTTCTGGAAATAACAAATGACGTGCCAGCGGATGAACCGACAGCCATGAGCGGTCCGTTCGAACCTGTTGGACCTACAGACAGTGCGGCCCACGGACTCGACGTGCCGATACCCATTCTGCCACTGCTCGGAGTGACCACCAGATTTCCTGCGGCTGTCGTCTGCACATCTGTGTACACCGTATTGTCCGTCTGCGTCAGTCGCAGCTGTGCCTGGCTCGAGTCGAAGATTTCGACGCGACGATCCGGATTGTTGACCGTACCGATCGACATGGTGCCGCGGAAAATGGAACGGACATCGTTTGGTACAAATATCGCAAGGCCACTCGTTCCGTTGAACATATATCCGACTTGCGCACTATCGACCCTGAAACCATAGCCTCCGTTAGAAGCTGTCGCAAAATATGCAGATCCTCCGAGTCCGGTTGCTGCTGCGTTGACACCACTCTGACCGCTCACATTGAGTCCTACAGTTGGAATCAACGCCGTGCCATTCAAGGAAACAGTTCCAGCGTTTCCTATCCTCAGATATGTAGATGTTGCGGTGAATGTGTCGCTTGTCGTGCCGATCGAGAATGTGCCACCGTTCGAACTCACAACCCAATGCTTTGCGTGCTGACCAGCGTCAGAGTCGGAGAGCGCCAGCACCGGCTGGCGGCCCTTGATCTGCAGATTCCAGACGGGATTGGCAGTGCCAATACCAACTCTACCTCCCCCTGTCGCGAGATTGACGTTGCCATAAAAATTTGACGAGCCGGAAACTGATGTTGCAGTCACCACGTCAGCAGCGATACCGCTTGAACCTGCAACAGAGAACGATGCGTACGGAGATGTCGTGCCAATGCCGACATTGCCAGTTGGTCGCCAGATGTTGGCACCGTCCGTACTCCACAGTCCATCTCCGACCGTTGCGCCCGCGATCTGCCCGCCTGACCAATACAGATCTGATCCGACCGCGTAGAGTCTGTTTGCCGTCGCTACAGGAGAAGAGTCGGCGAGATAGATCGGGCCAGCCACCGAAAGCCGTTCGACCGGACTGGTTGTGCCAACACCAACATTGCCGTTATTCAAAACAATAAAATGGGTAGTCGTAGCAGTTGCAGTGGAAGAAGCGACCATGAACACATTCCTGGTGGTCTCTCCGTTGTTGGCGCTTATTGAAAACTTTGCGAATGGCGTTGTCGTACCGATACCAGTCTTGCCTGCAAAATAGTTGTACGCCTTTTCATCCTGCGCATAAAACGAATACGGTGTGTTCGTCTGGACGCCGCCCGGATATGGTCCGGTATTCATCTGCAAACTGCTGACATACACGCCGTACATATTGTCGATCGTGCCGTTGTTGTAGACCGTGCGTGGCAGATATAGGCCGTATGCATTCTTGATCCTGCCATGGTTCGTATTGTTGAATTGACCTCCCATGAATTGGAATAGATTCTCGATCGTACCAGTACCCTCGTTATCAACTCGAGCAATCAATCCAGCAAGGCTGCCAAGAAATGCGCTACCAGTATAGTTCGCATACGCACGCATCGATGAGTGCACATCCTCAGATGTTCCCTGACCACGCAATATATCCTTGGAACCTGTCAGTTCAAGGTGAGACTGAATACCATGCCACTCGCTGTCCGGATCGGTAGAGCTATTGTTCGTCACGACCATAGAGCTCTCTATATTTTCATGCGCACCATCATGTACATCTGTAGCAAAGGCAACTTCCAACCGCCTCGTTGGAGCACTTGTACCAATACCAACATTTCCGTCATTTGTAATGCGCATCGCCTCGCGATCTCCGTTCGTTCCTACGAAGAATCGGATCACCCCAGAGACTATGTCGCATACTGTTCCAGAACAGGTGGACGTGGAAGATCCCCCACCTGTTGAACCTCCGCCCGAAGGTGCTGGCATCGATGTGTCGCTCGGAACATATCCGCCACTTGCTCCCTGTGCATCCTTACCTATCCAGAATGAATAGAGACTTCCGTTTTGCAGAGCAAATTTGAATTTGATTGTCTGGCCCGCGAGCTGGCTCACGTCAGCATTCGGATCTGACCATATAACTTTTGTGCTTGTATGATCGCCGCTCGCAGTTCCGGTAAATCCGGGAATAATAGTCCCGCTGCTGTCGAGAATCTCTACTGCCAGCGTGCTTGATGCACCCGCCAGGTTCACATATACATCCTGACCGGTTGTAAATTTCACCGGACGCGTGATGAGAGTTCCGCCACCGGAATTTCCATCCATAGATGCAAAACCATCGCGACGTAATATCGCGAGACCCGTGTTCCTTGTCTCCACTGTTGTGGTACCTACCGTCTTGGCACTCGAGCCGCTCACATAGAAATAGAGATTGTCCCCAACGACAATGGGACCGCCGCCGGACTGGACATTGGCCCAGTTCCACGGAGGGTTCTGACCTGAGACCTGATCAGCAACACCGATAAACGGCTGGCGATACGATCGGTCAAAATAGAAGCCGTCGCGACTGGTGCCGAGATATATCTGATTGAGCTCATTTTGATGCGGACGATCCTGCGGAAAACCTTCGAGCACGTCGTACAGTCCCATGGTCACACTTTCATACGGGAAGGTCTCAAAGGAATAGAGTTGCGGTGTAAAATTCAGGCCCTGATATGCAGTGTCCAGGGAATCTGCCTGTACCCATCGGGTCGGCTCATCAAAGGTATTCCAGAATGGTCCTGTCGGTGAGGACGATTCCCAATATCTCCTGATGCGTGTCTGTTCTGCATACTCATATGAGCGCAGGGAGTAGACGAATCTGCTTCGGAAGGGGTTG
>JAIOPU010000028.1 GCA_021413725.1 Armatimonadota bacterium | reverse complement strand
AGTTCAAGAAAACTTGCCCGACATCGTGCATCAAGCTCACGGTTTCTGCACGAATGGAGGGTGGAATCCAACTTGCAGTCCTTCTTCTCATGCTGTCCATATCGAGAAGCATCAGAGCCACAAACACGGGCGTAAAGAGGAGCAAAAGAAATGCAGACGCAGCGCTACCAATCAGCCCTACGAAGCTACTAAAGAAGCCTCGCACGATTGCCCCCGCGCGGTCTCGATGCGGTTCCACGTAGTCGCGAACAATCGCCTCGCGGGTAGAGGGCAGACCGAAAAATTTGAGTCGATCCTCGTTCGCGGCTAGGAAGTGATCAATCTGAGTGGCATTGCTCGGTTTTGCTTTGACTACGGGGTTCCACCGGGTGAAAACGCTTTGCGACTCGTTTGCGTCTGAAAGTTGTTGAGTGATTTCCTCAAGCCCCGCCGTGAACGCGGTCAACTGGTTCGTAATTCTTGGAACCGCGGTCACAAAACCTACCCCCACAGTTACGAAGAAGACTGCAATAACGAGCAACACGGAGATGGGGCGCGACATGCCACGCCTGCGGAGCTTTTGAATAACTGGTTCTAAGAGAACCGAGATTATGAATGCCAGGGCGAAGGGAAGCAGGATGGTTCGGACGGCAAAAAGAAACCATAGGGTGATTGCGACAACAATCACCCATATGCTGATTTTCCACCAGCTACCGCCCGTGGACTCCATTTGTTACGCGCCTACTTCGTCAGTAGAAGCCAAGCTGGCTTTCTTCGCCTTTTGCTCAGCAATCCACTCTTTTGTTCGGCCTTGGAGTTCCTTAGCCTTCGTTCCGAGTTCTTCGCGGACTTCTTCACCGGCTTTCGGGGCAAAGAGAAGTCCAGCGGCAGCACCAACGATTGCGCCTAGTCCAAAACCTGCGAGCAGGTACATCATTCCATTGTTATCTTCGTTTTGAGCCATATGTTTTGACCTCCAGGGAGTCCTGAGTTGTTGCTGGAAGAGCCTTTACAGCTTTTCTCGCGGACAGGAATCCTGAAAATAGTTTATATCCTATCAGAGCGGCAGTGGGAATTGCTCCCCCCTTGCCCCCTCCCAGAAAGGATCCGAGAATTGGGATTAGCGGATGGTCGGCAATGTTTGCTTTCGCTCTTATTTCGCTTTGCAGCGCTTTCACTTGATTTTCGGTTCGATCCACCTCAGAATTGAGCTTTTCGATTTTTTTATCAAGATTGAGCAGTCGGCGATTCAATCCTTTGAGACTCTGAAGTACCAGAACACTGGCGACAATGGCCAGGATTCCGATAATGAGAGAGACCCAAAGAAGAACTTCTTGCACGATTTGTCCAGAGAATACCCGGTACAACGTCCAGGCTAGAGAATTCGTTGCATGGGAATTCCCAGTACTTTTAATGGTGGTATTCACACCGGTAGAAGGAATACCAGTATCGGTGTAACTATGAAAATCATCCGATCCCTTCTCGTATTTGCCGGTTTAGCCCTTGCGATAGCCGGACACTCCATCATTCGTGTGGCCTCAATATATTCAAATAACATGGTTCTGCAGCAAAATACCTTTGCTGCAATCTGGGGGACAGGGACGCCTTCTTCTGGATTTCGAATTTCCACGGGCTGGGGGGTGAGAGCGAACGTAAAAGTGGGCACGGACGGAAAATGGTCGGTCCGATTGCGTACCCCACGACCCGGGGGACCCTACACGATTTCTATCGCTGGGGAGAACAACATTACTTTCTCAAACGTTCTCGTAGGTGAAGTCTGGTTGGCCTCGGGCCAATCAAACATGGAGTTTCCCATGGGGGGTGGAGCCGATAGTCCGGTGGTGGGGGCAGCGGAGGCGCTTGCTAGTGCCAATATTCCTAGCCTACGGCTCTTTAAGGTCGCCCCAGACGGAACAGGTAGCTGGGTTCAGAGTTCGCCTAGCGCGGTTTCGAGTTTCTCCGCGGTTGGGTTTTTCTTCGGACGCAAAATGGTGCAAAACCTGCGAGTGCCAATCGGAGTTATTCAGGCCACTGGCGGCGGAACTGCGATAGAGCGCTGGATGAGTCCTGCCGCAATTGCAAGCATGCCCGATGCTGCTGCGGAGCGTGACGATGTGAAACTAAATAACAATATTACGTACTCGGACTACTACCTCGCGGAAATCCTGCCGCTGCTTCCGTTTAGTTTGAAAGGGGTTATTTGGTATCAGGGCGAGGCCAATTGCTGGAACTCGGAAAAATACTTCACGCGTTTCAGCAAATTTGTGGACGACTGGCGAGAAGGATTCAAGCGTGCCGATCTTCCCATCTATACTGTCCAGCTCTCTCCCTATGCGCCCTGGGATGGTCGCGGTGTGGAAGTCCGAGCGGCCCAAGCCCGTGCCGCATGCAGTTTGAGCAGAGTTGGGATTGTGCCTACTCTCGACCTTTCGACAGATTTGAACAACATCCACCCGGGTAGGAAGTTAGAGGTCGGCGAGCGTCTTGCAGGGTGGGCGCTTGCAAAGACATACGGCGGCGGGGCTGTCTTCAGCGGTCCGATACCTAAGTCGCAGGTTCTCTCAACTGGACGCGTGGTCCTCAGCTTTGACTTTGGAATCGGCGGAATGCGAGTAGAGCCGAGCGGAAACTTTGAACTTGTAGATCAACTTGGCCAGACCTACCCGGCGGACGTTAGTATTCAAGGTACGCAATTGGTGCTCAGCAATCCAAACGTTGGTTTCCCCAAGGGAGTGCGCTACGCCTGCAGCGATTTGTCCGTAGCAAGCCTATTCAACGGGGTCGGATTGCCGGCTCCTGCATTCAGGACAGATTATTAGATTGAGCTGATCTTCTCAAACAACTTGATCTTGAAGAGCACTTGAATGGTGAGTGATGGTTATATTGTCTAGTATGTATTGATTTTTTATATGATGATCTTTGTGTAGGTTTAGTTTTT
>JAIOPU010000189.1 GCA_021413725.1 Armatimonadota bacterium | reverse complement strand
GCCATCAGAGCTTCGTTGGTGCAGATGTTGGAGGTTGCCTTTTCCCTTCGAATGTCTTGCTCACGGGTGCGGAGGGTCATGGTGAATCCGGGGCGACCGTCGGAGTCGTGGCTTCGGCCAACGATGCGACCGGGGAGGCGGCGAATAAATTCTTGCTTGCAGGCGAAAAGGCCGACGAGTGGACCGCCGAATCCCATGGCTACGCCCATCGGTTGGCCTTCGCCGACGACGATATCGGCGTCAAATTGTCCGGGCGGCTTGAGGAGCGCCATTGCGACGGGGTCGGCGAGGACCACGAACATTGCGCCTGCGTCTCGGGCGGCTTTTCGAGTGGCTTCGAGGTCTTCGATGGAGCCGAAGAAGTTGGGATATTGGACCGCGATGCAGGCTGTTTCTTGATCGACTTTAGAGTAGTCCTGGGTGAGGCCGTTCTCGGTGGCGATGACTTCGATTTCGGTCGAAGTCGCCCAGCAATATGTGTCCACGACTTGGCGGAAGTGAGGGTGAACACCGTTGCTGATCACGATCTTATTGCGTCCGGTGGCGGCACAGGAGAGGAGACAGGCTTCGGCAAGCGAGGTCGCGCCGTCGTACATCGAGGCATTCGCGAGGTCCATGTCGAAGATCTCCGCGATCATGGATTGGAATTCGTAGATGGCTTGCAGATAGCCCTGGCTGACTTCGGGTTGGTAAGGTGTGTACGAGGTCAGGAATTCTCCGCGCTGGATGATTGCGGCGACGGTGGCGGGAATGAATCGATCGTAGAGACCTGCGCCAAGATACCAATCGAGCTTGGTCGCGTCCAGGTTTTGGCGGGCGAGACCGACCATTTTGTGAAGGAGTTCTGACTCACTGAGGGCGCTGGGTATGTTGAGTTCGCCCTTGATTTTCAGGTTATCGGGAATCTCTCGGAAGAGCAAGTCGATGGAATCAACCCCAATCTCGGCGAGCATCTCGCGCTCATCTTCCTGGGTGTGCGGCACGTAAGGCATCGTTACTATTATGACAGGTTCATCAGTTCAGCGGGAACCGAAGTCCGCAAAAATCCTGTTGCCTTCGACATGAGCCGACTTCGCAACTACCAAGTGCTCTCCATCATCTGGGCATTCGTAATCTTCATAACTTCGAGCACTGTCATCCTTCCCAAAGCCTTCATCCACTCAGTCAGCTCCATCGCTCCGGCAAAGATCTCGGAGCCGGGATTTGAGGTGTTTTGGGGGGCGACTTGGTGGGTCTTTGTGAAGGGGTATCACATGCTGGAATTTGCGATACTCACCTTTCTCTTGGCCGGTTGGTTTCGAAAGAGTCCGCTGTGGGTTCCTGCAGTGATCGCAATCCTTTACGCAGCAGTTGACGAAATCCACCAACTTTGGGTGCCGCATCGGGGTGGACACTTGAGCGACGTACTCATTGACTCGGCAGGGGTCCTCATCGCGTGTGCGTTTTTAGCGAAAAGTCGCATCAAGGCCACGACCGTGACCACCGACTCGGGGTGAATCTTGTGTCTCAGCGTTAAGCGGAGAAATCCGACACTACGAACGGTACGATGCTTCTACGATGACTTCTTTGATGCCCGGCTTGCCCCTTATACCCTTGAGGGCATTCTGCACAACATCCCGAAGGTCGCCCGAGTTCGCGGATTCTGAGCCGCGAATCGCGCTGAGCGCTCCACGAATGTAGGCGGTTCCGTGGGAGACACGGAGATCGGCCTTGGTGGCGTCGATGCCAAATTTGGCGAGTTGGCTCCGGAGGAGCTTGGTTGCGGCTACGTCTGCTGGATCTGCCATACCTCTACTTTACTCCGAAACTCCGGAGAATAGCAACATTCGCCAGATAGGATAAAATAAGAGACCGTTCCCGAGCCTAGTGCGCAGGACTTAACTTCAATGGCCGATACCGCAATTATTGACAAGCTCCTGCGTGAACTCGTGCAGCTCGACGCGAGTGACCTGCATATTAAGGCGGGCAATCCGCCGCTCATGCGCATTCGGGGCGACCTCGTTCGCACCGATCACCCCGTCTTGGCTGAGAAGGAAAGCCAGGACCTCCTGATGAGCATCCTTAGCCGCGAAAAGCAGGAGAAGCTAAATTCTTTCAAAGAGGTGGACTTGAGCTACCAGGTGGAGGGGCTTGCGCGGTTTCGTGTAAATATGTTTTGGCAACGCGGGAAGATCGGCGCGGTTTTTCGCCTGATTCCTTTTAATATCCGCACTATCGACGATCTGCGGATGCCGCAATCCACCAAGGCAATTTCAATGCTCCCACGAGGCCTTGTTTTGGTGACCGGACCAACTGGTTCGGGTAAGTCAACTAGTCTTGCCGCGATGATTAATCATGTGAACGAGAGCAAGCGCTCCCACATCATGACCATCGAAGACCCGATTGAATATGTGCACCGGGATAAGCAGAGCATCATCAACCAGCGCGAACTCGAGACGGACACCCACAGCTTTCACGAAGCACTCCGGCACGTTATGCGCCAGAACCCGGACATTATCCTCGTCGGAGAAATGCGCGATCTGGAGACGATTCAGCTTGCGATCACTGCCGCTGAAACCGGTCACCTTGTTTTTTCGACTCTTCACACTGTAGACGCAGCGCAGACGATTGACCGAATCGTGGACGTCTTCCCTCCCAATCAGCAGGCGCAAATCAGAACTCAGCTTGGAGTTACCATCCAAGCAGTAGTTTCGCAGACTCTCATCCCCACGAAGGACGGGTTGGGGCGAATTGCCGCCTTTGAAGTCATGGTCGCGACTCCGGCGATTCGCACATTGATTCGCGACGGCAAGACCCACCAGCTTTACCTCGACATCCAGACCGGAGCCCAATTTGGAATGCAAACCCTTGACGGAAACCTCCTTCAGCTTATCAAAGACGGCAAAATCGACTACGAACATGCGGTTGGCAAGTCGAGCAACGTGAACGAATTTGCGCGCCGCGCCATCGCCCAAGGACTCGTGGAGGCACCAAGTGGAAAACATTGATGCTCTTTTAAGGAAGTGCGTGGACCTCGGCGGTTCCGACCTTCACCTGAAGACCGACACGGGCAGAGTCTATGTCCGCGTCAACGGTGACTTGGAAGAGGTTGAGTACCCGCACTTTAGCGACAAGGACTTCCGCGACGAGATGAAGTTAATGTTGAGCGAAGCTCAGCTCAAACGATTTGACGAGCAGTTGGAACTTGACTTTGCTCTGGAAATCCCGGGGATCAGCCGGTTTCGTGGCAATCTCTACCAGCAGAGGGGCCACGCTCAGGCCGCGTTCCGGGTCATTCCCTACGAAATCCAGTCCATGGAGGACTTGCAGTTGCCGAAGGCGGCGTTTGACTTTGTCGAGCGACCTCGTGGGCTTGTGCTAGTAACGGGACCTGCCGGATCGGGTAAGTCTACAACGCTCGCCGCGATGATCGATCACATCAATCGGCGTGAGCATGTCCACATCATGACGGTCGAAGACCCGACCGAATTTGTCCACGACGACCACGTTGCTCTCATCAACCAGCGTGAGCTTGAGGTTGACACGTTGAGCTTTGCGAATGCATTGAAGTACGTTTTGAGGCAAGACCCGGATGTTATTCTTGTCGGAGAAATGAGGGATTTGGAGACTATTCATCTTGCGCTGACGGCCGCAGAGACGGGTCACCTCGTGTTTGCGACTCTGCACACCGTGGACTCGGTCCAGACGATCGACCGAATCGTAGACGTCTTCCCCACTGCCCAGCAACAGCAGATTCGGATGCAACTTTCGGTGAATTTGGTCGGGGTTATTTCGCAGAGTTTGGTTCGGCGCAAAGATGGACGGGGGCGGGTTGCGGCGTTTGAAGTTTTGGTTGCGACCAACGCGATTCAGAGCCTCGTTCGAGAGAATAAGAGTTACATGATCAGCTCGATTTTGCAAACCGGCTCGAAGTCGAAGATGAACACTTTGGATCAGTCGCTTGCGAATCTTTTGGAGAAGGGTCTCGTGACTTTGGACGACGCGAAGGGTAAGGCGAAGGATGTGGGCGAGTTCATGCGCCTGATCAATATCAATCCGGACAAACCGCACGACGGCCCAGCCGCCGGTGGCTACGCGGGTCCTCAGCCCACGGTTGCTCCAACAACACCGCCGCCGGCAACCGAGCCGCCCAAGCCCAACACCCCCGGCCCGCGTGGTCAACCCAACCGACCGGGTTACAAGCGGGAATAGGCAGTGTCCGAACTCGATCCTGCCCTTTTTGCCGAGAACGAGCGCATCACTCCGAGCAGCGATGAGAGGTTGTTTTTCGCGGCGGGTGCTTTGGATTGCTTGCGCGGAGGTCATTTGGATTCAGTCCAAGTGGCCTACCAAACTTGGGGCGAACTCAACGCCGACAAGAGCAATGCGATCTTGATTTGCCACGCTCTGAGCGGCGATTCCAACGCAGTGGCTTGGTGGGACCGATTGATCGGGCCGGGACTCGCGATCAACACTGATAAGTTCTTTGTGATCGGCACGAACTCCCTCGGCGGATGCCGAGGAACGACCGGCCCCAACCCGCTTGGCTCCAAATTCCCGGTCATCACGGTAGAGGATATGGTCGAAGTCCAGTGCAGGCTCTTGCTCTCCCTAGGGATAAGAAAGCTCCACGGCGTCGCGGGAGGCAGCATGGGCGGGATGCAAGCACTCGAAGTCACCCGCCAGTTCCCAGTCGCGAAAGCCTGGATCACAGCCAGCACTGCGAAGCACACGGCGATGCAAATCGGCTTCAACGAAGTTGCCCGCCAAGCGATC
>JAIOPU010000188.1 GCA_021413725.1 Armatimonadota bacterium | reverse complement strand
CGTCTTTAAGTGACAACACCGTAAATTCTTGGGCATTGCAAACCACAAGGAACAGCAAAAGACTCAAACTTAAACCCAACCGCGAAAACCACATATTGTAGTTGACGCAACCCGAGTTTCGGAGGGTTCAGGGTGAATGGCGCAAAATTTGCGTAAACTAGAGGTACAGCATGGATAGACTCGACCCACGCAAGCGCTCAATACTGCAGGCCGTCGTCTTGGAATACGTCCAAGGGGCAGAGCCGGTCGCGAGTGAGTTGATCTCGACCAAGTATGACTTGCGCGTGAGTTCGGCGACGATTCGGAACGAATTGGCGGAAATGTCGGAGCTTGGATTCTTGGAAAAACCCCACACCAGTGCGGGGCGTATTCCGAGCGACGAGGGTTATCGATACTATGTGGACTTTATCAGTCAACCTCGCCAGCCCGACAACGCAGACCAAAACAAAGTCAAGGGAGTCGCCGAAGACGGCGACACTCTTCAGGAATTGTTGCGAGAAAGCACGAAGCTTCTGGCTCGTGTGACCCAGCTTTTGAGCGCGGCAACCGTTGCCCGGAACACGCAGGTTAGGGTCAAACACGCCGTCATTACCGCGCTTGGGCCGGAGTCTGGACTTATGGTTTTTGTCTTGAGCAATGGGCACGTGGAGAATCGGTTGATCGAACTTCCCGTCGGAACAACTTTGGAGCAGATGGGACACGTCAACGCCAAGATCAAAGAACTGACGGACGCAAAACCCCTAGCGAGACTCACCAACCTAAAATCCCCACCCAACACCGACAAGCTCACCCAACTCGCGACGACGACCATCAGGACCATTGCAAAGGATTTGACCAAAGGAACTGTGATTACAGAGGGCGCGGAGTTCCTTTTTGGGCAGCCTGAGTTCAAGCGTGACTCAGGACTTTTGAGCCAACTTGTCGGGACGCTTGACGACCAGAATTCTTTTTACCAGGCGCTCACCGGCACCGGTAGTCACGTCAGCATTGGCAAAGAAAATTCTGATGCGCAACTCAAGCCGTTCACGATTATTCGGCGGACGTTCTTTGTGGGGGATCAGGAGGCGGGGACCATTGCGATAATCGGCCCAACTCGGCTCAATTACGACCAGGGAATTTCGCTCGTGGAGTTCACGGCGCAAGCAGTCAGCGATACGCTGACGAAGATGCTGAAATAGGACGGGTATCATCCTTCTAATATGTCGATTCTTGTCAACAGAGACACCCGCGTCATCGTAGCGGGAATGACGGGCCGCGAAGGCACTTTCCACACTCAACAAATGATCGACTACGGCACTAAAGTCGTAGGCGGACTCACCCCCGGAAAGGGCGGCACGACCCACATTGGAGTCCCAGTTTTCAATTCGGCGCACGACGCCGTCCGAGAGACCGGCGCAAACGCCGCGATTGTTTTTGTTCCCGCTCCGTTTGCAGCTGACAGCGTTCTCGAACTGGAAGATGCCGGAGTTCCCTTCATCACTTTGATCACCGAGGGCGTACCGACCCAAGACATGGTCAAGGTTGTCAACAAGATCAAAGCCCGAGGGAAGACTCAGCTTCTGGGCGGTAACTGTGCGGGAATCATCACGCCCGGCGAGTGCAAGATGGGCATTATGCCCGGACATATTTTCACGCCAGGCAACGTCGGAATGGTCAGCCGCTCCGGCACCCTAACCTACGAAATCGTCTGGGAACTCACCCGGGCTGGACTTGGGCAAACTACTTGTGTAGGAATCGGCGGCGATCCTGTTCCAGGAACTCGATTTGTCGAAGTTCTCCGCGATTTTGAGAACGATCCTGCGACCGAGTGTGTGGTTATGGTCGGCGAGATCGGCGGATCGGATGAGGAAGAAGGCGCAGAGTTCATCAAGTCGATGACCAAGCCGGTTGTTTCATTCATTTCGGGTCGCACGGCACCCCCAGGAAAGCGTATGGGCCATGCCGGAGCGATCATTTCTGGCACCATGGGCACGCCGGAGTCTAAGGTCAACGCGCTTCTTGGTGCGGGGGCTGCCCTAGCCGATCGAACGAGCGATGTAGCCCAGTTGGTGAAGATTGCGCTGGAGTCTAGAAAAGCGCTTGTAAGGTAATAAAAATAATACTGCAGGTGTTGCATTTCCGATGGGGAACTGTGCTAACATGGAAATTGGTTAGGAGAATTAGCATGCTATCACCAACGAAACTGATCAAACTTATTTTCGCAGTGGCCAGTCTGGGGGGGCCAGTCGCATTTGCTCAGGAAGAGATTGCTGGCCCAGTCGAGCCGGGCCCGCCCGTCCAAATTATCATTCCCGATGATCCTACCCGGCCGGAAATTTCGGCTGAAATTCCGCCGTTAGTAAGCGGAACGTGCTTTGAAATCTACGGACTGGCAACGAAAGCGCCATTGCCTTGGCTCCTTCTCTCAGCTAGAATGAGAATCAATGGCGACATCATAGCGGCTCCATCTGTGCCCGGTACCGACATAAGCGGTACTTTGCGGATTGACACTACTCATTATGCCCACCTAACACCTTTGGATATTCGATTTGAGGCGACCTATCAAAATATTTTCAATCCCGGCGATGTTCGAATTGTTAGCTCGCCTCACCGGTTCACACAAGTTTGGAATCGTTTCTTTGGCTTCTTTCATCCCGAGTCTTTTGGTGGAGGAACGGACTTAAACGCAGCCGTCAGCGCTGCATCATCGGCCAATCACGTCACCGACACCGAACTCAATCTTGTGACGGACGAGCAGTTCTTTCAAAGGGGTACAGACGTAACGAACTATTTTGTTCACACCCACGGCGGTAATTCGACCACAGGCACGGGCGAACTTGCAGTTGGGCCACACGAAAGCTGGGCAGACATAGACAATATTAATGCCGTCGAAATTGCCTTAATGACAGCGAACCGGTTGAACATACCACCTGCTAATCTCGCCGTACAAGTGGCATGCGAAGTCGGCCCTCCGACTGAACCTGGCAACTTGCACGAGTTTGCTCATGCTTGGTTGCTTCCTGATGATGTCACTCGTGATCGGGCCTTCATGGGATATAACGGCGCAGTCGGCGGGATGCCTCCTGACACGCACAATGTACTTTACACGCCCGATGCTGGAGGGAACTTGTTTGTCATTGACTTTTATTCAAGACTCCAGCAGGGCTACCAGATTTTTGAAGCGCGGAAGCAAGCGCTACCTTATCTTCGTCAGATGCTTGAGTACGGTGGATATCCAGAGAACCCTGGACATCCACCCGACAACTCTGACATATTTTTTACGATGCCAATCTACGGAGATTGGAAAAGTTCTCTTCGAGGAGTCTACAGGGATAACCTTTCGGAACAAGCCTCATTGGAGTGGTGCGCATGGCTCTAAAGGCGGGCATCTTACTCGCCCTGCTAGGCACCATTGTCGGGTACCACTTTCTGCAGGGTTCGCTTTGGAAACAGGGGTATGAAGTGGTCTTTCGCAAGCCGACCCCGGCAGAGATATCGGAAGGCATCGCCATCGCCAATCCAGTGCTTAAAAAGCTAGGATTACCCGTCATAGGCAAAGAAAACCCCTACTGGGATATCCGTGTTGAACTTTCAGCTCATGAACGAGTGGTAAGTTGCCCAGTCACATCTGAAGTAAGAGTTTATATTGACCTTACACAAAAATCTTTCTCTGGCTTTACTTCGGGTGCAAACCAAAAGTATTTCAATAGAATACCCGAACATATTCCAGCCCAGTTGCCCGCCGGTCGCCTCCATGACATTGCGAGGAAATACCGAAATATGTTCGAAGATAAGTGGTTGGTGTTCCAAAAGGATGAATTCAAAGATGTCTTCCTGAGTTCTGTGGACCCACGCCAACAAAAATTGGCTCGGCCCAAGTTCTTTTGGAGTACCTACCACGCCATGCCTTATGGCTATCGGACCCGAGACATGGATGCTGGCATGGGAGTCACGGTTAATGCGTACACCGGCAAAATAATGGATCTCTCGCATTATGTCGCCACCTTCGACCCCCCGGTTAAGAAACTCACACGCGCCCAAGCCGAAACCAAGGCTCAAGAGTTCCTAACCGATTACCGAAACCGATTCCCGATCAAAGGCAAAGATTACTTCGGCTACGCGAGAGGACAGTTTCTAAACGGCAGTCATCCACTTCTTGCCTATGTGAGGGGTAACCATAATTATGAAGGGCCCAACGAACTCTACACACATCCACCTAGGCCAAGGCCCGACCTTCTTGCCCACGGTCGCCTGGCCCATTGCTTTCTAATCGGTAAGGATGTCATATGGATTGATGCAGAAAATGGCAAAGTCCTGGGCGGCTGGCCGCGAACCGAAGCGCCACCCCCTTCAAAGGGTCCATTGCCGACAAAGCGTCGCTAATCTTGCTTGATTCTTGACATTTTCTCCAAAATCAGCATCGATTTCGGGGAAAGTGGTGTACATATATAGGGTTACATTCTCTCGAGTGTAACTTTCAGCCGCAAAGCGGCGTCTAAAGATTTTCGCAACAACTCTTCGCTGAGCTGGATTTGTTGCGCTTTTATGCTGAACTGCCCAACCGGCCGCCAGCGTTTAATATAACAATTTCCGCTATTCTCGGATACTTTTGGACTCCCTTGGGAGTATGAATAATTGTTCCAAGAAAATAAAGGAATTGGGGGACTTGGTGCCGAATATGTATGTTTGATAAAGTCATGGAGGTAAATAACCCACTAATGCCATTGGAAAATGGAGCACCAGGTGCCCGACGAGGCAAGCCTATTACCGTACGGAGTGCCGCGCGCACCCCGTTCTCGAACCCTGCTGCGCAAGGTCTTGGGGATGACCTGACCGCAGAGCCAGGCGAAGACGATCTACTGGAACTTGCCGAGGCTGAGGAGGAGATCGAGGAGCCCGAGGGTGAGGTAGTTCATCACGGGGAATCGGAGGAACTGGAAATGTGGATGCGCCAAACTCGGCGCGCTCACCTTCTGACGCCTGCACAGGAAGAGTCTTTGGCAAAGCGAGTGCAAGCTCGCGACCTCGCTGAGAGCAATAAGATGGCGGAACTCGCCAAGCTTTTGAATCGAAAGAACGACTTTAACGAGGACGAGATCAAGATGATCATCAAGTCTGGAATCCAGGCTAAGCAGCATCTGATCGA
>JAIOPU010000206.1 GCA_021413725.1 Armatimonadota bacterium | reverse complement strand
CCGCCGCGACTCGAGTCATTGGCCCCGGCAACTTCTCGACAACGTTCTTTGCCCTGGCGGCGAGTTCCTGAACCGATGGACGGGAGCGGAGCCGCGTGAAATAGCTCGTAAGGGCGCCCACATTCGGCGCGATCGACATGCGGTTGTCGTTCAGAACAACCGTGATATCCGTGCCTAAGTCTCCAGCGTGGTTTAGAGCTTCCCAGCTCATTCCTGCGCAAATCGAAGCATCTCCTGCGACAGCAACGATCTTTTCCTTGGTCCCGAGCCGGTCGCGAGCCGCCGCAAATCCGAGTGCCGCAGAAATCGCCGTCCCTGCATGGCCCGCACCAAAAACGTCGAGTTCATGCTCGTCTCGCTTCAAAAATCCAGATAGTCCCTTATGCTTTCGCAGAGTGTCGAATCGGTCGAATCGGCCGGTGAGCATCTTGTGCGGATACGCCTGATGTCCAGTATCCCAGATCACTTTGTCGGGCGGAATATTGTAGGCGGCATACATGGCGACCGTAAGTTCAACGGTTCCGAGGTTCGAGCTAAAGTGACCGCCGGTCTTGCTGACCCTCTCCAAAATTCCCTGGCGGACCTCTCTCGCAACTTCAAGAAGTTCTTTGTCGCTGAACTTGTGGAGATCGGTCGGTTTCACGATCTGGCTGAGAAGTTTGAAAGAATCCATATCTGTACCTAGAATAACACCATTTGGAGGCAAATAGTCTCAAAGTTCCTTTTTCCAGACCAGAGTGACTAGGACCACTAAGGCTGTTGACCCGATCATGAGACCCGGAACGAGCCATGAGAAGCTGTCCGGGTATTCCGGAATAGGGGATTGCGGAATGAGTCGCCCTAGAAGAACTTGGTCGATTCTGAGGTGCACAAATACGGCACCGGCCATCGTTCCCGCGAGGTAACCACACCCTCCCGCGATACCGCCACGAAGAGTAGTAAACAAACCCGGAAGAACGCTCAATCCAAATCCAACAACGGTTACTTTGGCGAGAACGCTGAGGAGATGTTGATCCGGCCACAGAAACCATGGCCCCACCCAAGCAAAATAGCAGAGAAATGAGGCGGCAACAAACGCCGAACAACCCAGCAACATCTGCTTGTCCATATCGATGGGTTGGCTCGGTTTTGCCATTTTCGTGAGATCAATAGGCTCGGGCGAAGACGACGCGTTGCTTGCTCGGATTTCCCGTCATCACGCAAACGCCAGGCTCGTTGTCGTCGGCGTTGAGGGGGACAAAGGGAATACACCTAATTGTCGCACGCAGTTTCTCGGCAATCATGGCTTCCGTTTCCGCGGTTCCGTCCCAGTGCGCGCAGACCAATCCGGCCCCGCCTTCCCCTTCGAAAGCCGCTTCAAACTCCGCCTTAGTATTGACGATTCTTGTGCTCTCTTGGCGAAAGGCGAACGCCCTGGCATGGAGGCCGGACTGGATTTCCGTGAGCAGCCGGTCAATTTCCGAAACGGCATCACCGAGCGGCACCGTAATCTTCTCTCCGGTGTCCCTTCTCGCGAGAACACAGGTTCCCGCTTCCAAGTCACGGGGTCCAATTTCGACACGGACACAAGCACCTTTGAGTTCCCATTCGTAGAATTTAACTCCGGGAGACTCCTTTTCGCGTTTATCGACTTTGACTCGAATTGGGGATGGGACGGGGCCGACGAGTTCCTCAACTGGATACTCTGAAGGCGTAAAGTCAGGTCCGCGCCAGAGCGAACGGCGCAGTTCCCCGGCCATTGCATCAGCGGCGGCGTAGGTTTTCGAGCGAATCTCCTCATCGCGACCCATCGGAAGGATTACGACTTGCACGGGCGCAAGCCTGGGCGGGGCGACGAGACCCTTGTCGTCTGAGTGAGCCATAATCATGGTTCCCACCAGTCGCGTCGAAACTCCCCAGGACGTTGCGTAAACGTATTCCCTGCCTCCGTCCTGAGTTTGGAATTGCACATCAAAGGCCCTAGCAAAATTCTGAGCGAGGTGGTGGGATGTTCCGGCTTGGATGGCCTTTCCATCTTGGACCAGAGCCTCAATGCAGTAGGTGTGATCCGCTCCAGCGAACTTCTCGCTCTCGGTTTTAATTCCAGTCAGCACAGGAACCCCCATGAAGTCCTCGGCGAAGACGCGGTACACCTCGAGCATTCTCCTCGATTCAATCTCCGCATCGTCAAAGGTAGCGTGGGCAGTATGCCCCTCCTGCCAAAGGAACTCGGTCGTCCTTAAGAAAAGGCGCGTTCTCCGTTCCCATCGAATGACATTCGCCCATTGATTCACAAGAACCGGGAGGTCGCGATAGCTTTGTATCCAGGTTCGATACGCGTCCCAAATCACGGTTTCGGACGTGGGGCGAAGTATCATTTCTTCTTCCAACTTGGCTTCAGGATCAACGATGACCGCGCCCTTGTCGTCGAGTTTTAAGCGATAGTGGGTAACCACGGCGCACTCCTTGGCAAACCCTTCCACGTGCGCCGCCTCCTTGCTCAGAAATGACTTGGGAATCATAAGCGGAAAATACGCGTTCTCGTGGCCGGTGGCTTTGAACATGTCGTCCAGTGCCCTCTGCATCAACTCCCAGATGGCATAGCCGTGCGGCTTGATGATCATGCAACCACGCACAGGGGCGTAGTCGGCGAGGCCCGCCTTGAGGACCAGGTCGTTGTACCAATCAGGAAAATTTGTCGCGCGGGGTGTGAGACCGTCTTTTGCACTCATGGGATCAGTGTGACAAACTCAGCCAGGGTTGTGCCGTGCAAGCCGAGATTCGGGCGTGCAATGGTTACCAAAGCCGCCGACCTTGAAGGCCTAAGGCCCGGGACGACCGCCGCCGACCTGTCCGCCACTAGGGGCTCCACCAGCTACGGTCGAGACTAGGGTGAAGGGCTTGCCCTTCATCGCGGCAAGTTGCTTAAGTTGGTCAGCAGTGTAAATCGGCTTCAGACCCTTTTCAAAGATGGACTCGGTTGCCGTGAGTTCTTTCGCAAAGTCATCCGGCAAAATCTTGCCACTGCGAACCTTTTCGATCATCGCGATTCTGGCTTTGTCGACATCAGATTTGAGCTTTTCTATTTGCGCCTTTTGAGAACTGGTGACGGCGAGTTCCTTCTGCATGTCGGGATCCGTAATTGCGTAATCTCCCATCAATTGAATTCGAATTTCCTTCATGCGGGCTTGCTGACCGGCATCAAGAATCTTGTTCACTTCCGCAGCGTACTTTTTGGCAATCTTGATTCTCTCCTCAGGAATCTTTCGCGGATCGGTGGGGCCTTGACTCAGTTGGGCACCACCTTCGCCGCCCCGGTCTACTTTTCCTGGCGGAAGGCTTAGAGGAGCCTCCTCGGTTTTTCCGGTTTTTCCTGGGTTTGCGGACGCTCCCGGAGTCCCTTGCAATGCCTGCAACTCTGCGTGCATTTTGCGTTGAAGCTCGGCAAACAAGCTCTTCTGCTCAGTGGATTCATTCAGGTCCTTGGCAACATCGGCACGATTTACAAGAGTGAGGTTGCTCGCATCCCGGATGATTGGGTTCATTCCGAACGCCATCGCCGGCTGCGCGGGAGCGCTCACGGCGAGGAGGAAAGCGAAAGCAAAAATTGTTTTTCTCATGGAAGTTCCTGTGTCGATACTCTTAAATGTACAATAAAATCTAAATTCTGTGTGCCCTAATTTTTACGAAATAGAACGAACTTCTCGTCCCCATCGATCCGCTCCAGTCCGTTATTCGCAATTTCCGCAGGCGTCAGACGTCCGGTGCGCGTAAAGACTAGACTTGACTGATCCCTTTGGAGTTCATCGAGCGTGTTCGGTGTCGTGTATACACCATCAAGATAGAACGCGAGGGAGGGCAGGCTAGTTTCCATAATTTTCACGCCCCCGGTGCCGAGGTCTTTGTTTTGGCGCGAAAGTTGGAAGACTGCGAGCCCCCCGCCGCGGGCCTTGGCCACTTGGACGAGCCGATGAGCGGTTGCCTGGCCGCTCGAACCGTAGTACCAAAAAGCAAACCCGACGTTGGCCAAGATGGCTGCTCCGACATTCATAGCGATCGGAAGTCGGAGATGAGCAAAGTTGAGATCAGTGACCACTCCTTGAACGGATCTCCCTGCTCTCGCAAGGTAAATCCCGACGATGATGGCCAAGGGGGGCCATATGGGCAGGACATAATGAGGGAGTTTTGATCCTGAGATGAAGAAGAAGGCGAAGATGAGGACCACCCATCGGGCGCAAAAACGGAGGAAGATGGCCTCTGCGGGCGGTAATGACTGGGTCCAACTTGAAAATCTGGAGGGCCAGGCCTTCTTGAGCCACCAGCACCACGGCGCGAATCCAACGAGTATCACCGCTGGATACATCAGGACGTTCAGCGGAAACGAGACGTGATGGGCAAGGTCCCCACCCGCGAATCTGCCAACGTTTTGCTCGATGAGGAACTTCTGAACAAACATTTGGGGATTGGCAAGGTACGCGGGAAGATACCACGCTGCCACGATACCAACAAATCCGGCTATCGCCCAGGGCCACCCACCGGCGTACCTTGGCCTCAGTTCTGCTTCAGCCCTGTACGTCCACAGCGCGAGCAGGATAAAAAAGATGCCTCCTACTGGGCCTTTGGCGAGCACTGAGATACCGAGGGCAACGCCGGCGAGAGTTCGCCACTTTACTCGATCGCGACCCGAGGTTTCCAGAGATTCAAAGAACCACAAGAAACATGCGCTCAGGGCCAAGACAAGCGGTACATCGGTCATCATCATTCGACCCAAGGCGACCATGAGGAGGCTGGAACTGAGGATAAGTGTGGACCAAACCGCTTCCCCGAGTCCGAATCTGGCCTTTGCGGTCCGGAAGATCAGTAAGTACAAAAGGAGTGCACAGAGCACGATCGGCATCCTCGGCCCCCACCACGGACCAAAGAGCATGACAAAGGGTTTGGCAAGCCAATAAAGCAGGATTGGTTTTTCAAACCAAGGAGCACCGTTATAGTACGGGGTAATCCACTCACCCCGACGGTTCATCTCGGCGACGACAGCACCGTAAAAGCCCTCGTCAAGATCAAAGAGGCCGGTGAGCCAAAACCCGAGCAGGGGAAACGCGGCAAGCAACATGGTGAACCCTGCCCAATGCTTTGCGCTTCGCATTAAGACAGGGTACCAGGTGCTTCTTAGTGACTACTTTCCTTTGTAGTCGGGATTGACGGTAAGGTTTGCGCCCGAGTCCTTGCTTCCGTCCTCAGCCGCACTTGCCCCAGATGATTGCCCTGCGCCCGAGTCAGTGACTTCTTCCTTGTTGCAACCCATCACGAAGAAAGCCGCGATCGCCAAGAGAGCGAGTAGTTTTTTCTGCATTAGTCTAGGTCCCAGAGATACTTAGTCTTGTCGAGCATCGTGATTTGGGCACTCGTTTTTAGGCGATCCCAGTTTGTCCCGGCCGCAATTTTACTCGGATCCATCGCCTTCACGTGGGAGTCAGAAAAAACGACCACAGACTTGTTGAAGTAGCGAATGGCGACGGCACCAGTGCGCTGACCTTCAGTTTCGGTGGGTTCGGGAATGAGGCCAGTGCTGCCATCCGTGCCCCAGCGAGTGGAAATCGCGCACGTACTTTGCGGGTTGACGTTCGTGTTCGCAGTGTACTGGGTGTAGGAGGGCCCACCACCACAATAAGGAGGTGCTACTGCAGGTGCCATCCAAACAATAGTGCCCGTGATCGTCCAGTCCTTCGTGAACCGACTCTTGCGTGAAGTGAATACTACTGTATCCCCGGGGGCAGCGGCGGCCGTGAGGCTACTGGGGACGGGTTTACCATCGCCTGACGCGTTAAACAAATCCGTCAAAGGGCTCCAAACTGTGAACGCATAACCGAACTGCGGTCGGTACGGCCAAAGGAGATTGACCGCGATACCATTCTCGCTTACGTTGGGAGTGGTCAACGGGTCCTGGGTAATGACGCTGCTCTTCAAATAAGGCTGTAGTAGTTGTCCCCAGGGTGAGTACGTCAGACCGTTGAAGTTCAGGGGCCCGGGTGTCTTGGTAGCCAAGGGCGAGGCTAAGTCATCCGAGTCGTTCGCATAAATAACCCAGGCCGTTGAAATTTGGTGCGCATTGGAAATGCTGGCGGCACCCTTTCCCTGGATTTTAGCCTGGGTAAACACAGGAAATAGGATTGCGGCGAGGATCGCGATTATCGCGATCACGACGAGTAGTTCGATCAAAGTAAATGCCTTACGGTTCATAGAATCCCTCAACTCAACGAAGAGCAATAAATAGAATACATCAAAAAAGTCAAAAAAGTGTTTTTTTTAGTGAACTTTTTTTCAACTTCATAGATGTTGTCCTTCTAGGAAGGATCAAACCGCGGACGAAACGCTGTTTCCTCTGGGGTGTTTGAGTGTGGAAACTCCTGGCCTCTATCGCGCGGGGTCTTCTTTCTCGCAATCGCGTCCTGGCTCGCATTGGTAATGAGTTCATCAAGCATCGAGGCAATATGTGCGTCCTCTCGAATCTTTGCACGGCGCCCCCCGGAGATGCCCACCGAAATCGTGACAGGGGCAATTCCCTCCCCCAGAGATTGACCGACAATGCTATTGTGCAACCGTTCGCGCAGGTAGCCGACCTCGGATTGGGATCGCAATGTCCCAATGGCGAATTCATCGCCCCCATATCTGACGAGCACGTCTCGGTTGGATTCCGTTGCCTCGGCGAGCATGTCGGCAACAATTTTAAGCACTCTATCTCCCACGACGTGGCCGTGCAGTTTATTGTAGGCACCAAATTGGTCAATGTCAACGAACAGGATCGAGATTTCTTGCCCGCTTCCCAGGATTTCCGTTCCCCATTCCCGCAAGCGGTCGCTCCAACCTAGGCCCGTCAACGGATCCCAAGTTCGGCGCAACTCACCGATCAAAATATGAGGGGTCAGAATGCCAAGGATTGCGGAGTTATGCACCACGGGCACGAATTCCAGCTGATGGTCAACAAATTCCTGAGCAGCCTGCGCGAGGGGGGTATCGCCCTCGAAAACATGGGTTGAAGGAATCATTGCGCTGGCCACCGTGTCCTTCTCGGGGGCCTTGGTCGCCGCCGCCAAGGTGATTACGCCCACCACTTTGCCTTCTTCAAGCACGGGAATCGCCTTCAGATTGTGCCCCTGCATGAGAAGACGCGCAGAAAGAACCAGGTGAGTGGAATTCACCCATACCGGAATCAGCGCGAGGTCGGAAAGCAGTTGCATGGTAAGACTATTTGCCCACATAATAGCCGCCAAACGGCTAAATTGCAGGCGTGAAATCACCGGGTTCGTGAGAATCCAGCAATTATGCAGAGGAAGTGAACGACTGAACCAAGGATCGACAACACATTTGTCGTAGTTCTAGAAGTTCCCCAGAGGTTACCCGAGCCGTGATCTGGTTCGAGAGGCCATAGACCCGACAAGACGAAATTCCGAAGTATCCGGCGATCTGCTCCTCCGTGATTCCGAGAATCTGGTGCATCATGTAAAGGATGAATTCCTCGCGATTCACGTCTGGACTGAACTGCTCAAGCGCTTTAAACAAGACCTCATGCGTGTGATCGCGCAAATCCCAAGCGGCCTCCCCACAGAACAAAGGATCAAGCACCCCGCATGCTCTCAAAATTCCGCACGAAGAAGTCCAGTCTGTCTGAACTAATGCAAGACGTTGCAGGGCACCAACAAGAGACCCGCCCGTTAGCACGAGTCGCTTACTGATCAGCCGGACTAGTGGGTCAGGAAGTTTCAGACCCTGCGTTTTGGCGACGGCCTGAACGAGGGCAACCTTTTCACTACCGGTGGGTAATTTGATCGAGCTGATATGCCATTTCTGGGAATTGGGCAATAAGGACTTGAGCAGCCGAGATTGTCCATCTGAAGTGAAGGCGAGGATCACCGGCTTTCGTCCTCGAATTCTGCGCTCGAGAACCATTCTCAAGCGTTGGCGGATCCGCGTGTTACTGAGGGCAATCTGTGCATCATCGAGGAAAAGCGGCAACGGAGAGTCCGAGCGTGCCAGAGTTTCGACCCAAGCCCCTGTGGTTTCAATCGGAATTTTCACGCCGGTTTCGCGTTTTACTGCGTGGGCGGTTGCCCGAAGTATGTGACTCTTCCCCCACCCGGTAGGGCCCAGCAGGCAAACGAATTCATGGAGCCCGGCAGAAAACAGGAGGGCCGATTCAACCGCATTGGAATTGGATGGAAGGTTCACCAAGCTCCCAAAGCCTTCGTGCTTTGTATCGAAAAGAACCTGGGACATCCTGAGAGGATTGTCCTGATAAGTCGTTCTCTCACCCACCCGTGCCTGTTGCAATAACACTTTTACTACCCAATGCACCGAAGGTCGAACTCCCCTTCAAGTTTCAGTGCCACCAGTATTGTTACCTATTTCGCTTCAGGATATCTTCGAAAAATGAGGAAAACATTATCTTATCGTCCCCAAGTTTTCCACCGTTAATGCTTGACTTTTGCCCAGGCTTTGATGGCATCAAAATTTGGACTGTGCTCCGGGTTGTGGCAGGTGATACAAAGTCGTTCCGGGGTCTTCCCAAGTTTAAACTCAAGCGGCTTTTGAGAATGTGCTTGACCTGCCCCATGGCAACTCTCACAGCCAACATTCGCGAGTTCAGGCGATTCTGCTCGCGAGCGGAAACCAACTTTCTTGGTGAGTCCAACAACGTGGCATCCGACGCACTCGGGATCTTTGTCATGCTTAACTTGCTCCAAAGTCAACAAAGCATGGGAGTGCTCACTCTTGCGCCACGCCTCTCCTTCGGTCGAGTGGCAAGAAATGCATGCTGCGGAACCACTGAATTCGGGGCCAGTAGTCCGGGCGACTTGCTTCAGAAGATTCTCTGAACCCACACGCCCCAAATAGCGCTCTTCAATTTGTTTGATCACGGGGTCGTCGCGGTGTTCCGGCCCAAGTTCAATCACTTTTGAAGTCCCTGACTTTCGCAGGTCCACACTGACTACAGATTTCCCTCGCTCCCCCGAGCCGACTAGCCACGCACCCGATTGCGCTCGAACTGCTCCCGCAGTGGCACCTCGATAGACGACTATTCTTGCCGCCAGATGCGTTTTGGCAAATGTCTTTGCTTCGGACTGGTCCCCGTCAAGGAGCACAGCAATCGGCAGCCCCTTGCTCGCCTTGTTCAAATCAGCCCAAGCTTGCTGCGGAGTACTGGCTTTTAGCCCCCATGCCGCCCCAAACTTTGGATCTAATGAAATGGCGCCAATCATCCATCCCCTGTCGCTTCGGAATGGCACTGAAAATGTCGAGTTAAGCTGAGTGGCAACCAGACGGTTTCCAGAAAGACGTTGAACTTGGGTCAGGGCATCGACGGATAAGGATGCGTCGGCACCAGTTAGGCCGAATGCGCTTGCTTCGAGGCTCTTGAGCATTTCTGCGAGTGCGTCCGCTTTCAGTTCACTCTGCCGCCCTCGTTCCCCGACCAACGGGCCAAGTTCCAGGTACAGGGTTGATTCCTTAGAAAATGACCGCACAACGGTCCCTTTGCGCTGGATGCCCCCTTTCATAGGTTTGACACATCCGCAGGGAGCCAAGAATCCCCTCGTATCGCCGGACGCTAGAACAGTGGTCGCGGTTTTCACAGGGGGGACCCAACCAAGAACGATCCCGACGGCAACAGCCGCAGCCAGGCGCTGCAGCAGACGTTCGTCCCCGTCAGCGTGGGCGACCAGGACTCGCGGCAGACGGGCACGTGGGGATACCACTCGCGCTCGCTGCAGGCGGACGACACGCACCCGCTGGGCGCCCGCGCCAAGCTCGAGCTGGGTTATCGCGGACTCGATCGCC
>JAIOPU010000205.1 GCA_021413725.1 Armatimonadota bacterium | reverse complement strand
AACGAGGTTCACCGAGTCCGTCGAACTCGACCCGTCCGGCGTTGATTTTCGTGGGGTAGACGTCGTTGTAGGGACCATCGAATAGGCGGTCCAGTTCACTTTGGTTGCCAGCCGCAACCAAGCGCTTCATCGCCGCGTAGTTGAAATCCTTGTCATGCGTCCCGGGAGCATCCCGCAAATCCCAAAGATCGCCCCGATCCAGGCTGAGCTTAAGCGAAGTCTTATCGCCCCAAAGCAATCCTCCGGTGAGCCCATTGCCAAGGGGAACCGCCTCATCCCAGCGATTGATTGAACCTTCCCGTCTGACGAGTTCTTGAGCAAATGTGCTTAAAGAAGTTAGGGCGAAGGCAAGAGTCCATGCAGGGCGCATGGACTCAATTTACCCCTTCCTTTATGGCTTGGCGTTGCCGTTGCCTTCGCCACCAATTCTGATGTGAGAAAGCCGCTCCTCCTCCTTGGCGAGCACCTTATCCAGCGAAGCTCGGGTGTCGGCGGGAAGATTCTCGTAGGATACAAACGGTGCGCTGGGATCAAAAGTCATCTCGGACATCGGTCTTTGCAATCCAATGCCCTTTGCGACTTCGATCGTCATCATGAACTTGCGCTGCGTCCCCATTCGAATGCCTTCATAGGCAACACCCCGCCCCCGATTGCCCGTGAGCTTCCCGGCGACCGCAAGTTGATTTTTTGCGAAGGTCTTTGGGTCCATCGCTGAGACATTTTGGGCGGAATCTCGAGCTTGCAACGCGTCCCCGGTTTTGAAGGGAAGTCGGATTTCGGCAAATGCTGGAACGCCTTGCGGCATCAGGTGAGTGCGCTCGTTCAAGAAGCTTGCGCCCTCGAACAGTGCCATTTGGCCCTTAGAAAGTTGGCTCGGACCGCTGTCGCTGAGACCGACTAGCTCCGAAACCGCCTCTTGAGCTTTGAGGGGCAAGCCGGAAAAAACAATGCTACCTCCGTTTCGAAGTTGATTCCGCATTGCGGCGGGCAGCCTTCCATAGATTCGGAGGGCATCGTGATCCATGACGTTCGCCATAGATCCGCCTCGCGGAATGAAGTCGTCGGTCGGGATATCCAACGCCATGAGGAACACCTGCTCCAACGAATCTCGCCCGATGTCAAAAGCCTGGGTGCCAGCAAAGTCCGCTCTTTGATCCAGAGTCGCCGTCTGCAGTCCAACCGAGTGGCGCAAGACTTGTCCAAGCGCCTTGCGGTCCGTGCGGTAGCTTTTGGCGAGCGGCTGGTGTGGCGTCCCCGTGATGAGTCCGTCGTGTTGCTCAATATCCTCGCCGCCCTGTGCGAGCAGTCCAAGAATTGCATTCGGACTTGCCTCGGGAGTCTGGGCATATTGTGCGGCGAGAGTTCCGAATGTCCAATCGGGGACAAGCACGGCCACTTCGCTGACTTTTGCCACAGAATCCAAGTAGTCGGCAACAAAATAGGACAAAGGCTCCTGCAGGTCCGGCGAGAGAAGCTTATCTAGCACACCCCGAGCCGGAAGCGGACGTCCCGCTTTGACTTCACCTGTTGAAACAAAACTCATTTCCCCTGACTCGTCAACGATCATTGCCGTGGATTGCGATTTTGGGTTGAAGTCTATTGAGGAGATTGATTTGAGGAACTCGGAAGCGCTTTCACTGATTTTGAATGGTTCATTCGAAATCTCAGGAGCCTTCGCAGTCTTCACTGGGTCCAATTCCAGGTCGAAGCCATCGGTGGAGAGCGTTTTTCCAGCCGGATCGGCGCACTGAAGCGTCAAATCCAGGTTGTCTCCGTCCCAACTCGCAACTAAAATCGCCTGACCAAATGCGCCCGAAGCGGCGACAAAGTTGTTGTAGGCTCCCCTTCCAAATCGAAAAACCTGCTGATTATCCGGATCAGTCTCAAGAGATCGAACAAACTGCAAGTTGTCCACATGCTGCTGCAAGGTTGGAGCGATCGAAGAATTCAACACGCGCTGGGACATCTGGGGGTGTAACGAGAAGACCATTCGGTCCATTTTTCTTCCACTCGCGAGATCTGCCGCAGGTATCGTGCGGAGGATTTTGCCGAAGACCCAAACGCTGGGACTCAGATTGCTGTTTTGCTGCAGCTTTTTCCAAACCTGATCCGTGCCCTGACCGCTCTGCATGAGTTGCTTTAGCTCGCGGTCAATATTGAAATATTGCGAAAGTGCAGTCCGGTCAAGCATGGTCACGGGCTTTTCCTTTTCAAACCACTTGTCGATTGCCTTTTGAAGTCGTTCTGCGCGATCAATGCGATACTCTTCCGTTAGCTTTCGCACGATTTTCTCCGTTCTAGAGAGTCGCCAAACCTTGTCGCTCAGCTTCCATTCGGCGTGCAAAATCTTTGCCAGCGTTTCCCGAATGGAAGAAACAGGACGCTGCTTAATATCAAGGTATAGAATCTCCGCGCCCAGTTCGGCGTTTGACTTAAAAGATACTCCTGCCTTCTGCGACAAATCTTCCAGAATTGCGTCAAGCCGCACACAGCGCGCGCGGCAATCCACCTTGGGGTCCTCGCTTTGGGCGTGAACCAAACCGGCAACGAGAGCCAGCGCGAGCACCATTGAAGTTTTCATACTTACTTGATACCCGTTACCTGAATCAGTAGGTTCCGGTAGAATTTTCCCAATGCCCAACTTTGTTCCCAAGATCAACCCAGCGATTTTGGCCAAAGCGTTGGCGACACCTCCCGCGATCCAACAGGAGGCGCACATCAACGATTACGCAGGTGGGCTCAGAGTAGTCTGGAAGAACCAAAAATACGACGTTGAAACCTCCAAGGTGAAGTTCTACGGAGGGGTCACGGCATATTACGGACCGACCATCCTCAAATGCGAGGAACTTGAACTCTGGCTCGATGAATATCGCGGAGAGGCCAAAGGCTCGGTTCACGTCGATGATCCCGATGGGACTTTTGACTCCAAGAATTTCATTTTCAACTGGAAGTTGAAAACCGCGCAAGCAAGCCCAATTCAGCTTCGAGTGGATCGGCTAGAGGCAAAGGCCACGTTTCTTGATATCAGCCAGGATCGCTGGATTCTGGAAGGGATCTATCTCACGACGAGCAAGGCGCGACGTCCCGATTTTGCGATTGGAGCTAAAAAGGTCACGGTGCGACCGGGCCGGACCGTGAAATTTGAAAACCCTGAATTGACGTTCCTTGGACAGAAAATCAGAATCCCGTTCACCGTCCCAATCTCCCTCGACAAGCGCGTGGAAGGTCTGCGCGCGCCGTCGCTATCCTTTCGGCGAGGAGCCGGGCTCGGCTTGGCTTGGCAAAGTGGAGCGATCTTGAGCGAAGGTCGCGAGGGCGGGTTGACGAAGTCTTTGAGCGCAGACTTATCAGTTTTCCCGCGAACCTTGCCGATCTCATCGATCACCTATGTTATTTCCGGGGTCCGACCCTCAGCTTCGACGGGGTTCGTCAAGCCTCGATCAGAGCTGCTCGAGCGATTCAGCGATAGCGCGCTGGAGTCCATTATTGTGAAAACCGCGCTGCAAGAGAGAAGGTTCTTTCAAACTCCCCGGCGCACGGTAGCAATCGGGATGGCTTACAATCAAGACGCTCTCGGACGACGGTCGAGCGATAACTCCGTGAGCAAGAGACTAGAAGTCACCGGTGAAGTCGGCGGGCCGATTCAGGATGGCGGAATTTTTGGGCAGCTTCGTCTGCAGGATATTCGGGTGAAATCTGGCACCGCCTATCAAGTGCGGGCGGTCGGACTGGGTTCATTTCTTTCTCCAAACGTGAGAATTGGACCAAAGCTAGAGGGGCATATTCGACTCGATTCGCACATGAGCGTCGGCGCAAAGTCAAACGGCTTCGGGTGGCTTCGTGGAGCGGCGGTGTTGGGATATCAACCGACACCGGGGCTCACCCTTGGCGGGCAAGTGTTTGACTCTTTGCAAGCGGGGAGCCCTGCTTTTGAACTGGACAGACTTTACGCCAATCGAGGCGTCAATTTGCGCGCGGATGTGAAACGAGGCCCGTACGGATTTTCAGCTCTTTGGAAGTACGACTTTGACCGCGGAAAGTGGTACGATACGGAATTCACCGCTTCATTTGCCGCCGGTTCCTACGAGCCCTATTTCACGACCAAACTCTTTCCGAGAACTTATATCTTTGGAGTGAGGTTGCGGGCTGAGGATCTGTTTGATCGCCTTGCCGCTCGAGAAGTGAAGCGCAAGAAAGGAAGTGCTGTTCATCCTTAGGCGGTTTTCCTGACTTCCTGAGAAATCACGAGGCTTGCAATCCGATCCAGACGGATATCACCGATGTCCGAAATGAGGCAAGGACCGTACAGAGGAATGAAGTTGACGTCAAAAACTTCAACCGTGTCCTCGATTGAATTGCCGTTTCGGTCTGAGTACTGAATAATTACAATCTGACCCACAAACTTCTTAGCTTCTGAAATTAACATTTTGTCCCTCGGTGAACTCCCCTTGGTGTCCGGGAATGGTATTCCAGCCCCTCTTGCCCCGACTTGCAGGTAATGATGACGGAGCTTCGAGAACCCGGTTGAATCACCGGCAATGAATAGAGCGTCTAAACTTAGATATGGCAAATGCTTCACGAGTCGGGTTTTTTGTTGTCGTCTTCTTGGGGTTGCTTGTCGGAGCCTATGCGTTTTTAGGGAAAAACATCTTTGCGCCTAAGACGAAGACCTACTACGCTGAGTTTGCTGATGCGGCGGGGGTCACTTCGGGTGCTCAAGTGCTGTATGCCGGTGTGAAAATTGGCCAGGTCGAAAAAGTGGACTTAGTTGGCGAAAAAGCACGACTGACGCTTGCCATTGGTGAGAAGATTGAGGTTCCATCGGGAGTAGAGGCACTGTTGCCGACATCGCTGATCGGTGTTGGGGATCGTCAAATTGAACTTGTAGGTAAGCGGACGGGTGCGACTTTAGCCGTCGGGGCAGTGATCCCAGGGCGATTAAAATCCGTACTCGAAGGCATTGCACCGGATAGCGCGAAGACCATGGACGAACTCAACCAAACCCTTGCGGCGACCCGAAAACTGATGCAGGACAAAGACCTTAAGGATGGCCTCGTGGGAGTCATGCAGCAAGGCAAACAGACCGCAGAGCAGTTCGGCAAACTCGCAACCAGACTTGATTCGCTGATCTCGCAAAATCAAGGCGCGCTTGCCGCCGTACTCGCCAACACCAACCGAGTCGTCGAAAACGGAGTCCTCGTTTCTGCGGATATCAGAAAAGTCAGTCGGGAACTCGCGAAGTACACCGAAAGTGGAAAGCTTCAAGGCGGAGTCGATAACCTGATGATAAAGATGACGGCCGCGCTGGAAAATGGTAACAATTTGATCGCCGACATGCGTGGACTCATCAATAATCCGCAGGCGCGAGACAACCTCAACCAGATTGTCGCCAACACCAAAACGATGTCCGATAGCGGCGTGGCTATCGCCAAAAACGCTGAGATACTTTCCAGTAAGGGCGTGATCCTTGGTGACAAGGCGATTGAAATTGCCGAAAAAGCTAGTAAACTCGCAGATGATGCTCACGAACTCATGGAGGCATTTAAGAAGAAGATCGCAAGCCTCCCCAACAGCCTTGGCGGGATCGGTGGAACGGCAATCTTGAGCAAGATCGAAACCCGGGCAGACCTTTTCCGAGAGTCGGAGCCGAACCGATGGCGAAGTGAGGTCAACCTCAAAATGCCGATCGGCTCACGAAATTTACACCTCGGCCTCTACGATACTTTCGAGACCAATAAACTGACCGCGCAGATCGGTACTCCGTTTGGAAAGAACAACGAACTTCGTGCGGGAATGTTTGCAGGTAAGGCAGGCATTGGGGTAGACTCCTCCCTGTCGTCAAGGTTGCGTCTTCGAACCGACCTATTCGACCTTAATAAGCCGCGTTTTGATCTCAAGGCAAATTACGATCTCGGCAAGGGAATCACAGGGTGGTTCGGGTTCGAGAGGATTTTTGACCGCAACGCGCCTACGGTTGGAATAGGCATAAAACGGTAATCGGGGTTCGCCCACACAGGAACATATTTATGAAAGTTATTTTGCAGCACACAGTCCCCAACGTTGGAAAAGAGGGCACCGTAGTTGTCGTAGCCGGTGGCTACGCTCGCAACTACCTCTTCCCACGCGGTCTGGCGATCATCGCTGATCGTTCGCAAATGAAGGCACTTGAGCACAAGAAAGCCCGAGTGGACGCCAAACTCGCCGCCACTAAAGCCGATGCTGAGACCCTGAAAGAGAAGCTTCACGGCCTCGAAATCAAAATCGAAGGCAAGGTCGGTAAGGATGCCGGAAAGCTCTTTGGTGCGATCACTTCGCAAGACGTAGCCGATCACATCGCCAAAGCCAGCGGAATCAAGCTGGAGAAGAAGCAAGTCGGTGTTCTTGAGCCGATCAAGCGCCTCGGCACTTTCGCAATACAGATCGACCTTCATCGAGATGTGGATGCTACAGTAAACGTAGTCGTCTTCGACCCCGCTGCTCCAGTGGAAGCACCGAAGGTGGTTGAGGAAGAAGCAGCGGCCGAAGAATTCGTCGAAGCGTAAAGATACGTTTCAAAAAATGTAAAGGGGCTGTCTTTTTGAAGACGGCCCTTCTTTTTCATTTCCCCTTCAGGCTCTTCATAAAACTCTTCGTCTTCGGATACCACTTCAAAAACCGAGCCCTGTCCTCATCACCCAAAACCGTCAACGCGGTTGACAGAGGATCGGTCGTGAGACCGTCGCGGGCTATGATCGTGGACTGGACGCGGTTCGTCAACGCCCATCCCGTCCGCGGATCTACGACGTGGGAATACTGCACACCGCCGATCACAGTGAACTGCTCCGTGTCGCCCGACGTTGAAATCGCACGATGTGAGAACAACATATCCGCGCCAGCGTTGGGGACTTGGATTTTCCAGCCTTTTGTACCCGGAGGCGGTCCCGTGACGACAATGTCGCCACCCATTTCGATTAGAGCTCGGTCAATTCCGTACTTTTTCAAAACAATTTGCGCCTGGTCGTCCGCGTAGCCCTTCGCGATTCCGCCGAGATCCAGTTTGATCCCCGGAATCTTCAATGTCACCGTCCGCGCCCGCGAGTCCAACACCACGTTCTGCCAACCCACCAACTGCCTCGCCGCCTCAACCTCCGGAGCCAAAGGCAGAACCCCCGTCTTCCGAGCCTTGCGCCAAATCTTAATCAGCGGCCCCACTGTAACATCAAACGCTCCCCCTGAGCGGCGCGACACTTCTTCCGCACGGCGCAGAACGACAAACAGGTCCCGCGACACACTCACCGGCTTCCCAAAAGGTTTCGCGCAGAGATTATTGAGCTCGCTGTCCACCCGATAATCGCTCATGATGGTGTCCAATTCGGCGATGCGCTTAAATGCGGCGGAACAGGCGTTCTCCGCAGTCGTCTGATCTTTTGCGTAGACCACAATGCGGGCATCTATGCCCATGTGGTATTCAGTATAAGAGAAGCGAGTCAGCTCTCCGTGCGCCAACGAGCCCGAAAAACAACCCCCCATGATCAGCAGTCTAATAGCTTTCGTCATCTCATCTCAACAGCCGCAGAAATTGGCAGCCTACACCGAGACTTTACCCAAGTCGGTGGTTAAGATTGAGATGGTCCCGATCAAGGGCGGAACGGTCAAAATTGGGGGCAAGGCTGTCACAGTAAAGTCGTTCTACATGGCGACCACAGAGACTCCCTGGCAGGCGTTTGACGTTTTCATCAAGAGCGGCCCGGCTTCAGTCGCCTACGACCAAACCGAGTTCGCGCCCGACGCAATTGCGCGCCCCAGTAAGAGCTATATTCTTCCCGATCTCGGCTGGGGACACGCAGGTTACCCGGTCATCAACGTGAGCTTTACCAACGTCGAGATGTTCTGCCGTTGGGCCGCCGCCTCCACCAAAAAGAAGTACCGCCTCCCAACCGAGGCCGAGTATGAATTTGCCTGCCGCGCCGGAGTCGATGGAGCGTGGAAAATGGACAAAACCGCGCTCGCCGCAAACGCTTGGTACACGGAGAACAGCAAAGAAATGACCCACCCCGTCGGCAAAAAACTCGCCAACAAATTCGGCCTCTACGACATGATCGGCAATGTCGGCGAGTGGGGAACCGACATGGCAGGGAAGCCCGTCCTCTGCGGTCCCACATTCATGGACGATGTCGCCAAAAGCACTCCGACCAAGCGGGCCTACTTCGAACCCTGGTGGCAAGAAGAAGACCCCCAGATCCCGAAGAGCCGCTGGTGGTTGTCGGATGCCCCCTTCGCAGGCTTCCGCCTCGTCTGCGAGCCCTAGATGATTCTGCCATTTCTCGCCCTCGCGAACCTCTCGCTAGCTCCCAAGCACATCGTGCTCCTTGCGGGTGATGAGGAATATCGCTCGGAAGAAGGGTTGCCTCAACTTGCCCAGATTCTTTCGAAGCGGCAGGGCTTCAAGTGCACGGTGTGTTACTCGGTCAACGACAAAGGCGAAATCGACCCGACGGTGACCACCAACCAACCCGGCATGGAAGCCCTCGACAAAGCCGATCTCGTTATCATGCTGCTCCGTTTCCGCGAGTGGCCGGACTCGCAGATGAAGCATTTCGTGGACTACTACCGCGCGGGCAAGCCCATCATCGCTCTCCGCACCAGCACCCACGCCTTTCGCTATTCCCCCGACTCCAAAAGCGCGTATCGCGACTTCAGCTGGGACTGCAAAACCTGGCCCGGCGGGTTCGGAAAGCAAGTCCTCGGCGAAACTTGGCTCACCCACTGGGGACAGCACGGCGTTCAGGCGACGCACGGAATCATCTCCGGCCTCCACCCAATTCTCCGGGGGATCAAGGAGCTTTTCGGCACCACCGATGTCTACGAAGCCGCCCCTCCGCCCGATTCTACCATCCTCGTGAGAGGGCAAGTCTTGAGCGGCATGCATCCCACCGACGAACCCGCCACAAGCTCAAAACCCACCGTCAAAGGCGTACAACAACCCCTGAACAATCCCATGATGCCCATCGCCTGGACCCGCCAACTAGGCAAACAGCGCATCCTCACCACCACCATGGGCGCCGCCACCGACCTGCTCGATGAAGGCGTCCGGCGGCTACTGGTGAATGGCGCCTATTGGGCGCTGGGGCTGGAAAAGAAGATCACGGGCAAGGAAAGTGTGGAGTTGGTCGGGCGGTATGGGCCCAGTGCTTTTGGATTCGGCGGCTACCGAAAGGGCGTGAAAGCGTAGGGGACCTAGCGCGGGCAAACTTTCCAGCCTCTGACAAGGGGGGGACAATGACCGAAGGGAATTGAGGGGGGAAGTTAGGACTGTGCTCAAAAGCAACTCGCGTTGCCCGAATTTCCCCAAAAAGACCCCCAAGCAGTTGACAATCAACCCCCGAAACTGCTAAAATCTAGCAGTCACGCGGGAAGACTGCTAAAGTTCCCCGCACCCTACAGGAAAAACTATGGCACCTAAGAATTTACTTTTTGATGAGAATGCACGACGCTCGCTGGAACGCGGCGTCAACAAAGTCGCCAACGCGGTCAAAGTCACACTCGGACCCAAGGGCCGAAACGTGGTGATCGACAAGAAGTGGGGCAGCCCAACCATTACCAAGGACGGCGTCAGCGTCGCCAAGGAAATTGAGCTTGAGGACCCTTACGAGAACATGGGCGCGCAGCTTTGCAAAGAAGTTGCCAGCAAAACCAACGACGTTGCCGGTGACGGAACCACCACCGCAACTGTTCTCGCCCAGGCCATCGTGAACGAAGGCCTCCGCTATGTCGCCGCCGGTGGAAACCCCATCGCCGTCAAGCGCGGAATCGATAAAGCCGTCACAGAAGTCATCGCCGAGATCAAGAAGCTCAGCCAAGTCGTGAAGGACAAGGAGCAAATCGAATTCGTCGCCACTATCGCCGGAAACGATCCTGAGATCGGCAAGCAAGTCGCCGAAGCCATGGACAAGGTCGGCAAGGATGGCGTTATCACTGTCGAAGAGTCCAAGGGTCGCGAGACGACACTTGAAATCGTCGAAGGAATGCAGTTCGACCGCGGTTACATCAGCCCCTACTTCGTAACCGACCCCGAGAGAATGGAGACCGTTCTTGAGAATCCGCTTATCCTCCTCCACGAGAAGAAGATCAGCAGCGCTCAGGACTTCCTTCCTTTCCTTGAGAAGGCCGCCCAAGCTCGTCGTCCGGTCCTCGTGATCGCCGAAGATGTCGAAGCCGACGCGCTTGCGACTCTCGTTTTGAACAAAATGCGCGGAGTTCTGCAAGTCGCCGCCGTCAAGGCCCCCGGCTTTGGCGACCGACGAAAGGCAATGCTCGAAGATATCGCCGTTTTGACCGCCGGTCAATTCATCAGCGAAGACCTCGGCACGAAGCTCGATAACGTCACGATGGACATGCTCGGAACCGCGAAGAAGGTTGTCATCACTAAAGAAGAGACCACGATCATCGAAGGCGCCGGAACCAAGGATGCCGTCATGGGTCGCATCGAGCAGATCAAGCGACAGATCGAGAACACGGACAGCAACTACGATAAGGAGAAGCTCCAAGAGAGACTCGCCAAACTCAGTGGCGGCGTTGCCGTGATCAAGGTCGGCGCTTCAACCGAAACCGAACTCAAGGAGAAGAAGCACCGATACGAGGATGCTCTTTCCGCAACTAGAGCTGCCGTTGACGAGGGAATCGTCGCTGGAGGCGGAGTAACTCTCCTCGCCGCCGCCGAAGCTCTGAAGAACTTGAAGCTAGAAGGCGACGAACTCACCGGAGTCAACATCGTTCGCCGAGCGCTCGAAGAGCCCCTACGACAAATCGCCGAGAACGCCGGTCTTGAGGGCAGCGTCATCGTCGAGAAAGTCCGAACCGCGAAGGCCGGATTCGGTCTGAACGCCGCAACCGGCGAGATGGTAGACATGGTCAAGGCCGGCATCGTCGATCCTGCCAAGGTGACGCGAAGCACGATCCAGAATGCGGCATCCATCGCAGGTTTGGTCCTCACGACCGAAGCATTGGTCGTCGAGAAGCCCGAGCCGAAGAAGGCAATGCCAGGCGGCGGTGGTCACGACCACGGCATGGGTGGCATGGGCGGAATGGACTTCTAAGGGAAGCCTTCTGCTTATACTAAAGGGAGCCCCATTCGGGGCTCCCTTACTTTTTGGCTCGCAAAAATACGGGATATTGCCGTAAAGGGTGGCGATTTTAATGCAAAGATTGTATAATTCGTTTTTCTAAACGCTAAGTTTTAGATTCTAAAGTTATGTTGAAAAAGAGTCTTTGTGCAATTTCCCTGATCGCGAGTATGCAAGCTCACGCTGCCCTCACCCTTTTGGGCCAGTTTCCCGGCGGCATCGGCGGTATCGCCGGGTGCGGTTTCGATGCCGGTACGGATTCCGTGTGGGCTTACGGCTCGTTTAACGCCCAAATCAACTCATACACTCGCACTGGTGTTGCAAATGGTAGTGCTGTATTCCCAGGGGAAACCGCCAACGACGTTGACCTAGAATTCGCGCGTGAAGGATTTACCCTTGGCGCCACCGCGTTGCCGCCTCACACTCTGTTGGTTGAGAACGGTGAAACTGGGGCTTCGGATGTCTATGCAGTAAACAAAACGACCGGTGCGGTACTCGCCCATCTCGTGACTGGCTTTGGAGTCAACCATGTTGTAGGAATCGCCTACCACCCAATCCGCAATACGATTTTTCTATTGGCGGATAAACTTGACACTATCAATCCAAGTCGCGTTGCTGAGATCAATCCAGTAACCGGTGCGGTACTCAATATCTTCCCCACGACGGGATTTTCCATCAATTTTGGCGACATTGAGGTTGATCCGACCACCGGAAACCTTCTCATCGTGAGCAGTGAGGAAGCCACCGTGCGAGTCATGTCGCCGACCGGGACGACTGTTGCGAATCTCCCTTATCCTTCTGGAGTGAACTCCATTTCTGGCATTGGGTTGGATGAATTGCGGGGCGAAGCTTTCCTTTCGGGTGTTGGGGGCACCATCTACAGGGTGGGTGGTTTCAACGTTGCCGGAAGCGGAATCAGCGGGACGATTTCACTAGAGAGCTTTTTGCCCAGCATTAGTGGCAGAACAGTGGATTTTGCGGTCTACAATGCAGGTGGAGTGCTCGTCGCGACCGCGAGTGATTCAATTGACGCGGCTGGTGCCTACAGTTTCGCGTTTAGTGGCCCGGACGGTACGTACTCCGTGATCGCAGACGCAAACGGAACATTCCTCAAGCGCAAGATGTCAGTGGCTGTCAGCGGTGGCAATGGAGTAGCAAACTTCTCAATGACTAATGGCGATTCCGTGCCGGACGGCGTCATTGATCTTTCGGATTATACAGCGGTGGTAGTTGCATTTAACGCGTTGCCTTCGAGCGGGAACTGGAATCCGGACGCCGATGTGAATGCCGATGGTGTTGTCGACCTGACGGACTACACGGTTATCGTAACAAACTTTAATAAAGTCGACGATATTCCTTAAATGGAAAGGCTTAGGCGAATCAGCAGCGGCCGTATGGAGCGCGGACGTCCCGTCCGCATCCCGGACCTCAGGCGTCCCGCTCGTTTCGTCCCAAAGGCCAAACCCAAAACCCCAAGATCAACGGGCAATCGAATCACGGCTTCGAGGCGTTCAGCGCAGCACTCTTCAAAAGGAGCCAGGTGCCCTTCTTCCAAACCCAACTGTCCTTGGTCTTGACCGAGTACTTCATCGGAGTCCACTTTTCGCGTTGTTTGAACTCCATACTCACGTTGTAAGTGGTCCAAACGGTAACTCCGCCTTCCTTAGAACCAGTGAGGTTTTCGATGGTGGCGAGGTTTTTGGACTTGCGCGTTTGCGGAAAGAGCACGCTCAGGTATTTGATGAATGGAGCCTTCCTGGACACTTTCAATTCGCTGTCAATGTATTGAAAATTTGGATGGAGCATCGCCGCGAGGCCCTTCAAATCCGCTTTGCCGGTGAGAGTGTTCCACTTGGCGTATTGCTTCGTCAGTTCAGATTTGAGGTTGTCGGGGGGAACAGCCGCACCGATCAGGGCGCAACTTCCAAGAAGGGAGACCAGCAGAAGTTTTCTCATAGTTCCTTCTACCTTACCTATATCGCTGAGACGAAAAAGGGCCGCCCCTAAAGAGGCGGCCCTTCGGAGTTCGTTACTTCTTGCGGCGAAGAAGAGCGACTGCGCCAAAACCGAGAGCAAGGATGCTCGTTGGCTCAGGTACGATGGTGAACGCCGTGTTGTTGAAATTATCGGTTCCGCTTGTGCCTTCGTCGGTCCAGTTGTTCGCGACATCAGCAATTCCTGGGAGGTAAGCACTGAAGCTACCGAGTCCCGAACGGGGGCCAGTGTACTTGGCTCCATCTGTATCCGCCGCGAGGGTCACAAGTGAACCGCCGGAAAGTGTTCCGAAGTTCGCGCCAGTTTCTGTGGTCATCGCTGCGATGAGCGAAGGAGCTGCATGAGTTCCGCTGTACGCGTAGATGGATTCATCGGAGTTGCCAAAGCCAGCATTGTTAACAGCATCAGAAACGTTCGCGATGGTTCCCAAATTCTCGACAGGGTCGCCCGAAATGAGTGCAGACATGTTTGTGATTGTCACGACGGTTCCTGCGGCGACGCCAGCCACTGGAGCGGTCCAAGTCCACTGCGATTCAGTGTTTGTGATCCAGCCGGATCCGTTCCACTCTTCGTCGGTGAATCCGATGACGTCGCTGCTAGAGATTGCATTGAGAGCAACGAAAGAGTAACCGTCAGTGCCGTCTGCGTTAAAGCCGATGAACGCGATGTCGCCGAGTCCGATTGCATTGGCAACGGCAACCGATGCGAGGGTGGAGAGCGTTAAAATTGTCTTAAGTGATTTCATACTGAGTCCTTTCTCGGGAGAGACGCAAAATCTCGCCCATAGTTAATCGTCGTTTTCGACCGATTTGGTGACTCCCTTAACAGACTCTTAAACTCAAAGACGAAACCTTAACAAAGGGACTTAGAACAACATGCCGTTGATGATTTCGTCGATCTGTGGCTGGTACTGTGCCGCGACATCGGCGGGGAGAGTGAAGGAGAACACCACTTGACCTTCGCCATGAAACGCAATGACCGTGGTCATCGCGATTTCTCCAGAGTCGATTGTCTTCATTTTCCAATTCGCCCTCGCGCCGCGCGCGGATCCAAAAGTGAGGTCGGTGAATTCGGGCTTGATTTTGGTGATCGTTTGAAGTTGTTCGGCGGTACTGTTGATCATTTGCCGCTCTGTAGACTCAGGCGGGACGCTCGAATGGAGAATGGTGAAGTAGCCCACCATCTTGGCCCCCGCGATATCCTTGTTGTAGGCGAAAAACTTGAATTGCTTCGAGCCCTTGCTCTTGTAGAGGGTCGGGGTGATGTCGGTGAACTTGGGGTCTTTGTCCAACTCCGTGAGGACTTTCTCGATGTCCGGCGCGTTCACGTCGATCGCTGTCCAAGAAGGCGGAAGGCTGAACTGGCAACCTTCAACCGTGAAGACTTGTCGCCCAGCGGCCTTCGCCTTCTCGGCGGCGGCTTTGGTGGAGTCTTCCTGGGTGCCGCATCCTTGGGTTGAAAGCAGAAGACTTCCGAGAAGGAGTGTTGCGACAAGAGTACGAGAGAACATGTTAGAAGGGTACCCGACCGGAAAGTTTACAGAAAGTTCACCTGAAAAGTAGTTTTTTTGAGAAAGTTGGGATATAGTAGTGGGATGCGTCAGCGCGCCTTTACTTTAATTGAACTTCTCGTCGTCATTGCGATCATTGCGATCCTTGCCGCAATCCTTTTCCCGGTCTTTACCCAGGCGAAGGGTGCCGCGAAGAAGACGCAATGTCTCAGCAACAACAAGCAGATCGGCTTGGCTTCCAAGATGTACGCCAATGACAACGATGACACCTTGGCCGCTTGGGCCGCGCTCGGCACGCCCGTCAACGGTGGCGCCTCGCGCTACTTCCCGCCTGACCTACAACTCATGCCCTACGTGAAGAACAACCAGATTTGGAAGTGTCCCGACGATTCCAATTCGCGCCATGCGCCCAGCAGTGTGCCGTGGTTTGACGGAGCCTATCGAACAAAGGCCCTTTTCCGCTCTTACGCCTACGTCGGTCCGCTCAACACCAAGACCTCGGGTAGCGCGATTGACAGCAAGACCGGAGCCTTCTTCTTCACCAACGACGACCCCAGTAACGGCTGGAAGACCTCGGGCCGTGCCGACACTCAAATCAAGTCTCCATCCGACCTTGCGATATGGATTGAGCAATGGTCGCCGGGTGTGAAGGACGAGTACGTCGGCGGCATCTGGGGTTCCGGCTTCATCGACTGCGACGCCGGAAAACTCGCAGGCCGTCCCACCGTCGCCGCCCAATTCCAGCCGACGGTTCCTTCCTATTGCTGGAACTCCGCTTCCTTCACCGGCAAGCCCACTCCCGGCCACACGGGCGGGTTGGGCATCTACGTATACGCGGACGGTCACGCGGCGGCTAAGCCCTGGGGC
>JAIOPU010000204.1 GCA_021413725.1 Armatimonadota bacterium | reverse complement strand
GGGCACCGGGCAAATATCCGAGGCTCATCAAAAATTCTCCGACTATTTCGCCTCCCACAAATTTGAATTTGGTTTTAAACAGCTTCACCCATTCCTCCTTTGGCAATGGGTGGTGGGAGTCAAGCCAGTTCGCGAACGAGCCGATCTCAAGAATTTGGCGGGCGTTGTGGATTGCAGCGTGGACTTTGAGGCGGTTTCGGATGACTCCTGGGTCCGCCAGCAGGCGGGCGATATCGTCATCGCCGTACGCGGCGACGGTGGCTACGTCAAACCCCTGGTAAGCTCTCGTGAATCCCTCTCGCTTCTTGAGAATGGTTTCCCAGGATAGGCCGGCTTGGTTGATTTCCAGGATCAATCGCTCGAAGAGTACGTTCTCGTCTCGGCTGGGGAAGCCGTACTCTTTGTCATGGTAGGCGACATGAACGGAATCGGGGGCGCAGGTCACGACAAATTTGCAGTAGCTCATAGAAGCGAGTCCGTTGTCGCCCCGTCTACACAGATGCTCTGCCCGCTGAGATATGAAGTTTGGGATGAGCACAAGAATGCCGCGACGTTTGCGACTTCGTCTGGCCTGGCAAACCTGCCCATCGGAAGCTTGGCTGCCGATTCGGCAAGTTCTTCGTCAAAGTCTTTTCCTGCTCGCTCGGCTCGAATTCCTACGAGGTGAATTTGGCGGTCTGTCAGTGTGTGCCCAGGCAGTAAACCGTTTACAGTAATACCGGCAGTCGCGAGTTCTTTTGCCTGGAGTTTGGTTAGTGCGATGATTCCACTGCGCAAGGTTGAGCTAATGGTGAGAAGGCCGTAAGGTTGCTTCGCGACTAGGCTTGTAAGGTGGACGATTCGCCCCCATTTTTTCGCGGCCATAGCAGGTTGCACGAGACGGGTGAGTCGGACCACATTGAGAAGGGTTGAGTCTACGCCCGAGATCCAGTCCTCATCGGTCAGTTCGCTGGGGTTTCCGGCTTTGGGTCCGCCCGTGTTCGTGATGAGAATATCAACGGGGCCGAGTTTCTGAAGCGTTTTCGTGTGCCAGTCTGACAGTTCATCCGCATTGGAGACGTCTGCACGAACGGAAAGCGCCATTCCTGACGCGTCCAGCGTTTCTTGGGTGCGACCGCAGATGCTGACTTTGACGCCTTCGGCGGACAGGGCACGGGCGATCGCAAGACCTATCCCTTTTGATCCGGCGGCGACCATCGCAACTTTGCCTGAGAGTTGGAAATCCATCGGCTAGAGTTTACTGTCTGAACTTGGGTTACGCGCTTGGGTGATTCTCCACCGTAAGGGGGCGGGAAGGATGCTTACGGGTTTGGCAACTCTGCATTCGGAAATACGTCGAGGCCGTAGCCGTCGGACTGGCCTGCTGCGAGGCGGATGGAACCGGCTACTGCTATCATGGCCGCGTTGTCGGTGCAGTATTCGAATGGTGGGGTTGAGAATTGGAGGCCCAGTTTGGTGCACTCGCCTCGCAGTCTCTCGCGGAGTGCGATGTTGGCGGCTACGCCGCCGACGAGGGTTAGGCACCCGATGCCGGAGCCTTCCAGGTACCGGATGGTTTTGGTCGTTAAGACTGCAACGATGGCCTCTTGAAGGGACGCGGCTGCGTCGGCGATGTTTAACGCTAAACCTTCCTTTTCGCAAAGGCGGAGGACGGCGGTTTTTAGGCCGCTAAAGCTGAAATTAAGCAGGTCCTTGGGTAGTGAGCGGGGAAGAGGGTAGCGGTTGGGATCGCCGTTTTGGGCGGCCTCTTGAATGGCGCGACCGCCTGGGTAGCCTAGTCCCATAAGGCGGGCACCCTTGTCGAAGGCTTCTCCGGCGGCGTCATCGAGGGTTTGTCCGAGGAGTTCGTATTGCCCTGGAGCGGAGACTTTGACAAGTTCCGTATGACCGCCGGAAACGACGAGGGCGACGTGGGGGAAGATGGCGGGGGGCGTGTCGAGCAGGGCGCTCAGGAGGTGCCCTTCAAGGTGATGGACTCCTACGAGAGGTATACCGAGGGAAAAGGAGAGGGCCTTTGCGGTGGTGACGCCGACGCTAAGGGCTCCGACTAAGCCGGGGCGGTTGGTTACCGCCAGCCCGCCAATGTCTTTCAGCGTCAGGTTGGCATCGGAGAGGGCGGTGCTGATGACGGGCAGGATTGCCTCGACATGGGCGCGTGCGGCGGCTTCGGGGACGACTCCGCCCCACTTCTGGTGCATCTCGATTTGGGAGGCGATTACGTTGCTTGCGACCTTGTCGCCAATCAGAATAGCGGCAGAAGTCTCATCGCAACTGGTTTCGATTGCCAGCACAGGTTCGTCGAAGAATTTCACTTGTCTGACCATGAATCTAGGTCGTAGAGCCACATCACGACGGCGTCTTCGCGATTGTCGGGATAGTAACCCTTGCGGACGGCAACGTTTTTGAACCCAAGATTCTCGTAGAGGCTGATCGCGGCTTCGTTTCCAGCGCGGACTTCGAGGGTCGCCGACAGCATCCCGCGGTCGCGGGCCTCGTTTAGGATTTCGATGGTGAGGAGGCGACCGATGCCGCGTCGCTGGTAGTCGGGGGCGATGGCGACGGTGGTGATGTGGGCTTCATCCACCAATAGCCACAGGGCCGCGTAACCGACAACGATAGCATCGAGGATGGCGACTTTGAAAATTCCGTGGTCGTGATCGAGTTCGTTCGTGAAAGACTTGTAGGACCACGGTGCGCCGTTGACCACTTGCTCGATATCAAGAATGGCCGGGATGTAGCCTTCTTTGAGCGGCACGAGACGGAGGGTTGATAAGTCAGCTTCCAAGAGGTTCACCCGCCTAGGTAGGCCTCTTTGACCTTCGGATTGCTGAGGAGCGCCTTGCCCGTGTCTTGCAGAACGATGCTTCCGACTTCAAGAACGTAGGCTCGGTTTGCGATTTCGAGTGCCCGGTGGGCGTTTTGCTCAACGAGAAGCACCGTGGTGCCTTCGGAAGCGATTTGGACGATGATTTTGAAGATTTCTGATACCAAGTTCGGCGCGAGCACCATGGATGGTTCGTCGAGCATGAGGAGTTTGGGACGGCTCATCAGGGCGCGACCGATGGCGAGCATTTGCTGTTCGCCGCCGCTTAGGGTGCCTGCGCTCTGCTTGAATCGCTCCTTAAGGCGCGGAAAGCGTTCCATGACTTGATCCATGTCGGACGCGATTTCGTTGTCGGTGCGGATGAACGCCCCAAGTTGGAGGTTCTCCTGAACCGACATGTTCGTGAAAATTTTGCGCCCTTCGGGGGAGTGACCGATTCCCATTTTCACGATTTTGTCGATTCTTTCGCCTTGGATTTCCCCGTCGAGGAACGTGATTTGGCCCTCTCTTGGATTCAGCACACCGGAGATTGTGCGCAGGAGCGTGCTTTTGCCGGCTCCGTTGGAGCCGATGATGGAGACAATTTCGCCTCGCTCAACGTTGAGGGTCACGTCCTTGAGAGCGTGGATTGCGCCGTAATAGACGTCTATGTTCTTGACAGCAAGCATCGTTCAGTTCTGTTTTGCGGGGGTGAGATTGATCACTTCGAGATCAAAAACTAGGGTCGAATACGGAGGGATTGAGGGGCGGCCATTTTTCCCATAAGCCATGTTGTATGGGATAGTGACCTTTCGTCGCTCGCCCTTCTTCATTCCTGTTACGCCCTTCGTAAATCCTGGGATTAGGCCAGTTTTACCCAGCGTGATGGTAAAGGTCTTATCTCGATCACGAGAGCTATCAAATTTTACGGCATTGAGGAAGGTGCCCACATAGTGAATTTCGACTTCGTCGCCGAGCTTCGCTTCTGGGCCGGTTCCCACTTGGGTAATCTCGACGGCGATATCGCTTGGCTTCTTCAAACTGTCAATTCGAAGGAGTTCAATATCGAAGTTGAGGGTTGACCCTGCGGGAATGGCGGCATTGGCTTGGTCTCCGTAGCCAAGGCTCGGTGGGATCTTGAGGGATCGCTTACCACCAATTTTCATTCCAACTAGTCCCTTGTCCCATCCTTGGATCACCTCGCCCGCGCCAACCTCGAAGGCAAACGGTGGCTGCTTTAAGTTCTCATCAAAGACCAGTCCTGTGGACTCCAAGGTGCCCCGGTACAGGACCGTGACAAGATCACCCTTTTTAACAGCGGCACCTTTGCCGACTACGGAATCCACGATAATCAATGAGTCAGACTTTGCCATAAGAATCGAAAGCCCCAGCAGGGAACTGATAAGCATTCGAACAGAATACCGGGAACTCACGGTTGCGAACTCGTTGGCCCAAGTGTGTACCCTAAAGATTAGCCCCCAAAAGTCCGTTAATTATATGGAGAGCGATAAAAGTGAATCAGCAGGCTGTGGCCTAATTTTATGAGTTATATTTTTTGGAAACATAAGCCAAGCGAACCGCTCCAAAATTCCTTGGGATGGTGCGGCGACTCTTCTCGCCAACGATCTTGCTTCACGTCTTTTCAGCAGCAGTCTCAAGAAATGTTGAACGCGGAACTATCATTTCGCCTCACGCAGCTAGAAAAAGCAAATCATATTTTGGAGAGTGTTGCCGAAGGCGTGTCGAAGCTTGATAGTCGCGGTAAGTTTGTGGAAGCCAATGGGCCGTGTACGGAAATGCTGGGCTACTCGACCGAAGAACTTGTCGGCTTGCCTTGGCAGAAGACGGTTGCCCTTGACCATCTAGACGAGGTCCACAGAGCCTGTGAACTCGCAATTGCCAAGCGAGGAAAGGAGTCCCTTGAGATTCAGTCGATCAAGAAGGATGGACGTCGGTTCTACCAAGAACTCACGATTGTCGCGGAGCACGATGATGCAGACCGGTACCTCGGTCTTTATTGGTTCTTGCGCGATGTCAGCGAACGAAAGCGACTCCAAACCAAAGTCGCCTACTCAGCATTCAACGATGAGTTAACGGATTTACCCAATCGAAACCTTTTTGAGTCTCACCTGAAAAAAGCCCTTAGCAACGCTTTTCAGTACGATTCGATTGGCGTGCTCACTCTGGACCTGGATAACTTCAAACTAGTCAATGATAGCCTTAGCCATGGCGACGGAGATAAACTCCTGATCCTGATTGCAGAACGGCTCCGGCTGAGCACACCACAGACAGCCATCATCTCGCGAAATTCTGGTGACGAGTTTTCTATTTTGCTTTCTGGCCTGAGTGGCGCGGAACAGGCTATTTCGCTGTGTCAAAACCTTTTGCGTCGGCTCCAAGAACCTATCGAGTGGGCTGGAACAGAATTTTTCATCACCGCAAGTATAGGTATTGCGATTCACGGAGAGGATTGCTCAACCGCTGAACAATTGCTCAAGGCGGCTGACACTGCAATGTACGAGGCAAAGGCGAAGGGTAAGGCCGGATACGCTTTGTACAATGCCTCAATGAATCAGAACATTTCTGCAAGGCTAGAGTTAGAGTCTCACCTTCGCCGTGCTTTGCAACTTGATGAAATGCGCGTCTACTTCCAACCCATCATGGATATGAAGACGGATCGCATTTGCGGGGCGGAGGCGTTGATGCGGTGGCAACATCAGGAGAAGGGAATGATTTACCCGGACAAGTTCATCCCGATTGCGGAGGAAACTGGCCTCATCGTTTCTTTGGGGAGTTGGGTTTTAATCGAATCTTGTCGTAAGGCGCAGCAGTGGCGGGAAATGTACCCGGAGCAGAATTTTGTCATCAACGTCAACATCTCACCTCGTCAAATACAAGAGGAAGGGTTTGTCGAAGAAGTTGCGGCGGTTCTATCGGAAACTGGGCTTGATCCTCATTGCTTAAAGCTTGAAATCACTGAAAGCGTGATGATGGAGCATGTGGATGCGACTATCGCCAAACTTCATGCGATTCGTGCGCTCGGCGTGCAACTTGCGCTGGATGACTTTGGAACGGGCTTCTCTTCGCTTTCGTATTTGTGTCACTTGCCCCTCGACAACGTGAAGATTGATCGATCTTTTGTGTCGGTGTTGGGGATTGAGCCGGAGTCGACCGCCATTGTAAAGGCGATTATTTCGATGTGTCAGTCATTGTCCCTTGCCGTGACGGCAGAAGGGATCGAGACCGCGGTGCAATCAGAGCAGTTGCTGGCCTTGGGCTGTGATTTTGGTCAGGGATACGCTTACTCCCAGCCATTGACTGCAGAGCAGTTCGAGGAGTTTCTCGGGGCTCAGTTCGACCCGATTACGGTTGAGGAAGATAACGTGATCCACTTAGATTTTGCCGCGTTCCACGACGATCTTGCGGCTTAGTTGAAGTTGGGAGCTCGCTTTTCCAAGAACGCAGCGATGCCTTCTTTGGCTTCTTCGCTCGCTCGGATGTCGGCGAGTTTGGTGGCGGTCTCTTCGAGCGTGAAGGGGGCACCAAGGGCGAGGAGTTTGGACTTGTGGACAGCCTCGGGGCCGGCGGCAAGGATGGCTTTGAGCTTCTTTTGAATGACCTCCTCGGCCTCCTCATCTGTCGTCGCCTTGTCGTGGATCAAGCCGATGTCGTAAGCCTTGTCTGTGCCGAAGATTTCGCCGGTCGCGAAGAGAGAACGGGCGTGGCCGCGACCAATTTTGTCGACGACGACGGTAGAGATTGTCGCCGCAATCAATCCGAGTTTAACTTCGCTGAACGCGAACTTGCATCCTTCGATGCCGACCGCGACATCGGCGGCGGCAACCAAGCCCGCACCGCCACCGAAGGCGGCACCGTGGACTTTGGCGATCACCACGGCGGGACAGCGCGAGCAGTTGTCGAGCATGTGCGCGAGATTCAAGGCATCCGCCTTATTTTGCGAGTGAGTATAGGTCGCGGCGCGTTGCATCCAAGCAAGGTCGCCGCCCGCACAAAACGAAGCACCTGCACCGCGAAGGATAATCGCACGGGCGCCCTGGGGATCGGCGAACAATGCACTCAAAGCCGCGATGAGTTCTTCGTTAAAAGCGTTGCGGACCTCGGGGCGGT
>JAIOPU010000172.1 GCA_021413725.1 Armatimonadota bacterium | reverse complement strand
TGGCGAGGACGTTGCCCACCACGGTGGGATGTTCCAAGTCACCAAGGGGCTTTTGGAAGAGTTTGGCGACCAGCGTGTGATCGACACTCCTATCTCTGAGTCTGGCTTTTTGGGAATGGCTCTCGGTGCAGCCTTGACGGGAATGCGTCCGATTGTCGAAATCATGTTTTTTGATTTTTCGCTCGTTGCGATGGATCAGTTCTTTAACCAACTCGCTAAGACGACCTATATGTCGGGCGGTTTGCCCGTTCCCCTCACGATCCGAACCCAAGGCGGAGGTTACAAAGGTGCGGCCGCACAGCACTCGCAGATGCTTGAGGCTCTCTTTTTGCATGTTCCCGGAATCAAGGTCGTTGCGCCCTCCAATCCCGCCGACGCCAAGGGAATGCTGGTCGCGGCGATACGCGACAACAACCCGGTTCTGTTCATTGAACACAAGCAGCTGTATGGTTTGGAAGGTGACGTTCCTGAGGGGGAGCATTTCATCCCGATCGGCATGGCACAGGTGGTGAGATCGGGCAAGGATTGCTCTCTCTTCTCCTACTCGTTTACACTGCAACAGAGTTTGGAAGCGGCATCTTTGCTCGCTGAGGAAGGCATTGAAGTTGAGGTCGTTGACCTGAGAACTCTCAATCCACTGGACTTTGAGACTGTGGCTACCTCTGTACGCAAAACGCATCGCGCATTGGTCGCCCACGAAAGCCACGCCCGTTGCGGAGTCGGGGCCGATCTCGCTGCGCAGATTCAGGAACACCTCTTTGACGAACTCGATGCCCCGATCCTCCGAGTCACAGCCGCAGATGTGCCGATTCCCTTCGCGAAGAACCTCGAAGATGTGGTCCTGCCTTCCGTTCAGAAAATTGTGGATCAAGTCAGGCGGCTCATGGCATGAGAGTCGCGATGGTTACCGGAGCCGCGCAAGGAATCGGGGCCGCGATTTGTCGAGCCTTAGCCCGTGATGGGATGAAGGTCGTCGCCGTTGACCTCAATTTAGACCTCGCACAACAGGTCGCGAATGAAATCAGTGGGACGGCTTTTCAACTTGATGTTTCTGACACTGCCTCGCATGCGAAGTTGCTAGCTCAGGTCGGCATCGTTCACACCCTTGTAAATTGCGCGGGAATTTGTCGCACAGAATCAATTCACCAAATCACACCGGATAACTGGGAGAGGACGTTTGCGGTCAACTCCGCCGGCGCATTCTTTCTATCTCGCCTGTTCGCTGAAGCGATGAAGGCTTCGGGGGGCGGCTCAATAGTGAATATCGCGAGCGTCAGTGGCTTCCTGCCAAAGCTGGAGCAAGCCGCTTACGGCGCGTCTAAAGCGTCTCTTGTTAGCTTTACAAGATCGCTAGCCCTGACCTATGGCCCGTGCGGAATCCGCGTCAACGCTGTCGCGCCGGGCGTGATCGAGACCCCACTGACTCAGTCTATCGCAGAGCAACGTGGTCAACTCCGCAACGTCGCACCAATGGAAACCCTCGCACCCGTGATTGAAGCGACCCCACTCAAACGAATCGGCACTGCCGAGGAAGTAGCGGAAGCGGTTGCTTTTTTGGCGAGCGACCGTGCTTCTTTTATCACCGGACAGACCCTTAACGTCTGCGGCGGCTACCTCATGAGATAACCCTATGAACCTTTCTGGAATTTGGCATACAAGTTTTACCGTCTCCGATTTGGAGGCGAGTCTTGAGTTCTATTGCGGCCTCCTTGGGCTCGAAGTCATCACTCAGCAAGTACAGCAAAACGAATACACCTCGCGACTTGTTGCATTCCCCGATGCGCATCTCAAGGTCGCAATGTTGAGAATTCCAAACGCCTTTGCAGGCCCATCAAACCACCACTTGGAGTTGGTTGAGTACGTTCATCCCAAGGGCGAGAAGACCGACGTCTCCACGAATCGCGCGGGTGCACCGCATTTGGCATTTGTGACAGAAGACATTCACGCCGATTTCAAATTCCTCACGGAGTCCGGCGTTCGGTTCAAAGCGGACAGCCCAATTGAGATTGTTGCCGGGGTCAATAAAGGGGGGTTCACGATCTACCTTTTGGACCCGGATGACATCACCCTTGAACTCTCGCAACCGCCTCCGGGCCGGATGTGGGGATCAGTTCGAGGTGTCGAGATTCAACGGCCGGAATAACAATGAGAGTCGCGGTTCGGGATCAGCGAGAGTTTGTCGCCGCGCTCACCAAGCAGGCAGGGGCCTTCGATGGGGCTGTTGAGGTTGTCCCTTTGCGGTTTGACGAATGCCGCGAAGTCGCCCTGGGGCACCGAGGCGGATTTGATTTGGTCCTCGCCAGCACAGATTGGATTGCGGGCGGAACGATGAATGGTGCCTTGCTCCCTTTGACCGATTTTGTTGAACAGGCAAAGCCGCAAGATTGGCCCGAAGGTTGGCATCCCGCGATGCACAAACTCACTTCATTTCGCGGTCACCTGTACGGATTTCCGTACCACGACGGACCTCAGGTTTTACATTATCGCGCGGACATAGTCGACGATCCTAGTCACAATTCACAGCATATTGAACGATTCGGGCGTCCGCTCTTGCCGCCAACAACATGGCAGGAATTCGTCGAAACCGCCCAGTTTTTCACGCATCCTGAGAATGACGAATGGGGTTGCTGCTTCGCCGGTTTTCCCGACGGGCACAATAATGTCTATGACTTCCTCGTCCATCTCTGGTCAAGGGGCGGGGAGTTCTTCTCGGTTGACGGGGAACCGGAGTTCAATTCGCGAGCGGGGGTCGAGGCTCTTGAATACCTTTGCGCGATGGTCCATACGCTCCAAGTCGCGAGCCCAGAATGCCTGCAAATGAACTCTGTTCAGTCCGGTGATGCCTACGCACAGGGCAAGGTTGCGATGATGTGGAATTGGAGCGGATATACTTCCGTCACGGAGAACCCAGAAGTTTCCACTATCGTCGGTAAGAACCGTACCGCTCCGATGCCGGGTGGGGTCTCGATCAATTCCTATTGGGTCATGGCTTTGCTTGCAACTTGCGAGGATGCGGCAGAGGCTTATCGATTTATGCGGCACTTAACTTCCCCGGAAATGGACAACGTTGCGACTCTCCACGGAGTAAGCGGGGTGAGGCTTTCCACTTGGAATGACCCAGAGATTCAAGCGAGATTTCCCGTTTTCGCCCATCTCGCGGAAGTTCACGACAACTCGAAGTGCCTCCCTCAGAGGGCGGATTACGATGTCATCAACAGGATTCTCAGCCAGGCCATTGATGATGCTTTGAATCTCAGAGTGACACCCGCCACAGCTTTGGAAATCGCTTCCCAAAAAATCAAGGGCCTCAAACCATGAAGTTTCAACAATCCGTCGCCATGCCCAAGGTCCCGCGAGCGATCATCATTGTTGGCGCCGGCGGCATCGTCCGTCACGCTCACCTACCCGCTTACCGACTTGCGGGTTTTGAAGTTGCGGGAATCTTTGACGTAAACATCGACTCCGCAAAAAGTCTCGCCGCCGAATTCAATATCCCTCGAGTGTTTGATAATCTGAAGCAGGCCCTCGGCGTTCCGGGCGGAGAGGTCATATTCGACGTTGCTCTACCCGCAAGTGCCGTTCTTGAGACTCTGAAAGAACTTCCCGATCAATCCTTCGTTCTCGTGCAAAAGCCAATGGGAGAGGACCTCACCCAAGCCCGTGCAATCCGTGATCTTTGCCGCAAGAAGGGCTTGCGCATGGCGGTAAATTTTCAATTGCGAACCGCTCCCTATTGCCTCATCGCCAAACAAATAATCGCAGATGGTCTGATCGGTGAGATTCTGGAGATTGATGTCAAAGTCACCGTCCAAACCCCCTGGGCGAACTGGACGTTTCTCGAAAAATCTCCTCGAATGGAGATCGTTTACCACTCGATTCACTACATCGACTTTATTCGCAGCCTTGTCGGAAATCCTGTTGGAGTCAAAGCGAACACAATCATCCATCCAGCTAGTCCCAAATTGCATTCCTCGCGGTCGGCGATTATCATGAACTACGGACGCAACCAACGGGCTCAAATTGTAACCTACCACGCTCACGATTTTGGAACGGAATTTCAGGAAAGTCAGATTCGAATTGAGGGAACGAAAGGCGCAATTGTCTTCCAGATGGGGCTCAACATGAACTATCCGGAGGGGGAATCAGACTTCTTGAAATATGCGTTCAAAGGTAAAGTTGGTTGGATGGAGGTCCCACTTGAGGGAAGTTGGTTCCCGCACGCATTCATCGGCACGATGGCGAGCGTCCAGCGTTGGGCAGAGGATGAATCCCTAATTCCTGGGACGCATTTTGAGGATGCTTTCCAAACCATGCAAGTCGTGGAGGCATGCTATATCGATGCGGAGTCGCCCGGAACTGCTTTGCCCGATGGCAACCGATAAAACCTCGTTGCCGTCCCGCCCATCACATCCCACTTTTCGTCGCGACTCAGTGGCGAGAGGCATTCTTCGATATTCATGAGGGTTCCGTAGTATTCTCCCGCGACCAGGGAAACCGGCCAATCGCTGCCGATCATGCAGCGGTCCGGGCCGAAGCAATCCAGAACGTGGTCAACATAAGGTCGAATCACCCGAAAGTCGCCTTTCGCCCAATCCGCCTCAAAACTCATCCCCGAAAGCTTGCAATGCAATCCAGAAACCTCTGATAATTCTCTAAAATGACTTGCCCAAGGCTCCCACGCCTCGTCTTTGATATTCGGCTTGCCGATGTGATCCAACACAATTCGATGACCCTCCAATTCGCGGCAAAATGTAATAGCTTCTTCTAGCTGGTGCTGCCGCACTAGCAAATCATAGGCAAGGTCGTAGTCAGCTAGTTTTTTAATGCCCGTCAAAAACTTGGAAGTGGCCAAAAATCCTGCCGGTTCGCCCTGCACGATATGCCGAACTCCAACAAATTTCGAGTTCGCCGCGAACTTCTCCAATTGATCCTCAACGTCAGCGGCCGCCAAATCAACCCACCCCACAACTCCTCGTATGAACGAGTTGCGATCCGCCAATCCGAGCAAGAATTCGTTCTCCTCAAGCGATTGCCGGGCTTGCACCGCAATGCACCCGTCATAGCGAATCTTTTCTATCTCTGGCAGTAAGTCACCAGGCAGAAAATCACGCCGGATGACCGCCATGTTGTCGGAGATCCATCCCATCTCCTCGGGATCGTACACCCAAAAATGCTGATGGGAATCAATTCGCTCCATCTTGTCCCCGCGTCACACGCCACCGATCTAAGGCAACTGCGCTCAAGATGATGACCCCGGTCACGATCTCCTGCACCCAGTTCGGCAGTCCCATCTGCGAACCGCCGGTGGCGATGGTTGTCATGATAAGAGCTCCGATCAGGCTCCCGAAAAGCGAACCTTCGCCGCCTGTCAAACTGCCGCCGCCAATGACGACTGCGGCGATCACGCTCAGTTCAAGTCCTGAAGCAACCGTCGGATCGCCAATCGTCAATCGCGAGAACTGCATCACGCCCGCGAGGCCAAAACACACCCCCGCCAAGACAAAAACCAAAAGCTGCGTCCGATCCACGTTAACACCGCACATCTTAGCGGTCGCCGGGCTCGATCCGGTCGCGACTAAATGCCGACCAAAGACGGTTCTGTGCAACACGAACCCCGACAAAACCGCCAAAGCTATCACTAACCAGCCCCCAAGCGGCAAGACCATCCACTTCTGCGAGGGCGATAGGGCGGCGGTGAAATATCGCAACCAATTCAAGGGGGCGGTCACCGATTGTTCGTTCGCGATCCCCTTGGCTATTCCTCGGAAGGCGAGGAGAGTCGCGAGGGTGACGATGAACGACCCGACCTTCAACTTCGTCACCAGCACGCCGTTCACCAGTCCGGCAAGGCCACCAACCAAAATCCCCACCAAGCCTGCAACAACGGGCGACTGCCCGGCATTCAAAAGTTTGGCGATGACGACGGTCACAAGGGCAACGAGCGAACCCACTGAAAGATCAATTGCTCCCGAGATGATCACGAAGGTCATGCCGATGGCGGCAAAGCCGACGATGATCATCTGCCGAAAAATCGTCTCAATGTTTCGGGAAGTCGCAAATGAATTCGGTAGCAGCAGGGCAAAGACAGCGAAAATTACCACCCAAGCCGCGACCAACCCCGCACTCTTCATCCAAGGTTTCATGCTCCTGCGCACATCTCCAATAACTCTCGCTCCGAAGACTCTTTCGGCAAAACTTCCCCAACGACTTCCCCTCTTCGCATCACCATAACTCGGTCACAAAGCCCGAGCAACTCTCCAAACTGACTGCTGATCAGGATAACAGACCTTCCCTCACCCGCGAATTTGTGAATCATGTGATAAATCTCCGACTTCGAGCGCACGTCGATTCCCCTCGTCGGTTCATCCAGAATCATGATTTTTGATTCTGAATCTACGAGTCGTCCGATTGCGATCTTCTGCTGATTTCCCCCGCTCAGACTACTCATTTTTTGCCCTGGCCCCGAACACTTGACTTGGAATTGATCAATAATCGCCTGCGTTCTAGCTCGGCGATCTTCGGCAGAAACCAACACCTTTCCCGGTCGTGGAAGCGTGAGGTTTTCGGTAAGCGAAAGGGCGGACGCAAGTCCTTCACCCTTGCGATCCTCGGAGACAAACCCAATTCCCGACCTCCAATTTCCCGAAGGATTCGAGCGCATAGGCTTTTCAAAGGCAACAACGGTCCCACCCTTCAACTTGTCCAGTCCAAAGAGGCAACGCACAAGCTCAGTGCGACCCGCCCCATTCAACCCGGCAATCCCCAAGACCTCGCCCTTAAGCAACCTCAAATCCGCATTCACGGGGTACTTTTTTCCTCGGATCGAACTGCAATCCATCACAGGCTCACCGGGAGATCGATCGAAGTGCGGAAAGACCTTCCCGAGTTCCCGACCCGCCATGAGAGTCGCGATTTTCGTGGGAGTTGTCGCCGCAACGTCCAAACTCCCGACATTCACGCTGTCCCTCAAAACCGTCACCCGATCGCAAATCGTCATGATCTCGTCGAGAAAATGGGTGATGTAAACGACCGCAATACCCTGCTGCTTGAGTCCCCGAATCAATGTAAACAAAGCCTCAACGTCTTTATGCCCCAGGCTCGAAGTCGGCTCATCAAAAAGGACGACCTTGGAGTCCGCACGAACCGCGCGTGCAATCTCCACGACCTGTTTCTGCGCCGTGCTGAGTCGGCCGCACAAAATATCGGGGGCAATGTCGGAGTGACCCAACTGCGCCAAGCACTCCTCGGCTTTGGAGCGCATTTCCCGCGAAGAAAGAACCCCGCGCTGGTGCTTCTCAACTCCCAGAAAGATATTCTCGGTTACCGTAAGGTGGTTGCTGACGGCGAGTTCTTGGTGAATCAGGGTCACCCCCGCATCCATCGCCTCGCGTGGCGACCTCGGTGCATACCGAACACCTTCCAAAGTCAAAACCCCCGATTCAGGCAAAATTTCTCCGTGCAAAATGCGCATCAAAGTGCTTTTCCCCGAGCCATTTTCGCCGGCAAGCGCGTGAACTTCACCCGCTCGGACGACAAAAGCAACGTCATTCAGGGCGAGGGTCGCCCCGAATGACTTACAGACTCCAGAGACCTCAAGTTGCATGGACGAGCAACTAAGGATTGACGAGCTTTTGCATTTCGTCAGAGTTGATGTTTCCGGTGTCCAAGACCGCCGCGCCCGTATCAATGTTCGCCTCAACCTTCTCGCCGCGCAAGTGCTTCACGAGAGATTCGATCGCGAGATATCCCATACGAATCGGATTCTGGACGACCAGAGCATTGATCTCGCCCTTTGTCAAACCTTCCAGAAGGCCCGCCGAGGAATCGAATCCGACAAACTTGACTTTCCCCGCAAGTCCGGCTTCTTGCAATCCCCGCAACATCCCAAATGCCGAAGACTCATTCGGGCAGAAAATCCCATCAATCTGGAACTTGCCCCCCGCGTTAAAGCGATTAATCAGAGTCTCCGCCATCTTCTGGCTCGACTCCACAGTTGCTCCGCCGTATTGGTTGTCGCTCACAACTTCGATCCCCGGAACCGCCTTGATCGCCTCTAGGAAACCGGCCTCACGCTCTGCGGTGCTCGCCGAGCCCTCCTGGTAGCGCATCATCATGACTTTGCCCTTTCCGTTCAGCAATTCGCCGAGTCTCTTGCCCGCCATTCCGCCCGCGACCTTGTTATTGGTCGCGACAAAACTTGCGGTCTTCACGCCCTCGGCGATGGCCGAGTCAAAAATCACGACGGGAATTCCTGCGTTCTGCGACTCTTCCACCGCCGAACGCAATGCATTTGCATCCAGTGGCGCGAGAGCGATTCCGTCCACCTTACGAGTGATGAAATCCTGGACGACCTTAATCTGCTCGTCCTTATTGTCTTCCTTCAGGGGCCCCTTCCAGATCACCTCGACGCCAAGGTCCTTCCCCGCTTGCATCGCGCCTTTCTCGACGGATTTCCAAAAAACATGGGTCGTGCCCTTAGGAATCGCGGCGACAACCAGCGCCTTTTTGCCAGAAGTACCACCCGCAGTGGCGTTGGAGTCGTCGGCGGGTTTGGAGCATCCCGCGATGAGCGTTAGAATTGCAGTGAAAATCAAGAGCCTGCGCATGGTTCGCAGGTTACCTCAGGCTCGTATGCCCGTTTGGTCCAAAGTGTTTTTTGAACCAAGATTGCAGGTAATGTGTCCTTAGAGCAATGATGTTAGCAACCGTTTCGGCACTCTTGACGTTGGCAGTGCCCATGGAATGGCAACGTGACGAGTTGAATTTCATTGATCCAGCGGTATACCGTTCGCCTTCTGGTCAGTATAAATTGTTTGTCAACCCGGCCGATAGATTTGGTGGAGGCTCATGCTATTACTCGCTGTCGCGCGCTGGCAAAATTCTTTGGCAGAAGCAGATGCCATATACCTTGTTTTCCATAGTAGTGACCGACGACGGTTCAGCATGTGGATACACCGAGTTCAGTGTTGCAAAAATTGACTATTTGCATATTTTAATTTTGGGGGCAGACGGGAAAGAGAGACTTCACGACAAGCTGAAAAAGAACGATAGTGCCCCCTTGCATAGTGCACCCAATCCAAATGTTGATGCTTTAGTTGCGAGTAGCGAAGCCGATACACTGCTGGTCGCCCTAGAAAATACTCCTCGCGAGTTGCGAACCTACCGGATTTCAACAGGCCAGCGATTCCTTTCGCCCCTGGCAAAGCCTCTGGTGCGTGTGGGCTTCGAAGGTCGATATCGTATCGGAATGAAATATGTGCCAGGAACTAAGCTACTCCTCGTTAACTGGTGGAATCCTGTAGGGCGCGCCAGCGATGCCCAATTTGAGCTATTGGATCCAGCGGCCAAGTTAGTTTGGCGATTTGACAGACTGGGAGACTATGTTTTGAGTGAAAAGGAAAACGATCCGCATGACGCATCCGGTATTCAAACAACAGGAGCTATTCTTTCAGTGGAAAAGAACACCTTTTCCATTCGACTCCTTCGCGACGACCTCAAACTCAAGTTCAACGTGCGCTCTATAAACGGGAAAAGGTCGGTGGCCCAGGTGCAGAAGGCCCGGTTTACACCCGAAAGAAAGACTCCAATACCGTACTGCCCGGTCGTGAAACTCACCGAGCTTCGCCCGTTTAGGTTGGTGAAGCCCCATTCGTCTCCAGTCCAAGAGATTAGTGAAGTTAGTAGCTTCTGCACTTCAGGAGAGAAGAGGTTTGCTTACATAAAACCCGGAGGGCAAGAGCTCATCGAATTTAGCACTTCAGGGAATGTTCTGAAGCGGCACAAATTACCTAGTTTGAAGGGCGGTGAAGTTTGGGGTCAGGTTGCGTATCTTGGCGAAAACCGCTATGTCGTGTCGGCAGATGGGTCTAAGTCACCCAGCCCGGCTAGCCTTTGGGTCTTCAACGGAAAAACCGGCGCGTCCAAGAAGATAATTTCATATCCAGATGCATCGATAGGATCCATCAACTCAAACGGGGATGGCAAATTCGTCTATCTTCTAACCTCCTTCCATCGGTACTCGATGTCTGACACCTTGATTGTTGCTGACTTCCGGGGCAAAGTAATTTGGTCCACAGGGGGAAGCGGCATCATCGGACCGGAAGATCAACTATTCTCGCCCGAGTCTGTTGCATTTTTCAGGGACGGGTCGGTTGGCGTGCTTGATGTGATCCGCCATGATGTTCAAATATTTGATACCAAGGGCAAATTCAGCAGAAAGTTTAATCTCGATAAAGCGTGGAAACAAAAAGCTGTTTACCCTACCGAACTAGTTGCGAAGCGAGACGGTGGATTCTTGGTTCAAGACTCAGAGATCATATGGAGCATGAGTTCTGCAGGAAATTTAGAATGGTCCGCTTCTCCGAAGGTTAATGGACACGCGCTTAAGAGTCGGGATATTGCTTGGAACAACTCCGGCCTTTGGGTAAGTGACGGGTATAGCGTCTACCTTGTTAGCAAGCAGGGCAAGGTTGTGAAAACGGTAGGCGAGTCCGAACAGCCTACGAAACTCGGGGCGATTTCCGAGGTGGCTATTAATTCGGCAGGCTACATTTTCGCCGTGGATGAGAGGACCGAATCAGTCCACTGCTTCGACCCGACCGGAAAATGGCTCCGAGTTCATCAACCGATCAGGTCCGGAGTCAGTTGGTACATGTCGCAAGAATTTGCCGACCGAGTTCTTGTCGGCACGCGCGACAACCAGGAGGGTAAGCGAGCGATTGACTTCTTCTTGGACAAGACTGGGCTTCTCATGAAATCCGCTTCGAAAACGAGGGAGTACGTAAGGCGATCCGATGGTACATGGTTGAGGGAGTATCGAGTCAGAGGTTTTGCAGCCAACGACGAAGTTGTTGTTGCAGATCCCGGAGATCGAAGCAAGCCCGGCCCCTATCTTTGCTTTTTCGCTGCCTCCGGTAAGCCAACGTCGATGGCACACCTCCCTTCATCAATGAAAACTCCGTACACGGTCGGATTCGATGGTAAGAACGTACTCCTCGTTGACGAACCTTACCTGTACTGCTTTAACCGCGCGGGAAAACCCATCTGGAAGGCCAAATTTGATGGTGCAGAGGTGACTTTAGTAAAAGGAGTCATTTATGCATTCAACCGTGAAAACAAACTGAGGCGATTCAAAATGCCCATTTTGCTTCG
>JAIOPU010000010.1 GCA_021413725.1 Armatimonadota bacterium | reverse complement strand
GCCCTGATCACGCCGCAGGTGCTCGGGAATCCGGACAAGGAGCGCACGGTCGAGCGGCTGAACTTTCCGATCTGCGATTACTGGCCCGCACTGGTGAAGCGCGTCTCGAACAATGCCGAATCTGGCGTTGGGCTCGGCGGGATCCTGCTTTTGGGACTCTGCCTTGGTCGGTACCGCAAGACCTCGGATGCGGTTTGGGTTGGCGGCAGTTTGGCTTTGCTTGGCCTGTTTTTGTCTTTGCCCACGGCACTGACTCGCGCACTTTACTTCAGTTTCCCCGGCTGGTCCGCTTCTGGGTCGCCGGCACGGGCAGGGGTTCTGTTCCTTCTCGGCGGGGCTTTGATGGCTTCTCAGATCAAACTGCGAGGGGTTGATCCAAAGCGGTATGCGATCCCGGGCGGGGTCTTTTGTGGTCTTGTCGCAGTCTCGGTTGTTCTCAGCAGAATTCTGGCCCCAGAGGCAGTTTCCAGTTGGGCAGCTTCGGCATCCGTTCTCGGGTTGCTGGCTCTGGTTGCGGTTTTGGTGGTAGCTTGTCAGCCCTTGCTTCGGTCCCGGGGTGGGTTCATTATCGGCCTTCCTGTCGCCGCATTGGTGGCGATAGTCGTAGCCGTTCAGTTAAGTCAACCCACACTACCCACCAAATTGCCCAATTCCGGTCAGTCAGAGTTTGTGCGCTCAGCAACGGTCAATGATTCTTGGAATCTCTACCAATTGCCGAAAGCAACCTTGCCCGGCAATCTCGCCACACTTTACGGCAAGAGGGAAGCCGGTGGCTATGATTCCTTGCTAAACATAGACACCGTAAAACTGCTTGACTCTGCCAACGGTGCTCCGTCTGCTCCTCAGGAGAACGGCAACATGATGTTCATTCGAAGTTCGGTCACCCTCAAAGGTTTGACCGAATTGGGTGTAGGTCTTGTTTCCTCTAAGAAGGAACTTCCGCAACTGGGTAAGCCCGCCACGGTTGTGGATGACACCTACAACTACGCTTTGGCAGCTCCGACGATAGTTAGCCAAAGCGGCTTTGAGAAGCCTGAAGATTGGAGTGGCACCCCCGGTCACCTGGAAGTTAAGATTAAATCCGATGGAGCCGTTATCGTGAGAGAGCGGAATATTCCAGGGTGGTCGGCGACGGCTAGCGGTGTTCGTTTGCCCCTTGAACCAGGTTCATGGTTGCATGTGAATGTCGCTACGGGGGTTGACTCGTCCTTCGGCGACAAGATTGTCTTCGACTACGTCCCCCCCGGGATGCATCTCGGATTCGCCCTCGCTGCCGGAGCCGGCACCATCCTCCTTCTCGCCGCTCTGATCCAGAAAAAATCAAAAACCGGTAAAGATTCTTCACTCGTCACTAGTAATATCGAAACCGGATCAGGATAATGAGGGATATGAGTTCAATGCCGATGCGCGAGAGGCAGGAGAATCTGGAGGTTCACAAGGACCGCTGGATGACTGTGATCTATAACAACGACTTCACGCCGATCGATGTCGTCGTCACCGCCGTGATGCTCGCCACCGACTGCTCGCAAGAGGAAGCCGCGATGGAAACCTGGGAAGCTCAATACTACGGCAAAGCCCCGATTCACTTCGCCACCGAGTCCGAGTGCGCGCGAGTTGCGATCGTCATGCACAGCGTCGGCGTAGAATCAGTTGTGAAGAAGGAGTGGGAAGATTAACCCTGGCACCATCGAAAGACCGGAACTGATCGACAATCCGCTAGAAACCAAAGATCGCGGTTTCTTGGTGACCGTTTACAACAACGACACCAACACCTACGAGGAAGTCATCGCGATCCTTATGATCGCGACTGGGTGCGACTTCGAAGAAGCGCACATGGAAGCTTGGGAAATCGACCACCTCGGCGCCTCCACCGTCCACATCGAGGGCAAACCCGAGTGCGAAGTGGTCGCGGCGATTATTGGCCAAATCGGCATCCGTGTCGAAGTTTCTCCAAATAACTAGCAACAGAATCGGGCGGGACGGTCGCGCTCCACCCTGCCGCTCCTCCTTCGGGAGCGGTTTTATAGTGTTGGGATTTGGTCTTAGTCAAATTCCACTTCCCCAACGGGGATCTTTCCTCCAGCCCAGGGTTGGCGCGTCCGCGCTTACCCTGGGTTATACGGCGAAGTTCCATCAACCCCAACGTGGGTTGTGTCCCTCAGGCGGGTCTGCTGTGACCCTAAATTTGATCATCATCATTGCTCCGGGTAAGGGGACGATGAGAGAGTGATGGTTGCGGACATGAGCTCATACCTTTGCGTCAACTGGGGGTTACTTCGTCAACCGAGGGGTACTGCAAAAGGGACACAACCCACGTTGGGGTTGGGGCTTGTGGTGGGTCGAATCCCAGGGTAGGCGCAGCGCGCCAACCCTGGGCTAGCGGGCATATCCCCGTTGGGGAACGGACTGGTCGCTAGCCCCCCAACATAATCTCACCGCTAATCGGCAGCCTGAACGCAGAATTTTCTACTGGTACTCAAGTCCAGAGCTATCTCCATACTCAATCTTAAATCGAATGTCAATTTTGAAACAATTCACTCCCCGCTTAAACTTCCACCGGTGATTGAGTTCATTTCCGTACTTTCGAACAAGTTCTTCTGAGTCATTCTCAAATGTTCCGCAAATCTCGTATTCATACTCAGAGACTTTTCGGAAACCATAGTCTTGCTGAGTGCGTGGGTCTTGCCACAGTTCTGTATTAACTAGTTTTCTTGGCGAGTCGGGCACCTTCACGGTCGTCCCTCGACTCTTGGCCGCCGATTGGACCGCCCGGTTGAGTTTACTGGCTATCTCTGAAATGGCTACAATTCGGTCTTTGTCAAACACTAAGGAGCGGTTCTTGGCGGGGCTACCGATTTTTGCTAAGGAGATCACCAGTGCGAACAGCGCAACGATCACCATGCTGACCGCTCCGATCCGGTTAATTTTTTGCATTGTCAACCACCGAATTCTGGGAGGGTCCTCTGAGCCAGTGCGCGTAATACCAAGAAGCACCGCCAACGAGAACCGATGTGACCAATAGCTTGCCCGCAGATCGGAGAGAGTCTTCTGTTCCTCCGAGCAGGCTGGAAAGCAAACTCACCGCGCTGTAGAATATCGTCGCAATACCAGCGGCAAGCAACAGTCCAATGATCCATTGGCGAATCGGAGCATTCCAAAGTGAGGCACCGGCCGCTAAACGCCGATTGAGGATTACCATGACGAGCAGGTAAAGTGGTCCTCCAATGATTGCGGTGGCAATCGCGAAGAGCGATTCGTCCCGCTGGTAACCTCGCCCCGCATCCGCCGCCGATGGAATCATGTCGTCCACGAATCCATGAAGTAGGATACTCAAGGCCGTCACCAATGATATCAGGAGAATGCTTGCAACCACGTTGAAAAAGACATCCAAACCTATAGACTCTCGCCGTCGAGGCGATTCGGGGGCTCGCAGTCCGGTTACCTCAGCATAATGTGACGCCAAGGCATGAGCGGATTCTCTGCGCGTCCAACCCGCGTCCTCCAGCAAATTAAGGATCGTCTCGTCCGACAAGCCCCGAGTCTTGGCTTCCGCTATGTAACTCATTCCGTCTTCGCTTTTAGCCATGGCATCTATTGTAACGTTACCTCGGGAACGGTAAATCCATCCACCTGCCTGAACTTGGTAGGAAAACTACTTGTGCCGACAACGATTAGTGGAAAACACAAACCCAAAAACAAGTCATAATCGGGGCGGAACTTCGGACCGATGGTGCTCCGGTGTTGCTCGTTAGGAAAGAAACTCATGACACCAAAAGAAGCAGTACAGTACGTTTATGAGAACGAGGCAAAACTCGTTGATGTTCGGTTTACGGACCTCTTCGGTCAGTGGCACCACTTCACCATCCCCGCAATCGACTTCCACGAGTCCGTTTTTGAAGAGGGACTTGGGTTCGACGGTTCGAGTATCCGCGGATTCCAATCCATCCACGAATCGGATATGCTCCTCGTCCCCGACGCCGACACCCTTTTCATGGACCCGTTCGCCGAGTTCCCGACTGCGGTCATCATCTGCGACATCGAAGACCCCATCACCCGTGAGCGATATAGCCGCGACCCGCGCTACGTCGCCAAGAAGTGTGAGCAATACCTGAGGTCCACCGGAATCGCCGACACCGCATTCCTCGGACCCGAAGCCGAGTTCTTCCTCTTCAGCAAGATGCGCTACGCCAACGACCCGCAGGGCGCATTCTACGAAATCGATAGCCCCGAGGCGGGTTGGAACTCCGGCGAGGATGATGCTGTGGGCTACACCCACCGACCCAAGGGTGGCTACTACCCAACGGCCCCATCCGACAAGTACCAAGACATGCGCTCGGAAATGATGCTGACCATGATCGATATGGGCATCCACGTCGAAATGCATCACCACGAAGTCGGCGCGCCCGGTCAGATGGAAATCGACATGCGCTTCGGCACATTGCTCCGCATGGCGGACCAGATGCAGATGTACAAGTACGCGGTTCGAAGCATTGCTTCGATGTACGGCCTCGCCGCTACGTTTATGCCCAAGCCGGTCTTCGGCGACAACGGCAGCGGAATGCACATCCACATGTCGCTCTGGAAGAACGGCGACACACTCATGTACGACGACAAGGGCTACGGCGGACTCAGCGACCTCGCTCGCTGGTACGTCGGCGGAATCCTCAAGCACGCCTCCGCGCTTCTCGCGATCTGCGCTCCCACGACCAACTCCTACAAGCGATTGGTCCCCGGTTACGAAGCTCCCATCAACCTGATGTACTCCTCGCGAAATCGCTCGGCTTGCGTCCGCATCCCGATGCAGAGCAAGTCGCCGAAGGCCAAGCGAATCGAGTTCCGCGCCCCCGACCCAACCGCCAACCCGTACCTCGCGTTTGCCGCTTGCGTTATGGCGGGAATTGACGGTATCCAGAACAAGATCGAGCCACCCAAGCCAGTCGACAAGGACCTCTACGAGTTGCCACCCGCCGAGAAGAAGAACATTCAGACCACGGCTGGATCTCTGAGAGAAACTCTCGCCGCGCTGAAGGCAGACCACGACTTCTTGCTCAAGGGCGACGTGTTCACCAAGGATCTCATCGAAATGTATATCGATTACAAGATCAAGAACGACTGCGAAGCGATGGACCTCCGTCCGCATCCGTACGAGTTCTACCTCTACAGCGACTGCTAGTCGCACTAATGCGAAATCGGGGCAGTCTTATAAGAAACTGCCCCCATCGCAAACCCTCATCCGGTTCGTGCCTCACCGACTTCTCCCTCGGGGAGAAGTAACGCTTTATGGCCTATTGTGGTTTCTTTCCCTCGCCCCGAGGGAGAGGGTCTGTGACCGAAGGGAACTGGGGTGAGGGTTCCTCCCTTTCAGTTTCAGTCCCAGCCCATTCTCTGTCTCCTCCCAGCAAACTCCGTCTGAATTCCCTGTACACTCCCATTCGAATGGGAACCCAAAGGGAGGTTAATGGGAGTACAAAGGGAACAAAAAGGCACTTACACCCTAAATATCTCAGAAAACCTGGCCGATAACCCTAGTATGGCAAAACTAGCGTCCGCCCCCGGATTCGGCCCGATGAGCGGGAAAATTGGGAATTTGATCTTCACTCGACAGGCAAACGGGACCACTCAGATGCGCTCGCGCAAGATTCCCGCGAACCCCCGAACCCCCGCCCAACAAGCCAATCGCGATCGTTTCACCATCGCAACCCAAACTTGGAAGAGCCTCTCACTCGCGGAGATGCAGACTTGGGAGGCCTTCACCACCCAAACCCACCGGGCACACCTGAATCCTTCCCTCAGCCCGACTCCACCGGCGTACACAGTTTTCGTGAGCCTCTCCACCAAATTCCTCGCTGTCAACCCGGGCAATACGCCCCCGCGCACCGCGCCCGCCGAGTTTTTCTCTGGCGACGGAATCCGAATCGCGGTATCCGCTAGTCCCGGACAGATCACTTTCGCCGCAAACATCCCCAATTCACCTGGAGTTACCACCGAGTTCCTCATCCAGAAACTCGCGAGCGCCGGACGGCGCGGCAACCCCAAGGACTATCGTTCGCAGGGCTTCCACACCTACACCTCCGGCACTCTCACCCACACCCTCTCGGCAAAACCCGGCCTCTACCTCGTCGCCGTGCGCTACACGCAGGTCAGCACCGGGCAGACTTCGGAGTTAGTGCCGTTCGGTCGAGTTGAGGTGGGGGCGTGAGCAATGTCAGGGGTTTAAGCCCTCTACAAAACCTCAACCAACCCTCCAATAATTACTCCGTGAGCGAGATAATTCTAACCAACGAACTCACCGCGTGGGGTGAGACTAAGACTATTGCCGAGTGGGCGCGCGACGAACGCGCGACCGCCGACGCCAAGATCATCGCAAAGCGATACGAATCGGGCAACACTCCCGAGCACGCGATCTCATACAAGGTAAATCTTCGACACGCCGTGATCCGTCCGGGGAGAGCGAAAGAATATCCCGCATTTGGTGAAAGAAAGATTTTGTCGGAGTGGAGTCGTGACCGGCGGTGTTGTGTTTCCCAATGGACACTCCGCAATCGCGTTGAGTCCGGATGGAATGTTGAAAAAGCTCTGACAACACCTCCGAAGTATCCGCTAGGCAGAACACCGGGTCCGGCAAAGCTTATTCACGCCTGGGGTGAATCCAAACCAGCGGGAACCTGGGCAAACGACTCGAGATGCTCGGTAGACCAGGTGACCGTGAGGAACCGTCTTCGAAAAGGTTGGGAACCCGAGCGAGCGATTTCTGAGCCCGCGCCGAGGGCAGAGTTTTTTAGCCGCATCAGTGCCTTTGGCGAAACGAAAACGGCACTGGAGTGGACATGTGACCCACGATGCGAAGTGTGCCTCACGACATTGCGCAATCGGTTGACCCGAGGCATGGAAGTCGAACGAGCACTAACTACGCCGCCTGCGGCTGTGGGCTGGGCCGCTGGGACTGAGCGTTCGCCGAGAAAATCCTTTGAGTGGAAGGGGCGAATTCAGACCTTAGGAGAATGGAGTCGGGATCCCGAATGTAGGGTGAGCCTGGCAACCCTGAGCGCCCGCATTGCCGCTGGCTGGGATTTTGAATTGGCGATGCAAACACGCGCAAACGACCCGAAAGTGATTTCAGCGCGGAAGCGACGGCCGTACGAACTTGTTGAATACACGGCTTTCGGTGAGACCAAACCGCTCTACGAGTGGGTTAACGACCCGCGGTCCAAGGTCAGCCGGGAGACTCTCGTAAAGCGCATCAAAAGAGGGTGCAGCATGCAAAATGCACTCCAGACTCCGGCGTTTGGGCTGCAATCGGGCGAGGTCTTGCCGCGCTATGAAGCTTTTGGGGTGACAAAAACACGGCGAGAGTGGACGCGAGACCCTCGGTGCCGAGTTGCCGCCCAAGATCTGACGAAACGAATACGGGCGGGCTGGACCATCGAAGATGCCCTAACCACGCCTCCCCATGATTTTGATCGAATGAGCTTAATAAATGGAGTCATCATCAGTGCGTTCGGTGAGCAAAAGACGGCGGGGCAGTGGGCTCGTGACTCCCGATGCTCTGTGAAGCACGGCACGATTCTAAGGCGATTAAACGGGGGGATTGCCCCCGAAGAGGCGATTTCAGCACCACCCGGCGATGTGAAGGGAGAAGATGGGAGCGTGCGGATCTACGCCCAATTCATGACCGCGTTCGGGGAATCAAAAACCTTGCGGGATTGGATCGCTGACCCGCGATGCCTGGCCAAGAAAACCCACGTGAGGGACCGTCTGCGGTATGGATGGACACTTGAGAGAGCGCTCACCACGGCAAAGATGTCTGCCCAAGAGGCAAGTCGCATTCGCCATGCCC
>JAIOPU010000236.1 GCA_021413725.1 Armatimonadota bacterium | reverse complement strand
AGTTTCTCTAGCAACGAACGGCTGGTTCCCCCGTCCTGCGTGAGGAGGCTAAGAAGGAAGTGCTCCGTGTCCACGCTCTGGTGCTGGAGCTTGACCGCATGGTTCATTGCGGATTGGAAAGCTTCTTGGGTCTTGATGGTTAGTTTATCAAATCTCATTTGAGTGCATGACTATAAAGTAACTTACGTCTCTGATAATAATAACGCTAGTTGAGGTGCAAAGGTTTCCTTGGACCAGGAAATTATTGGCAAAAAAATCCCCCGGCGATTGCCAGGGGATTTTGATTTGCCGGAGCAAGCGATTATTCGTCGACAGCGTTGAAGTTGACTACAATTTCAGTGTAATCGCTAAGATCAACCGTTCCGTCGCGAGTGACGTCGCTCATAGCCGGAGATATTCCGGATCCGTCTGCGGTGTTCCAATCGGGATCAGTTGAGACCTTGTTGAAGTTCACAACCACATAGGTGTAGTCGGAGAGGTCAACAACGCCATCGTCCACGATGTCTCCGTTCAGGAGAACAAGGTTCGGCATTAATCCTCCAAGGGTGAAGCTTGTTGCGGCTCGTGCCAAAGTCAAGTCTCCGCTCACCTTGACATCAACCGTTCCAGTTGCCGTGGTTTGGAACGTGTAATTTCCGTCGTTTCCGCAGGTGAATGACTGAGTGTCAACGAGAGTTGATCCCGAGTAGATTCTCGCCGTGAACACCTCAGTGTTAAAGTTCGGTCCGCTGTATCCGGTGACACTGAGGTGACCGCTAACAGGAGTTGTTGGACCCGTAAGCTCGTACATATCGACACGTTTCGTGTCGGTAACGAGGAGATAATTCTTACCGCCGATTGAGGCAGATTTGAAACTCAACACGTTGCCATTGCTCCAAGCTGTCTGACCCGTCCCGCCGATTGCTTCAGAGCCGTTCAGCGTCACCGATCCGACGTTGGACCAGACACCAAATGCATCGTGCTGGTAGATCAGTGCCGAACTCGCTCCCGTTGTTCCCGTGCTTCGGTCATTGATCACGATGAATTCATCGTTGTTGGCTGTTGCGGGGACATAGGCGATGTTAACCATCTGCGTGTCAGCTACGGGCAAATCGATAATTTTTACTTCAAGGTCGAATCCTGTCGCATTGCGCTTGGCGAGGTAGACATCATTGTTTACGCGGGCAAACAGGTCACCAAGTGCATTGAAAGCTATCCCGCGAACAACTCTGCCGTTGCCGCTGAATGCGAAATTTCCGGGGTTCGTCAGGGGACCGGCAACCTGCCCATTGCCGTCTAGGAAGCGATAAATGGCACCTCGGTTGCGGCAACCGAAGGCAATCCGATTGCCACCAATGGGATCAATTGCCATGCCGTCAATTCGATTATTAGAACCGGTAACAGTGCCGTTCACTTCACCAGAAGTGAGAAATCCGGGGGTGGTGTCGGTGGTATTGGGGCTATAACCAATCGTTGCCCAGATGCCGTCGTGCTGATTTGTGGAAAATGCCCACCGCATGCACGCACTCTGAGTCCAGCCTACGGCCGTTCCATCGGTTGGGTGAGCTTGCCCCATACCAAACGCAAAGAACAGAGCGTTGTTGGTGAAGTTAATGTGACTCTCTCGCCCACCCGCTGCAGCAACAACGCCAGGAGAATCTGAGGTGGAGTAAAGTTTGGTCTTCGTCTCCGCACCAAGAGGGTCTGCAATTTGCAGAATGCCAACCTTACCGGGCGTGGCAGACGCGTTGATGAAGCCCACTGCGTAGAGGTTTGTCCCATCTGACGTAACGTCCCCGACCGTATCACCGTAATCACCGGCAGGAACGAACTCAGCGGAAAGACCAATATTCTGGACGTGCTTAAACGTGGGGGCGACTTGTGCGGTCGCAACGGCGGAGAGGATTCCGAGCGGAATAATAAAGCTAAGTTTTTTCATAGTGTTCCTTCAACTTCGAAGATTTTGGCGCGAACAAGGGACGCGCATGGCTCTATTATACGGGACAATTTCCTTATATCAGGCCGGAGCAATAACCTATTGTAGTTGAACCAGCATTCTTACCTGCAATTAACGCATGGGAATTGCAGTAAGTGGTTGGGGGGCGGTGCCATTGGTAGGCTCGGTCCACATTCCATCCGCTTTTAGGAGGTTGATGAGTTCGAGTACTCCATCCTCCTGGGGGATGCCGTTTTTGACGATATTTTTCTTTCGGTAAAGGGTAATTTTCCCGCCTGCCGCTCCGACGTAACCGTAGTCGGCGTCCGCCATTTCGCCCGGGCCGTTCACAATGCAGCCCATGACTGCAATGTCGAGCCCAACGAGATGTTTGGTAGCCTCGCGGACTTGGTGCAGGACGATCGGGAGGTTGAATTTTGTCCGCCCGCAACTCGGGCAGGCGATGTACTCGACTTTAGTTTTGCGAAGGCCCAGTGACTGGAGAATGTCGTAACAAACGGGGATTTCGTTGGCTGGATCTTCAGACAGCGAAACTCGAATGGTGTCCCCGATTCCCTCCATGAGAAGGGTCGCGATTCCGGCGGTCGACTTGATTCGTGCGTATTCTCCATCACCGGCTTCGGTCACACCGAGGTGCAAAGGATAACTCATCCCATTCTCATTCATGCGCTGGACCATGAGGCGGTTTGCGGCGACCATGATGGGGACCCGGCTGGACTTTGCGCTGATGTTGAGGTTTGTGAATCCGTGTTTTTCGCAGAGTTGCAGATATTCCAGGGCACTTTGAACCATGCCCTCGGGAGAGTCGCCGTATGTGACCATCATTCGTTCGGAAAGGGAACCGTGGTTGACGCCGACTCTCATGGCACGATTGTGCTTTTTGCAGGCTTCAATGACGGGCACAAAGCTATCTTCGACAGCACGATGCTCCTCGGCCCATTCTTCCGGCGAGTAGGCCAATTCCTCTCGGAGCCGTTCAACTGAATCGTCCTCCCCCCGAAGGTCAATGGTTTCATCCGTTGCCAAGGATTCCGAACGGGAGCCATGGCGTTTGAAGACGAAAAGACCCGGATTAATTCTGATTTCTTCGACGAATTTGGCCGCCTCGACCGCTATCGCCGTTCCCTGATGATGGACGTCGGCGGTGAGGGGGACGTCTTGGTATTGTTCACGAACTTTGGCTTTGATTTCTTCGAGGCACTGGGCTTCACCGAGGCTCGGAGTCGTGACGCGAACTACTTCACACCCAATTTTGTGTAATCCGATGATTTGCTCGACGCAGGCGTCAACGTTGCGAGTTTCCTCGGTGATCATGGACTGGACTACGACATGATGCCCACTCCCCATCGTGATATTGCCGATTCGGCAGGGGGAGGTGTTGCGACGAGGAATAAAGGCGTCCATATTCACTATTCATTTTACGGCAAAAGATGGCATAAGCGTCTTGTTAAGAAAAAATTATGATTCGGGACCTAATCCTCTGGGGTTGGAACGCCGAAAGAATAATAATAGTCAATGAACTTGACGACGGAAAAATCATGGAAGGCAATAATCAAGGTAATAAAAACTCAGCCCTTTGGCCATGGCTGGCAGTGGGCGGAGTGCTTGCGGCGGTCGCAGTGGCATTCGCATACAAACAGAAGAAAAGCGTCCCCGCTGTGATCGGAAGTCTGGTGGACTTTGCCGAGGACGTTGTGCTGAAGCTTGAGAGCCAGCTTGGCGAGGACTTTAAGCTCGCGATCTAGGTCACAATCTGAGGATCAAAACACAATCCTCATTTCAGAGCTTTGTCGCGCCCGGAATTGAGGCAGTTCGGAAGAATTGGCCGCCAATGTTGCTCATTCAGTTCTTGAGCGCACTATTGGTGGTCGCCTACTACCGTGCTGAGCCCGTTCAAGCAATTTCGAACCGTATTGCCGAGTTCAAAGTAGCGCACGGGCTAGCGTTTTCCTTTTTCGCCGGTGCCATCGCCGGAGCAGGCATTCCTGAAGTTGCCAAGGTCGTCACGGGTCGAGTTCGTCGGCTGGACCGCGCGGAGTTTGGAAAACTCGCCTGGACTGCAGTGGTTTACGGGATTGTCGGGGTGACGGTTGATATCTTTTATCGCTATCAAGCGGTTTGGTTTGGTGCGGGAATTGACCCCAAGACTTTGACGATCAAGACGGTCGTGGACATGTTCGTTTTTGCCCCGTTCCTGTCGATTCCCATGGCTTGTGCGCTTTTTGGATGGTGGAAAGCCGGTTACTCGATCGCTTTTTGGAAACGGGCTTTCACCATTGATTTCTACAAAAGGGAAGTTGCTCCTGCAATGCCGTTATGTTGGGCGTTTTGGATTCCCATGCTCATTTGCACGTATTCACTCCCTACAACTTTGCAGTTCCCGTTTGCGGTGCTCGGTGAAGGGGCCTGGAGCGTTTTATTCGTGTTTATGGTGACTCAACCAAGCGAGCCCAGCCACTCTGCGTAGGCGGCTTGGGCGGCAGTGATTTTTGCCTCTCGTCGTACCCCTTTGTCCTTGATCTTCTCGTTCTCGGGGAAAAGTCCCCAGTTGATATTCATGGGCGCGAATTCTCGCGGAGTGTCGTCTTGCAGATGCGAGAGCAGCGAACCGTAGGCGGTCGCGCGGGGTGGATAGGTGAAATCCTTACCCGCGAGTTTTGATGCGAGGCTAACTCCTGCCAGCAGGCCCATCGCTGCGCTTTCGACGTAACCCTCGACTCCAGTAAGCTGCCCGGCAACATAAACGCCAGGGCAGTCGTCAAGTTCCATGTCGGCAGTGAGAACCCGAGGTGCTTCGAGGTAGGTGTTTCGGTGAATGACACCGTACCGCACGAACTCCGCCTTCTCAAGTCCGGGAACCATTTGAAACACTCGCTTCTGCTCGCCAAACTTCAGTCGATTCTGGCAAGCTACCAGCGAGTACAGGGTCTTTTCTTTGTTCTCCGGTCGGAGTTGCAATGCGGCGTAGGGTCGTTTTCCGGTGCGCGGATCGGTAAGTCCTACGGGCTTAAAGTTGCCGAAGGCCAGGGAGCGGAGTCCGCCCTCTGCAATGGCCTCAATGGGAGTGCATCCTGCGAAGTACTTGATTTTCTCTACAAACAGTTCTTCCAGTTCAGCCTGCCCAGCATCGCGCTTACCTCCAGCCTCAAATGCGCGAATGGGTGCCCGCTCGGCGGAGATCAAAGCCTCGACAAAAGCTGTGTAAGAGTCTCGTTCAAACGGGCAGTTGAGGTAGTCGTTACCCTCGCCTTTGTCGTACCGGCTCTGGGCGAAGACGATGTCCATATCCAACGAGGAAGCGTCGACCGTGGGACTGACGGCATCATAAAAATAGAGATGTTTGCGCCCGGTCAAGTTCGCGAGCCACTGGGAAATTGCGTCGGTGGAGAGGGGGCCACTCGCGATGATGGTGGGGGATCCATCGAACATTTGTGGAGTCCATTCGGTGTCAATGACATCGATCAGTGGGTGATTGCGCAGCTTTTCAGTGATGGAAGCCCCAAACAGGTTGCGATCTACGGCGAGGGCTTGTCCGCCCGGGACCTCGTTTTCGTACGCGGTTCTCAGTACGACCGAGCCGAGGGCTTCCATCTCGGCCTTAAGTTGCCCGGCGGGGCTTGTGGGGGACTTAGACTTCAGGCTATTCGAGCAGACAAGTTCGGCAAAGAACCCGGTTGTGTGGGCAGGCGTCGTGGTCGCCGGACGCATCTCATACAACTTTACAGGAAAGCCCCTTTCTGCAAGCGCCCATGCGGCCTCGACGCCCGCGAAGCCAGCACCGACGACGGTTACAGATTGTGTCGCCATTTAGAGCTTTGCCAAAATTGCATCACCCATCTCAATGGTCGAAACCAACTTACAACCGTTTTCGAAGATGTCTGCCGTACGAAGTCCGTCTTCTAGCGCGGATTCCACTGCGGCCTCAATTCGAGCCGAGCCTTTCTTGTCGCCGAGAGAATAGAGCAAGAGCATCGCGCCACTGAGGATCGCGGCGATCGGGTTCGCGCGGCTTTGTCCAGCAATGTCAGGAGCGGAACCATGGATCGGCTCGTAAAGTCCAAAGACGGTTGAGCCTTTCATTTCGCTAAGCGACGCAGAAGGCAGTAGACCCAGCGAGCCGGTGAGCATCGAAGCCTCGTCAGAGAGGATGTCGCCAAACATATTCTCAGTGAGAATCACGTCGAACTGCAAAGGGTCTCGAATGAGCTGCATCGCGCAATTGTCGACCAGCATGTGGCTCACCGACACGTCAGGGTTCCTCGCGGCGAATTCGGTCACGACTTCACGCCAGAGACGGCTTGTTTCGAGGACATTGTTCTTGTCGACGCTGACTAAGTGCTTTGATCGCTGACGGGCGACTTGGAAACCCACTTCTGCAATGCGCTCAATCTCGGCTCGCGTGTAGACGCAAGTGTCAATCGCCGTGTTTCCGTTGTCTCTGCGTTCGCGCGGCTCACCAAAGTAGATGCCGCCGGTGAGTTCGCGAATGACGATCAGGTCAATCGTGCCACCGTTATTCTTGAGTGGGCTTGCCTGCAATAGTGGCCTGAGGACTTTGGCGGGTCGCACATTGGCAAAGAGGTTCAGTTCTCTGCGCAGGCGAAGCAATCCGCCGATCTCTGGCCTTAGGGCAGCCTCTAACTTGTCCCACTTGGGACCGCCTACTGCGCCCAGCAGGACTGCATCGGATGCGCGGCAAAGATCAAGAGTTTCCTTGGGCAGGGGGTCCCCTGTAGCTTCATAGGCGCAACCGCCGCATAGGGCGGTCGAGAATTCGAGGTCGCTTCGGACGCCCTGCAGGACTTTGACCGCTTCTGCGGTGACTTCGGGGCCAATTCCGTCCCCACCGAGGACGGCAATCTTAATGGACATGCAATGATTGTGGCACGTCTGGCCCCCAGTGAATCAGTCGTCGGTGCGCGTCGTGTTCCAGTGAGAGAAGAGCTTACTTCCCCAGACAATCGCTTTTCGCGGGTAGCGCTTCACGCTACCGTCGCCGTGCAGAATGTTTGCGCCTTCGGTGTGCTGTCTACCAAAGTCGTCGCCGTTCGTCGCGTTCGTTCCTGGGAGCAGAAGTCCGTCGTTACGTGTCGTGACGTCTTCGTCGGTCAGCATAAATGTCGAACTCGGAAACGTCAAGGAGCCTTCGGAGAATCCAAGCTGGCTGATGCCGCCGTTGCGGACTGTGAAGTAGTCGCCCCCGAAGTAGCGGTTCATGGTGTAGGTCACTCTCTGTGTCGCAGAATTCACAGTCCGCGTCGTGATGAATTTGTACTTTGCGCTTTGATCCGATGCGCAGCGGTAGACCTTATCGCTCTTCACATATGGAAAAAGCGACCCGCGCGTTGGGTCAGCGATGCTACAGAGGTCGTTATTCCAAGCATCAATATTGGTGCAAGTTGGGTTGGTCGTCGCGGCGAGCGGATTCGCCCCGCTAATCACCCAGCCGCTTCCTGGGAACCGGTCGTTGTAAGGTGCTGGGTAGGTGGAGTCATTGTCGTTGATGTACATCATCATGCCGACTCCAAGCTGGCGCATATTGCTGAGGCAGGTAGTGCCTTTTGCGGCACTTTTAGCTTGTGTGAACACAGGGAATAGGATTGCAGCCAAGATCGCAATGATCGCGATGACGACGAGAAGTTCAATTAATGTAAATGCTTTGCGCATAATCTCCCACCGTTCGACACCCGCCGAACGCGGTAATCATAGCACGATACGTTCAGAAATAGCTAGTATTGCTCTGAAATCTGTTGGAAAAAATAAGAGCCAAGGCAATCAAACGCCTTGGCTCCTGTGTTTCAGCAGTCTCAGTCCTCGTACTTCAACCGCGTTGCGGTCAACACCGTTCCGGACGCCGTGCCCTTCGCCTCCAACTGGTGGATGGCGAGCCCCGCGACGAAAGCGGACTTGCTCATCGTGGTGTGGGAGAGGCCAAAATACTCCGTATTCGCGGTGGTCACCACGCTGAAGACCGCTCCCGGCGTAAGCGGCAAGCCGTACCAAGAACCGACCGTCAGAGTGCAGGTGCCGTCAGAGCCGACGATATTCGAGGGAATCCCGAGGAGTTCCACGTCGTGGTGCTCTCCCTCATGACCTCCACCGCCGTGATCGTCGCCGCCTTCATCTTCGAGCTTAATCTTGCTCGCAGTGAAGATTCCCGTTTCACGATTGTAAGTACCCTCCACTTCGACTTCACCTCCTGTGACTAATGCCGCGAAGAAAGCTGCCTTATCGGAAAGGGCTCCGCTTCGAACTCGGTAGAGAGTGGTTCCGGTCGTCGCAACATGAACGAGTTTACGATCGGGTTGCATCGCTGAGGCGTGTCCGAGAGTCAAGTCGAGAGTTCCTGCCGAGGCGTCAATTGCCGAGGCGGCGCCTCGGATTTCGGGGTTGTGACTCTCGGCACCGTCCTCAATCTTAATGACTGCCGCCTTGATAACCTTGGTCACCGGGTCAAAGGCTCCTCGGATCTCAACTCGCTTTCCATCGGCAACCGCCGGGCTGGCCGCCCCGTTGCTGTTGAATATCTTAGTCGTGGCATCAAAGCTCACGTTAAGAGTGCTCCCTGCGCGGCTGATCGTAAAAGTCTTTGCGATAAGGTTGAACGCCGAAACGACACCCTTATAGTCTTCAGAGACGTGGCGAAGGGGATTGTCGACTCCGTTGTCCTCAACCTTTCGGATCACGGCATTGATGCCCGACCCGTCGTCGGTCCAAGAGGCGAGATCAAAGTCGGCAGTGATCTTGTCGTCTCCGGCGGCAACGGTTTTTGGAGTGGCAAAAGTCACGTCAAGAATTGATTTCTCAGGATCCGAGTCCGAGTCGTGGAACGACTTGGAGTTTCCGGTCGCAGAGCCAGCAGGGAAGATGGTCAGGTCTTTGTCTAGCGTAAACCGCACGCCCGAATATGTCCCCACCGGAACGCTCTTGCGAGCGAGCAGAAGGAATTTCGCACCTGCGCCATCGCGCAGAGTCTTCAAGTCCACTGTAACGCCCGTCGAGTCGTCGAACATGGTCACGTTTCCAGCGGTGCCGATTAATTCCACCTTGTGAATCGTCACCCAGACCTGGTCGTTCGAATCCAACGAGTCCGATACGAAGAACGAGACTTGCGAAGTCCCTGGAGCGGTCGAACCACCACCTCCTCCGCATCCGACGAGGGCGATTGCCGCGAGTGCCAATAAAGTTGATTTTCTCATAGCTACCTACCAGGAGACGTATCGAACCGACTTTGATACTCGATTTCCCCCAATTATCTCAATTTAACCGAAGCGCAAAGAAAAACCCGCGCCTTTCGACGCGGGCATCATGAGTAACCCAGTCAGAAAGCCTAAGCCGCCAACGGGAGAAGATTGGTTTGTTCACGCAGGGTTCGCTGGGTTCGCAGGGTTTAGGTACTTTCTTCCTCACGCAGAGACGCAGAGGGGGCGGAGCGGTTCAAAATTCATCCATCGTGTACCCAGATTTTTCGAACCAAGACATGGAGGCTTCGATGACGTGGTCGTAGGTGCCGACATGTTGAATGAGGTTGAAGATGCGCTGGACGAGTTCTGGCTGTCCGGAAATATCCCAACAGAGGTTGAGTTCTTCCACATTTCTGGAGCCACTGCGATCGGGCCACAGCTCTTCGTCGAGGCAAAAGCGGACATACCATTGGAAGTCACGAGGATGCACTCCGCGGTGTACATAATCTTCGCTGTACCAGCCTGTCATCAAGCTTTCCTCTGATTCTGTCCAGCCCAGAACCTCTGACCACGACGCGGTTGTTCCGGCTTTGGTGTATCCATCGTGCCAGTGCCAATCGTCGTTCTGCTCGAGTTCCAAAGAATTAAACTCACGGTGTAGCTCGGCGGCGGCGAGGGCGAGGTGTTGCCTAAGGTCAGTGAGAGAGATGTTCTCGACTGCGAGCGTGATGCCATCAAACGGAGATTGACTGTGTTTTAATCGTTCGGCCAGGGCTGGTGTCACATGGATATGATAGCCGCTTCGGGCGCTTAGCTGACCTCTCCGTACTCTGCGTCTCTGCGTGAAACTCGCCCATTTAGCCGAGGAGTACACGATTTAGGACTGGTCAACGGATATTACGCTATGCGGAAGGGTGCAGTTGGATAACGCTGTATCGCTACGAGCTCAGTATTTTTGCCTGGAATGTTTCAAAAGTTGGCATTTGTGACACTGTTTCGCTATAATTACGCCATGCGTACTTTCGCTTTGTTATGTTGTGTGTCTCTTACCGGTTTTGCTTCGGCATCCTATGAGATGCTGTTCGTGCCCACGACCACCGGGCGTGTCCAGAGGATTGATCCTGAGGCTGGGGTCAACATGGGAACCTATGCGGCAGGATTAGGTGCGATTGGTAGGGTTACTTATTCTCCGGGTGTCCTAAAGACGTGGACTGTGGACTCAGGGACCTTCGTGCGGGGTCAAGATGCGTGGACAGGTTCGCTCGTCAACGGAGGCATGGCGTTCTCGGGGGTTGGGGCAGTGGTTGATGATACGGCAAGAGAGAAGATCATGCTGATCGGCGGTTCGAGCGTCTTCGTTCTTGATGCGGTCACGGGTGTTACGACTGCCACAAACACCTCCGCCTTGCCTACTGGCGTTACATGGCGCAACGGTTTTGTGACCGGGGGCACCGCTTTTGTTTTTGGACTCAATGCCAGCAATCAAGTAGTCGCACAGTCTTTTAATACCACGACCCTTGTGGCCAACTCGACTACAACTTTTTCTACTACTGGCGTGACTGGATTTGGTTCCGTAGCGCTCAGTGGCACCCTCGTTTATTGGGTCCAGAACGTGGGGGGTGTCCTTTCCATGATGCGATCTTCGCTAAGTGGCACCGTGCTGGGGGCAAGTTCGACAGCTGCCGTGAGCATTACTGGTTTTAGCGCCGCTTTGAACGCGGCACCTTCGGTTTTGCGTGCCCATAGTTCACTCTATGTGGTGGGACAAGCAAGTTCAGCCGCGACGACACTGAAGGTATTGCAAACAGACATCAATTTTAACCCTCAGATTTACCAAAGCTATGAAATGACCGGGATTAGTCCCAACGGCTTGGGCACGGTTGCAATCGCAGTGGCTCCCGAGCCAGGCTCGCTCGCGGTTTTAGCTCTGGGTTTGGTCGCTTTGGTCCGGCGCCAGAAAGTAGCAGTCAGCTCTGTTTGGGTGAGGGTGTGGTCGTCGGCACCCTCATCCAATTCCCTTTGGTCATTGCTTCTCCCAGAGGGAGAAGATTGGTTTGGTTCATGCAGGCTTCGCTGGGTTCGCAGGGAGTAGTAGGGGTTCTCGGGGGATTTGCTCCCGAGAACCGATTTTCCACCGCCGATGCGCTTCAGGGGCGAGGGGTGGTTCCCGACCAAGTTCTGCGCAATTTATCGAGGCATTCGCCGACGACGAGCCAGCAACCCGAGGCCGATGACTAGAGCGGCGGTAGGGGCGGGCTCGGGGGCTACGACGAGCGCCATGCCGTTCGCATACGGGGTTTGCGACAGTGCGAAATTGGTGGTGAAGCCTGCTCCCGGAATCCACCGATACATCGTGCTCGCGGAACCAACCGTTAAAACGCCATAGACGATGCCTCCGTGGCCGATCGAGGTTCCGGTACCAAATGAGCTCCCCGCCGGGGACAGAATGGTCGATACTTCCGAAGTCACTGAGTTTCCGGCGGTTATCCAGCTGGTGAGGCGAACGGCGTTGCCGCCATCGTAATCAATGGCCGCCAGTTGGTTTCCCGTGCAAGACAAGTTACTTGGTAAGTTCGCCGCGCCCACGATGTTATAGGCATTCGTGACCGAAGTCGAACCCACTGCGCCACGATAGAGTGACCTCGTGCCCTGGCCATTTAGGAACCAGAGTTGCCCGGTCGAGGATTGCGCATGGCCCTCCACGTACATGCCGGAGGTGACAATGGTGCTCACCAAATTACCCACGGGGTCGTAAACTTTCGTGTTCGCCGCACCATAGTTTGATGCCATAAAGTTACCGTTGCTGAGGCTGGAAACATAATAAGTGGATCCAGTGGCGATCGATCTGACGAACGAACCCGTATTGTAGTTGTAGATGTTTACTCGTCCCGCAATTTGATCTGCGACATAGGCAAGGCCGAGGGTCTGGTTGATGGCAATACTAATTGGACCAGCAAGGGTGCCTGCGCCAAAGGATCCCAAGTACGTGCCCGTTTCGGGGTCGTAACGGTCAATCTCGTGGTTGTTTAAGTCGCAGACGAGAGCGAGTTCGAATGAACCGTGGGCAACGCCGAGCATGCCGAGGGCGAGTGAAAAAGCAACAAATGATTTCATGATCTCTCCAAACATTCAATGTAACTGACTGTATTGTAACCCACTTTTTCCGAAATCCCAAGGAAATTCATTCTCGTCATGGTCCTTGTGAATGGGGAAACTGGCCATGATTGGCACTAGTCTTAGGGACAAGGGCGGGGTAATGTCTTGGGGGACACTTTATGACCACACTTGCCCTTGCCGGAGTTCTATTCGCCCAGAATGGCCAACCCACCTCCA
>JAIOPU010000183.1 GCA_021413725.1 Armatimonadota bacterium | reverse complement strand
GTTACGGCATCACCCGACTCGTTCAAGGAATCCACATCCGCGATGAGAGCAACGCTTTCAAGGAATCCGCTGAGGGTCGCCTCGTCGGCAGCTTGGTCGTATTGCGTCGTCACGTTGATAAGTTCTTGGAGGTTTTCGAGGCGACTGATCGACTCATCTGTGCGTTCGGCTTTGAGCTCATCCTGATAACCCGACTGCTGAAGAATATGCTTCAGAGTGTAGGTCACTGACCCACGCTCCATGATCGCGACCGCGTCCTCAATCATCACCAGGAACTTCTTGACCGCGGTTCGGGCCTTAGTTTGGAGATTGGTCTGGATGGCCTGGTCTTTCAGGGCTTCAAAAAGTGAACTATCATTTTTGGCGGCCCAATTCTCAAATTTTTCCAACGAAGTCGCGCCAATCCCTCGGGCGGGCACGTTGATCACCCGCTTGATAGCGGCGTTGTCGCTCGGATTGAGGACCACACGCAAGTAAGCGATCATGTCCTTGACTTCTTTCCGGTCATAGAACCTAGTGCCGCCGACCAACACATGCGGGATCCGCATCGTGAGAAAGGCTTCTTCCATCACGCGACTTTGAGCATTGGTGCGATAAAGCACAGCAAACTCACCGAACTTGCGCCGCCCCAGCCGCTGATCGCTGATAATCGCGTCCGCGATCGTCATCGCCTCATCCTGCTCGGTTCCAGCCTCCCTGACTCGGATCAGAGTGCCTTCGTTATTCTCCGTCCAAAGCCGCTTTTCAGTCCGAGTGCGATTGTGCTTAATGACGTTGTAAGCCGCGTCTAGGATTTTCTTTGTCGAGCGGTAGTTCTGTTCGAGAGTCACGACTTTGGCATTCGGGTAGTCGGAGCCAAATCGCATCATGAGAGATACGTCTGCGCCACGCCAACCGTAGATCGACTGGTCGTCGTCCCCCACGATGGTCAAATTCTGATGCTTGCCCGAAAGGAGTTGGGCAAGGCGATATTGGCTGAAGTTGACGTCCTGATACTCGTCGATCATGACGTGCAGAAAGCGGTTTTGATATTTTTCGAGGGCCTCTGCCCTTTGTTCCAAAAGACGGACAGTGTAAAACAGGATATCGTCGAAATCCATCGCGCTAGCTCGCTTTAGGCGGGCCTGATACTCAGGATAGATGTCAGCGACGAGTCTCTCGAAAAATCCGGTCGCTTCCTTGGTGTACTCCTCAGGAGTGAGCATTTTCTCCTTCGCTCGGCTTATCTCGCTGAGCACCCCTCGGGGTTGGATGGATTTTTCGTCAAGATTTTTTTGCTTGATCAGCTCACGGACGATCCCGAGTTGATCCGAGTCGTCGTAGATCACGAAATTCGGATCAATACCAATCAGCTTCCCGTCCATCCGCAGAATGCGCGCGCAGACCGAGTGAAATGTCCCCATCCAGAGCATCTTTGCGTCTTCCTTGCCGACCATGCCCTCGATTCGCTCTCGCATTTCGCGCGCGGCCTTATTTGTGAAGGTGACGGACAGAATTCTGTAAGGGGGAACGCCTTCTGCCATCAGGCGGGCGATTCGGCACGTAATGACTCTAGTTTTGCCGGATCCAGCTCCAGCGAGGATCATAACAGGGCCATCGGGCCATTCTACAGCAAGCCTTTGCTCGGGGTTTAAAGTGGAGACATCGAACGGAAGGACCATGCTTATAGTATTATGAACTGTCTGCGTGTGGAAAGCCCGGAGTGTAACACTCTTGGCCTAACTACCGTCCATTAACATGATCTTGGAAAAAATCGGCATGAATCGCCTTATTACAGTCTTAGTCGCTGCCAGCTTGACAGCCGGCATTTTTGCACAGGGTGCCTTTACCATCCGACGCCCCGCCAACGGTTCGACCGTGCGCGAAGTCGTCAAGGTTCGCATTCCCAGCACAAGCATTCCCCAGGGTGGATACGTTGGGTTTACAGTCAACGGCAAGTTTATTGAAGCCACCGTGCCAGTTGGAGATACCGACATCCAAGATGGAATGTGGGTTTACCAGCTTGATACCAAAGCTCGAGGAATTCCAGATGGCAACCTGAAGATCGAGGCTGTCCTCTACGCCCCGTTCGGCTCCGGAGCACGAATCGCGAATCGCAGTTCGGTCACCGTGAAACTCGACAACAGAACCAGTATCAAGCCCCCTGCCGGAGGATTTAAGTTGCGCTACAACTTTAAGGAAGGTAGCGAATACATTTACCGCATTGAAGAGCGAGTCGGTCGTAGCCAAATCACCGAAGCCCAAGCCCAGCTGGGCGGGCGGGCGGCAGAACTTTCCAATGATCCCGAAATTTTCCGATATCTGATCGCTTTTGACAAGCGTTACAATGGCGGTGCCGAAGGACTCGTACGACTCCAGCCATTTACGCTGAACGGCAAGGACCACGTCACGGTTTCGACGGTGGCGGATCCCATTCCTCGCAGATTCGAAAAGGACACTCTTCACCCCATTTACATGCGGCTGACAAACACCGGAAGAGAAATTTTTGGACGAGCTCCGTTCTACACTGGTTTTGAGGGCAACTCCGGAAAGCAGTCACTTTTGGATCTCTTCGCCACCATCCCATTGCCGATTCTCCCCACAAAGGGCGTGACGGTCGGAAGTATCTGGGACGCCGGCATGGTTGCCTCCAGTCTCGCCGATATCTCCAAGATCTACGACACCGACAAGATGACAGCACCGAGCCGGGCACGCGGAACGTTGGAAGCCATCGAGTGGCAGAACAACGAGCGATGCGCTAAGATTCACAACAAAATTCAACTTGGAACTGCCAAAGATGGTGCGACCAGCGAGCAGGAAGAGTTTTTCTGGATTTCACTTGATCGTGGCGTCCTTCTGAAACTGGAGAGAAACTACGTGCGCACAGTACGCATTAAGGATGTTCAGAATTCAGGCGCAACCGCAGGTGCTGACGGCGGCACACCCGGCGGCAAAGCTCGTCCCGGTGCTCAAGGAGCAGGCGGAGGTAGCGGAGCAGCAACAGGAGCGAAGTTCCAGGGCAAAGGCGGCCCAAGTCGACCAGGTGGCGACGGCGGTGGTCCTCGACGACCAGGCGGGACTGGCTTAGGCGGCAATGCTGGAGGTCGCTCAGGCGGTTCAAGCAGTGGAGTGAAGATTGTTCGAGAACGCGTCCAAATCACGATGACGCTCGACGCCTCGCTCTAGTGTTACCGATCCTCACCGGATTGGCAAAGCGGAACTTACCGGACAACCCGGATGAGTTCCGCTTGTCATTGGTCGAGCACCTCGAAGAGCTTCGCACCCGCCTCATGCGTTGCCTCGCGGTGGTCGCCGTGACTTGGATTATTGGCTGGTACGTGCAGCCTAGTCTCTATGTCCCCCTTGAAAAAATCGTGATGTCGGCAGTTCCCAAGGGCGTTGATTCGAAGGTCGTTTTTGGCAGCATCACTGACCCTTTCATGCTACGCATGAACAATTCATTCGTGATCGGCCTCATCATCGCGTCGCCGTTCATTCTGCTCCAGCTTTGGGGATTCATCACGCCTGGATTAAAAGAAAAAGAACGCAAACCATTCCAACTTGCCGCCCCGATTTGCATTGGGCTTTTTGCGCTCGGGACGTTCTTCTGCTGGCTAATCCTGCCAAGTGCGTACACCTGGTTTGCATCGTATCTGACGGATTTCAACGGGGCCGCACTGTTTCAAAATCCAAATGTAATGATTAGCTTCTGCATGAAGATGCTGCTCGCCTTTGGCGTTGGCTTTCAGTTGCCTGTGGTAGTTTTCGTGCTCTACCGGTTCGGAGTCATCACACCCGCTGCCCTCAACAAGCACTGGCGACATGCGACGGTGTTCATTTTTATCGCTGCATCCATTCTCACACCCAGCAATGATATTTTCAGTATGTTGATGATGGCGATTCCGCTCACCATTCTCTTCTTTGGATCCGTGCTGGCGATCAAGGTGTCGGCTTCGCGACTACCCTGGCCCGACGAACTCGCCGTGCTCGACTAATTATGGAGCCGGTGGTTCTTGCCGGGCGGGTACTTTCGCAAATCGAAGGACTAAAGCCGCGTGTCCTCGCTCTGCCCGGTACCGAGCCGGATTATAAACCCTGGCCATACGGCATCCACCCCGACATAAAACGCGCGCTCGGCCGAGTCGGCGTGGAAGACTTGTACTCCCATCAGGTCGCCGCGTACGACGCCTGGAGACAGGGCAACGATGTCGCCGTAGTCACCGGCACAAGTAGCGGAAAAACCCTTTGCTTTAATCTCCCCGTTTTGCAGTCCTGCATGGAAGAGCCAAAAGCCCGAGCACTTTACCTCTACCCTACGAAGGCACTCGCTCAGGATCAAGCGGGAAAGCTCGAATCGCTCTCGCACCTCCTGCCCTTCCACTCAGCGACCTACGATGGTGACACTCCCAAAAACAAACGATCCGCGATCCGCAACAACGCCAATATCGTGCTCACAAATCCCGATATGCTTCACGTCGGAATCCTTCCCCAGCACGAGCTTTGGGGATCATTTTTCCGGTCGCTAAGGCTCATCGTCATCGATGAAATGCACGCCTACCGAGGCGTTTTTGGAACCCATTTTGCCTTTGTGCTCAGACGCCTGCTCAGACTCTGCGAGTGGTACGGATCGAAGCCGAGAATCATCGGTTGCAGTGCCACCATCGCCAATGCCGACGAGCATTTTGAAGAACTCACAGGTCGTAGGCCGTTCGTGATTGACTTCAACGGCGCCCCCGGCGCCTTCAAAGCGGTCTACATGATCTCGCCGGACGAGGTGGAGCAGTTCCCCACCCCCAACTCCCTAACCAGCGAAATTCTCTTCCAACTCATTAAAGCGCACGTCCCAACCCTTGCGTTTTGCCGATCTCGAAATGCAGTCGAATTGGTCCTGAGATCAACTCAAGCCAAACTCGCAAAAGATGATCTCCCGACTACCCAAGTCGAAGGTTACCGAGGCGGCTACACTCCCGCCGAACGGAGGGCCATCGAAAAAAGATTCTTTGATCGTGGGTCGGGGGGGAGCGACTCCCTGACCGGGCTCGTCAGCACAAGCGCGATGGAGATGGGGGTCGATGTCGGCAGCCTAGGCGCGGTCATTATCAACGGCTTCCCTGGGTCCATGTCGAGCTTTTGGCAGCAGGCGGGGCGGGCGGGGCGCGGGAAGACGCCGGGGGCATGCATTTATCTCGCGGGGCAAGACCCCTTCGACCAGTACTTCGTACGCAATTCCGGTGGCCTGCTCAGCAAGTCCATCGAAAGCGCAGTCGTCCAAACCGCGAATCCTCAAATCATGGGTTCCCAACTCCTTTGCGCCGCCTTCGAACGACCCATCGCCCCCACCGAACTCGCCGGATTTGGTCCAACCTCTCCGCAAGTCATCGAAGGGCATGTTGAGGCGAAGATGCTGGACTTCAGCTCGGGACGGTTTTTCTTCGCCTCCTACGAATCGCCCGCCGCCCACACCAACATTCGCGGCTCAAACTCCGAGCAAGTTACCCTGTTTGAGGGCACCGAACCCATCGGCTCCATGGAGTTCTGGCGCGCGCTCCAATTCGCCCATGAAGGAGCTTTGTACCTCCACCGGGGCCAGAACTATCGCGTCGAGCTATTCCGCCCCGGCGACATGCGGGCAAACCTCGTCAAGACCGACCTGGACGCCTACACCATGCCGAGCGTGAGTTCGGCGGTGGAGCCCGTAGCAACAATTGAAGAACTTGCCTGGGGACAACGCCGAATTGCACTGAAGGTGCTCAAGGTCACCCAACTCGTTTCGGGTTACCGAGAGTTCCGTCTGGACAGCGGCGGGGCGGGCGATTACCATGAGTTAGATTCGCCACCTCTCACCGTTCAAACGGTCGGCGTGCAGCTTCTGCTTCCTGAAGAAATGGGTATGGAGGAGGATCCAGAGTGGCTCGGCTCTCTGCATGGGGCAGAACATGCCCTGCTGACCACTGCGCCGTTCTTGGCTGGATGCGACCGCGCTGACCTAAACTCGGCGTGGTTCCCGTACTTTTACGACTCCCGTGCGCCGACACTGTTCTTTTACGACGCGATGGAAGGCGGCATCGGCCTCAGTGAAAAACTCTTCGCCAACCGCCAAACCTGGGCGGAGATGGCGCATGAGCTCATGGTCTCTTGCCCCTGCCCGGACGGGTGCGCCAAGTGCCTCCATATCCCCCGTTGCGAATCCGCCAACGAAGCCCTCAGCAAGGTCGGGGCCATCGCTTTGATCGAAAGCCTACTCATCTGAAAGGCGACCTAGGAGCAAGTGAGCACCACACTGGTACACTGTTGGTCTTGCCGGAAAAAATCCCGTTTAAAACAACTGGATTGCGCGCCGGCAACCCTACCAAACGTGAGGCGCACATGAATAAAAAACCGAATTTAAGAAGATCGAAACCGAATACAACTGCAAAACCGAATCCGCGACAAGCGGGACAAGTCGAAATTATCGTCAACAGCGCACTCCGAGAAACGCGGATCGCGATGCTGGAAGACGGCGAACTTATGGAGTACCGCGTTGAGCGGGAAGAGCGGGTCGTTGGGAGCATTTTCAAGGGCATCGTCCAGAACGTTTTGCCCGGAATGGATGCAGCATTTGTCGATATCGGACTTGAGCGCAACGCATTTCTCTATGTCGCCGACATCCTCCCCGACGAAGGTCCGGTGGACAATTCCCCTTCCAGCATCAAGCGCAGCGAACTTCGCCGACGCAAGATTAAGGACCTTCTGAAGCCCGGCCAAGAGATCATGGTGCAAGTCACCAAAGGCCACCGTGGCAATAAAGGCGCCCGTGTTACCACGCGCGTTGCGCTTCCCGGTCGCTACGTCGTCCTGATGCCCGAGGGCGGGCATGTCGGCGTGAGCCGCAAGATCGAAGACCGACGTGAGCGAGATCGGCTCAAGAAGATCGGCGACCATATCATCCCCGAGGGCTTTGGACTCATTCTTCGTACCGAATGCGAGGGTCGCACACCTCAGGAATTGCAGTCCGACGTCCAGTTTTTGCAACAGCTTTGGGCGCAGGTGAAAGACTCGGCACGGAGGCAACGCGCTCCGGCCTGTATCCACCGCGACCAAACCCTTCTTTACCGAACCATTCGCGACATTTTCGGCGATGAGATCGACAAACTCGTGATCGACGAGCCTGAAGAGTACGAAAAGGTCCACATGGTCGCCAAGGCGGTCGCCCCGGCATTGCTCGACAAGATTTCGCTCTACGACCGCGAAGAGCCGATTTTTGATTATTACAACATCGAAAAGGACCTTGACCGATTGCTTCAGCACCGCGTCAACCTTCGCTCCGGCGCCCACCTCGTCATTGACGAGATGGAAGCCTTGACTGCGGTTGACGTCAACACCGGCAAAATGGTCGGCTCGACCTCGCTCAACGATACGATTGTCAAAGCCAATATGGAAGCCGCACGCGAGGTTTGTCGGCAGCTTCGGCTTCGCGACATGGGCGGAATCATCGTCATCGACTTTATCGACATGGAGGCTGCCGAGGACCGCAAGCAGGTGCTGGACCACTTTATGCGCTATCTCGAAAAAGACCGAGCTCGAACCAGAGTCGGCAAGATTTCTTCGCTCGGCTTGGTAGAAATCACACGAAAGCGAACCGGCGAATCGGTTACTGAGGCGATTACTGATTTGTGCCCGACTTGTGCCGGTCGCGGAAGAATTTCGAGTGCCGAAACAATTTCTCTCTGGATTGAGCGCGACATGCACCGCATGGCGAACGATCCGGGCAATGCGTTCCTAGTCGAGTGCCATCCTGCGTTGGTTGAAGCTCTGATTGGCCCTGACGGCGAAAGCGTGGAAGAACTGGAGCACACCCTGCACCGAGGAATCTTCCTCCGCGCCCGGTTCGACTTCCCGTTTGAGAAGTACGAAATCTCCAGTGGCAATATCGAGCAGTTCGAGCGGCAGTTTATGGGCTACCGACGAGCGCAGGTCTTGGAGTGCAACGTCCGCCCTTCGGCGACGGACAACGTCAAGAAGGCGATTGGCTGGACCGATTCTGGCTACTACATGGAGCTCATAGAAGGCACCCCATTCCTCGGACAGCGCGTGAAGGTCTGCCTGCAGGATATTCGGCGCAGTTTTGCGGTCGCGGACGTGATCGTCAGCGGCGCGCAAATGGCCCGCCGGTAGGACTTACTTCAGCCTCCTTGGACGATCAGTTGATGACGTTCCAGGGAGCTTTTTTCGTCTGCGAACCAGAGACCAGATGCTTCCCACGATCACCATGACAATGGCAAGGACGGAGAGCGACACCACTATAGCCCAGTCCAAGAAAATCGCGACGTCCAATCCCTTGCGACCAACCTTCAATGATTGTTCATCAAATTTGGCAAGCTCAGCTTTGAGTTCTGGCGACGCATCTCCTTCTTGAAAGGTCCGAGCTTGGTCTTCCATCAGACTTAACTTTCCTTGAACCCGCGCGATTTTCTTTGGAAGTGTGAAGCTTGAATTGTTGCCATGCCTCCGAGCAAGATGCCAAGTCCGATCAGCAGAACCGGTCCCTTTGCGAAAAGTTCTTTCATGTTCGTTAATCCCCTATCACGTATCGAAATCCCACGTTGAACAATTCCTGACCGGGCCGGTACGCGGATTCATCCGCCAAATGAGCAATCTTAGCATTGTACGGCGCGCCCTTGACGATGGCCCGACCATCCACCAGATCACTCGTCCATTCGCTCACTACCCCGACCAGGTCCTCCACCCCAAACGGACTTGCCAAATCGGGTCGCGTTCCGATGATTGGCACCTTTTTGAGGCCAAGGATTTCGGGCTTAGGTGTGTATCCCCAGGGTAGTGGCCTAGCATCGGTCCCGCGAGCGGCGGCTTCCCATTCAAAAGCACTCGGCAGCCGCGCACCCTTCCACTCTGCGAACCGAATTGCCATGGTGTGTGTTACCCCGATAACTGGTGCAGACTGACGCTCTTTGCGCAAGGATTCATCCTCAGGATATCCGCAGGCATCCAAGAATTCACGATACTCCTTCACGGTAACCGGGTGCCTTCGGATCCAAAATGACCTCACGTAGACCTGCCGAATGCAGTCATTCGTGTAGAAGGTAAACCCACGTTTCACCAATTCTGCCGCATCGATCGAGCTCACACCGAGCGTATAAATGCCTTCTGGAATTCGTACAAACATTTTCAGTACCTGGAGTGTGGCAGTTTCTCTGGTCAGAGAGTCAGTTACAGGTACTTCGCTTCTCTCGCCCTTTCCAATATCCGTTGCTCGATGGAAACAAAAGCGTGGACATATTCTGCAAGGCCTGGGATTCGCGTGAGGTCGTTCAGTTCTGTTTCGCTTAGCAGTTCCCCGTTCAACCAATACGGCTTGGTCCGCGTGATGGCGAAGTTCAAGAGGATCTCCGGAGTAAAGATGATTGAGCGACCGGTGCATGCCACTCGTGCAGCCATTTCGTACAAAAATTGGTCGCCGGACCGTTGGTGGAGTGCATCAACAAGTTTAGTACAGAGAATCGAATGCTCCCGTACCAAACTGTCTTGCAGGATTACTATTTCCCGGTCTAGCTCGGTGAGTCGCCTAGTCCTCGGAAAACTTCGTGCTTTGGAATTTAGCGCCATGCGTCCATTAACGTTTATTCTCGGAGGGTAACGGTCTCGGTTTGAGTACGAGAAGTTCTTTCATTCAATTTTTCGCTCAGATCTTATCGGAGGATACTCTAAGGCGGGCTTCAAGCACGCTGAGCATATCAGCTACAAAGCGGTCCGCGTCTTCAGGCTGCCGCCTGTTGCTTGCGACCGAGGTTCGGTCGTAAGCGGAGAAGTTCAAGTTGTGTTGCGAGTAGTTGAAGAATGCACTGCCAAGGGAGTCTTTTGCGAGCAGAACGAATAATCTGGATTTGGACCGCCTGAAGGGAGCAGCACAGATATATGTAAACCCAGGGTGGTTGACAACGGCCCTACTTGACTCCGAATGACCAAGGAGACAAATCCTATGAAGATAAGATTCTGAGGAAATGTCCCTCCGCGACAACAAATAGTAGTAGTAATTTCAGAATTAGGTTCAAATCAACTTCAAAATTACTATGAGAGCCTTGTGGAGATCATTACTTCCGACGCATCTACAATAAATTCTCGTGGAAAAACTGTCGTTCTGAAGAGCGGCTCTACGACGTTGCGATTTCAAGCACCCGTTTCAGGCGTTCCGCCTCAGGGAAGCATTTTATGAGGTGGCGGATTGCTGTTAGTTCTGTTTTGCGCCAGGGATGCGGGGGTTCTATTGGCATCTTCTCCGCCTCTTGAATGACTTGCGCCGCCTCGGTCATAAGGTTTTTACCGTGCGTTAGGAGGAAGGCTTGAAGATACAGCAGATTGGCAATTCGCCCATGTCGAAGCGCTTCATCGATCCAACGGGCTGCGTCGGTTCTTAGGCCCGCTTCCATCAGGAAACACGCGACTTCAACCAATGCTTCGGGGTGGTTCGCGATGGGAGCGACGAGAGGGCTTCCTTCTTTTTCCATCGTCATTGGTTGAGAGAGGAAGCCTTCGGCGCGGAGGAGGGGTTCTAGCGGGGCGAGGAAGTGGGCGTTGAGGAGCGCGGTGTTTTCGCCTTCGTCTCCGGCGAGGCGTTTGGCGAGGGCGAGCGAGTACCAGGCGAGGGGGTCGCTACCGTTGTAGAGGAGCGAGTCTTCGAAGCAATGGGCAGCTTGGGCAAATTCCCCGCGCCCGAGGCGGAGCATTCCTTCGACCGTGTAAAAGATGGCTCGCGATCCACCGCTTCGGCGTTGCAAGAAACGGCGCGAAGGAATCGTATCGGGTGCTTCCACAAATTGCAGAGTTAAGAGGTCGGCACTAGAGGTCACTTGCTCGTAGGGAGTGATTGAAAGCGATTGCTCGTCTGTTGTCCACTCCCAGAGAGTAATCTTTTTCTCGTCTCTCACTAAAATTGATTGAGGAATCCCTGAATCTGGCGGTAACCCTAGTGGAACGGGGATGTTGGATTTGACCGTAACATCTGCTTCCAGAGTGTTCCCGAGTTTGTCTAAGATGAATATCTTTCCAACGAAATCAGCATTCGACAAGAGCGTCAGTTGGCCCGGTTTCACGAAACCAATGAGACCGTTTACTGCCTTGGAAAAACCTCCCAATCCGGAGAAAGGAGTTATGGAGTAAACCCACTTGTTGCAATCCCGCTTTCCGACTGCCTTAGCGTCTTGAGGTTGGTTTCTAATGAGAAGTTCACCTCCCGATTCATCAATAGCGCAGATGTCAGGTGACTCAAATTCAATGTTTACTCCCGCATCCCGTTGCGGATCGTAAAAACCGGCAGTTTCCGAGTTAAGCCATGCGGTGGCAAGGGAACCTGGGAGTCTAAGGCCGGGTTGAACGTTGGCATACCACCCGAGAATATTGCGACTATTGAGTTGGAACGCAACCATAATTGTTGCCGAGTCCGGCGGCAATTCCAGAGTCACCTGCAAACTGATTCCCACCCCAGCAATCAACTCGTGCAGAATCAAAGTCGCGGGCTGGTCGTCCTCTTCCGGCTCGATCATCAAAAACTCAACTGGCCCCAAAGCGTTCGCGCGAGCCTCACGCTCCGCCATCCATTGAATCCCCTCCGGGAGCCAAGCTCCGCGCGAGCCGCCTTCGATGAGATCTAGGGCGGTCATCTTGGGGAGAATCTCAATGCCGGTCCGTTTGTCGAGAATATACAGAATTCGGCCGCCCAGATCAAGGCAAACCGTCACCCGAATCAGATCATTTTCCAAAACAATCGTTCGGAGCGACATCATTTGGCGTCGTCCAGTCGGTTTTAGGTTCGGATAGGGGTAGCAAGGGGTGGTGGAACGGGACTCGATGGGTAGAGCTTCGAGGGTTCCGACCTCGATATCGAGCAAATCTTGGTAAAGCTGTGAGGGCATTTGGGGTAAATAGTAGGGTACCCGTCAATTTCGGGCGAAGACAAGAATGAGCAAAGGGGCAAGGATAATAAAGGGACTCGTGAAGTGGCTGGTAATTCCCGCCCTCGTCGCGGTGTTGGGCTATTTTGTGGTTGGCCCACAGATTGGCGCGTCCAAACTCGCTCCTGCACCCCCAGAAAAAGAACTGACCGCGACCGAAAAGGCTCAGCTTGAATTGGAGGCCGAAAATAAGTCGAACTTGTTGCAAACCCCCGAGGACGGCCCTCAAGTGAAGATTGATGCCGATGATGAGCCTGCGGTCAAAGCCCGCACATCGACCAAACGCAAGAAACGACGGACTCCGCGCTCCGAATCCGCCGTGCGACCCGAGGTTCAGCCTGAACAATCCGACCCTACCCCACCCGTAGATGAAGGTGGAAGCGGCGGTGCCGCGACCGCTGGCGGCGGATAATTATTTTTTCTGGTAGAATTTCACCGCTATGAGATTAGTTGCAACATACCAAATAGGAAAGCGAATCGGCGCACGTCGTCGTCGTTTGCCTTTGCGCACCTAACTCGTAGCAATTTATCGCTCCAAAATCAGGCCCGCGCGAAACGCGGGCCTGATTTTTTTTGTCAGGATAGGAAAATAGGAAATAAGAAAATGAAGATCGTTGATGGGATCCCGGTTTGGGGAGACCCTGTTTTGGAAGATGCAGTCAAGCAAATGAAAACAGTTTCGGAGACTGCTTTTCAGGTTGCCCTGATGGCAGACCACCACGTCGGCTACTCGATGCCGATTGGGGGCGTTGCCGCATACCAAGAGCACATTTCTCCAAGCGGAGTGGGCTATGACATCGCGTGTGGTAACAAGGCGGTTTTGACCGATATGTCTGGCAAAGAACTACGAAAGAATATCAATCGCATCATGGATGATATTTTCGCAAAGATTAGTTTCGGAATCGGGCGTAACAACCAAGAAGAGGTCGATCATGCGCTGTTTGACAGCGCAGCCTGGACTCTTCCGGCGGTGCGCGCGAAGAAGGATTCGGCTCGCAATCAGCTTGGAACAATCGGGAGTGGAAACCACTACGTGGACCTGTTCACCGACGAACTTGACCGTGTCTGGATTGGCGTTCACTTCGGTTCGAGAGGTCTTGGGCACACGATTGCGACTTTCTACTTGGAGGCTGCCGGTGCGCAGGAAGGGATGTTTACGTCCGCGACTCTTCTGCACCAGCGTTCCAACTTGGGGGCGGAGTATCTAGAGTTGATGGAACTGGCGGGGCAATATGCTTACGCTGGACGCGATTGGGTCTGCGGAAAGGTTGCGCGAATCCTCAAGGCCAAGGTTCTGGACGAAGTCCACAATCACCACAACTTCGCCTGGCGAGAAACCCACGGCGGAGAGGATCTTTGGGTTGTGCGGAAGGGTGCAACTCCCGCATTCCCTGGTCAAAAGGGGTTTGTCGGTGGTTCGATGGGCGATATTTCCGTCATTTTGGAAGGTGTCGCACATAAGGACAGCACGGCTGCGATGTACTCGACGATCCATGGAGCAGGTCGTGTGTTGAGTCGCACTCAAGCCGCCGGAAAGCGAAAGGGTAAGATGCGCCTCGGCGGCCAGATAACGCGCCACATGATGGAACGCTGGCTCGAGGACGAGAAAGTCGTACTTCGTGGGGCCGGGACCGACGAGGCGCCGCATTGCTATAAGCGATTGCCGGACGTGCTGGAACAGCACAAAGAAAGTGTGCGGATTCTGCACACGCTCACACCCGTTGGCGTTGCGATGGCGGGCGAGAAAGAGTTTGATCCGTTCCGAGACTAAAAAGGACTCGGGAATGGGTTAAACTTCCTTTGTGAAAATCGCACTCCTTCTGTTTGCTGCCTTTCTTTGCGCGACAACGTTTGCCGAGACTCCGGCTGAGAAAGCTAAGAGGATGAAGTGGTTTGACGAGGCCAGATTTGGCCTATTCATCCACTTTGGCCTCTACGCCGTTCCCGCTGGGGAGTGGAAGGGAAAAACTAACCATGCGGAGTGGATCCGCGAAACTGCGCATATCCCGGTTCAGGAATATGAGAAGTTTCAGTCCCAATTCAATCCCGTGAATTTCGACGCCGAGAAGATCGTCCTAATGGCGAAAGACGCCGGGATGAAGTACGTCGTCATCACAACAAAGCACCACGACGGCTTTGCCCTTTTCGACTCCAAATTCACGGATTGGGATGTCATGGGGTCGCCCTTTAAGCGCGACATCATGGCGGAAATGGCGGCGGCTTGCCGAAAGCAGGGCATGAAAATGTGCTGGTACCACAGCATCATGGACTGGCA